>DASZIL010000216.1:0-3716 GCA_035949255.1 Beijerinckiaceae bacterium | reverse complement strand
TCGACCGCATAGGCGATGGCCTCGCGCACGCGCAAATCATCGAGCGGCTTCACCGTGACGTTGAGAAAGAGCGTCGAGAGCTCGCCGGGCTCCATGGCGATCACCTTGACGCCCGGGAGCTGCTTCGTGCGGTCGACCCAGGCTTGATCCTGCTTGCCGTAGATCATGTCGAGCTCACCCGATTGGAAGGCGAGGTCGCGGCTCGAATCGGACGGGATGTAGCGATAGATGATCTCGTCGAGCATCGGCGCGCCGCGGAAATATTGCTTGTTCGCGACAAGGCGCACGAATTGCTGAGGCTGATATTCCGCGAACATGAAGGGGCCGGTGCCGATCGGCTTCTTGGAGAAGCCGTCGCCCATCTCCTCGGCGGCCTTTTTGCACACCATGTTGCCGCCGTTGATGTTGGCGACATAGCCGAGGAAGCCCGCAACCGGTGCCTTGAGCGTGATCTTCAAGGTGTATTTGTCGACTGCTTCCGCCTTGTCGATGCTCGAGAAATCGTTGGAATAGGAGGAGGTCGCCTTGTTGGCGGCACGCTTGAGCGAATAGGCCGCGTCCTCGGCGGTGAACTCGCCATAGCCCGAATGGCATTGCACCCCCTGGCGGATCTTGAAGGTCCATTCGGTGCCGCCCGGTGCCGAGGTCCAGCTCTCGGCGAGGTCGGGCTCAATCGTGTCCGGGCTGATCTGGCCCGGCCTGATGCGCACGAGCCCGTTGAAGATGTATTGCAGCAAGCCCTTGTCCGGCGTGGTCGAGGCGATGTGCGGATCGAGCTTGCCCGCATCCGCCGAGCCCATGCCGATGACCAGCGTCTTCTTCTGCGCTTGCGCCTCACCGGCGCCGAGCATCGCCACGACGGCGAGCGCCGCCGCGAAAATTCTTTTCATTTTGGCCTCCTTCAACGATTCCCGCGATTGTGGCTGCTTCTGCCATGCCGACGCAAGGTTGATCAATTCGTGATCAATTCGTGCTGGGCTTGGTTGAATTTCCCAAACGGACGCGGTCATAATCCGCGGCTGTGTCCGGTGAAATCGCGCGACACCAACCGGCATTTCTCCGGCATCACTACGCCGCCAGTCGCGTGACCGGTGTTTGTTGGCGCTCGTGAAGCTTGAGCCATACGGCCCCAGGGAAAGCAGATGTCAAGACCGTTGAGGCCAATGAGGCTAAGGCCCGTCCGGCTTGGTGAGTCCGGCATTCTGATCGACAAGCGTGCCGACGGCACGGTCTACGCGCGTTCGCCCGTGCGGCTCGGCCCTTATCCCGGCCGCCTTACCGAGTGCCTGGCGCATTGGGCGCATCTCGCGCCCGAGCGTCTCTTTCTTGCGCAGCGCGGCGGCGACGGCGATTGGCGCCGTCTCTCCTATGGGGAGGCGATGGCGCGCGTGCGGCGCATCGGCGCGTCGCTCCTCGCGCGCGGGCTTTCGGCCGAGCGCCCGGTCGCGATCCTCTCCGATAACTCCATCGAGCATGCGCTCCTTGGGCTTGCCGCCATGCATGTCGGCATCCCTTACGCGCCCATCTCGGTCGCCTATTCGTTGATGTCCTCCGATTTCGGCAAGCTGCGCCATATCTTCGCGACGCTGACGCCAG
This sequence comes from Beijerinckiaceae bacterium, assembly GCA_035949255.1. Lineage (GTDB taxonomy): Bacteria > Pseudomonadota > Alphaproteobacteria > Rhizobiales > Beijerinckiaceae > GAS188. Next base: position 2,120 of record DASZIL010000216.1, on the reverse strand, counting down.
GCCTCGTCTTCGCGGCGCAAGGCGAGATGTTCGCGCGCGCCATCACGGCTTGCGTTCCCGCCGAGGCGGAGATCGTGCTCGGTGAGCCGACGCCCGCCCACCCCAAGGCCACCGCCTTCGCCGATCTCGCGGCGGCCGAGCCGACGCCCGAAGTGGAAGCCGCCCATGCGCGCACCACAGGGGATACGATCGCGAAATTCCTCTTTACCTCCGGCTCGACCGGCATGCCCAAGGGCGTGATCAATACGCAGCGCATGCTCTGCTCGAACCAGGCGATGATCGCGGCGCACCTGCCTTTCCTCGAGGATGAGCCGCCGGTACTCGTCGACTGGCTGCCGTGGAACCACACCTTCGGCGGCAACCACAACATCGGCATCGCCATCCATAATGGCGGCTCGCTTTATATCGACGAGGGCAAGCCGATGCCCGGCGCCATCGAGCGCACGGTGCGCAACCTGCGCGAGATCGCGCCGACCATCTATTTCAACGTGCCGCGCGGCTTCGAGGCGCTCCTGCCCTTCTTGCGCCAGGATCGCGCCTTGCGCGAAAATTTCTTCAGCCGGCTCAAAGTGATGTTCTACGCGGGCGCGAGCCTCTCGCAGACCGTCTGGGACGAGATCGCGGAACTCAGCTTCGAGACTTGCGGGGAACGCATCGCCATGCTCACCGGGCTCGGCGCGACCGAGACCGCGCCGTCCGCCATATTCACGACGCCGGAGACGAGCCGGGCCGGCGCCGTCGGCGTGCCGCTTCCCGGCGTCGAGGTGAAGCTCGCGCCGGTCGGCGACAAGCTTGAAGGGCGCGTGCGCGGCCCGAACATCACGCCCGGCTATTGGCGCGATGAGGAGGTCACGCGCAAAGCCTTCGACGAGGAGGGCTATTACCGCTTCGGCGACGCGCTGCGCTTTCTCGACGAGAAGGATGAATCCAAGGGCTTTTGCTTCGACGGCCGCATCGCCGAGAATTTCAAGCTCGCGACCGGCACCTGGGTGACGGTCGGAACCTTGCGCCAGGCGTTCCTTACGGCCTTCGCGCCCTATGCCAAGGAAGTGGTCATCACCGGCCACGACCGGGACGAGGTCTGCGCCCTCGTGTTTCCCGATGTCGAGGCTTGCAGGAGCTTATGCGCCAAGCTTCCCGCTTCGAGCGGCGCGGCCGAGATCCTACGGCACGAGGCGACACGGGAAACGCTCTCGCGCCTCCTCGCGAGCTTCGCGCATGGAGCCAAGGGCTCCTCGACGCGCGTCGCCCGGCTGATCCTGCTCGAGGAGCCGCCTTCGATCGACGCAAATGAGATCACCGACAAGGGCTCGATCAATCAGCGGGCCGTGCTCACGCGGCGCGCGAGCGAGGTCGAAGCCCTTTACGGGTCATCGAGGCCGCGATCCGTGATCGAGGCGAAAGCCGTATCCTTCGCCGGGAGCGGGGATTAATCACAGCGCCGGCACGCCTGCCTTCGCGGCCATCCAGCGCAGCACGAAGACCCGGATGGCCGAGGACAGATTGCTCGCCGAAGCGTCCGGTTCCGAGCGCGTCGCATCGATGCGGCGCAAGAGAGCCGCGGTGCTTATCCCTTCGGCTTGCGCGATCTGCGCGAGACCCGTCCAGAAGGCTTCTTCGAGCGAAACGCTCGTCGCGTGACCCGCGATCGTCACCGAACGTTTGACGACCGCGGAAGCCCGCCCGCCGCCCGCCATTCAGAGCGTTTCGTCGATGATCGGAGAAAGCTCGCGTGACGCTTCGAGCTTGCGGGCGTCGAGATCGCGCCTCGCCTTCTCGGCGGTGAGCCGCTTATGCGTGCGCGCGGCCTTCGTCTCGCCGTGGAGGAGGCGATTTCGTGCCGCCTCCTCTTCTTTTGCGGAACGCTCACGGCGCTTGCGGGCGAGCCGCAGATTGACGACCTCGGCGCTCACGGCTTTACGCTCACGGCTTCTTGCGGAAAGCGTCGAGGCTGATCACCTTCGGCTCATCCTTCGACCGGTCATGGTCCGGGTCCACCGCAAGCTTGAGCTTGCCCTCCGATTTGCCGCCCGAGGACTTGCCGGAATCCGAAGGCTTCGAGTCCGAAGGCTTGGTATCAGAAGGCTTGGTATCAGAAGGCTTGGTATCAGAAGGCTTGG
>DASZIL010000215.1:0-11865 GCA_035949255.1 Beijerinckiaceae bacterium | reverse complement strand
TGCCTTTCTCGTTGCGGCCCTTGGGCGCGCGATCGAGCCATTGATACATGCCCCAAAGGCCATCGAGCCCGCGCGCATAGGTGGAGTAGGTGTGGTAGACGGCACCGTCCTCGCGCACGAATGAACTCATGCCCGGCCGATCGCGCGAAAAGGTGGACGCGTCCGTGCCGCAAGTGGCGGCGAATTGGGCGACCGGCTCGGGGACCGGCGTCGCATCCATGGCATGGCCGCCGCGCTCGAAATTATACTCGATTTCCCCCTTGCGCTGCTGCTCCTCGGTGTAGGAGACGTTGAAGTCGAAGTTGAAGTCGCTGCCGACCGAGGACGCCCAGGGAAAGCTCCACCCCATGCGCCGTTTGTAGGCCTGAAGTTTCCCGAGCGGCGCCCGAGAGACCGCCGAAAGCGTGACGTCATGGTTCGCGAGATGAATGGCGAAGCCTTCGAACCCGTCCGCGATCGACGAGCAGGAGGGGCAGCCCGCCTTGTAATCGGGTCCGAACATGAAATGGTAGACGAGGAGCTGCGAGCGCCCCTTGAAGAGATCCACGAGCGAGGCGCTGCCTTCATCGGTCTCGAATCGATAGTCCTTGTCGACTCGGACCCAGGGCAGCGCTTGGCGCCGCCGCGCGAGCTCGTCGCTGCGCCGCGTCAGCTGCTTTTCTTCCTCGAGCAGCGCGAGGCGCGCCTCGAGCCATTCTTTACGGGTCCCGGTCTGATGCGTGCTCATGATTTCGTCTCTCCCTTGGTCCTTCGCCGCGCGTGAAGCTCGCGACACGACGCTGGTTGGTCCTCGGGAGATAAAGTAGGGCGGGAACGCGAGAGCTGGGAGTGACAAGTGTGGCGGGATTTTCATGGACTCGCTGATCACGGCCGCGGCGCGCGCGCTCGCGTCAGGTGATGTCCTCGGCGCGCTGAACCGCGTCGCGCTGCGCGACGACGCGGCCGCGCTTGCGCTTCGCGGCATCGCGATGGCGAGACTAGGCGATCTCGATCGGGCGAAGTCGCTTCTGCGGAGCGCGGCACGCGCCTTCGGCCCGAAAGAAGCCGTGGCGCGGGCGAGATGCGTCGTCGCCGAGGCCGAGGTCGCGCTCGCCTCACGCGACCTCAACTGGCCCGCGAAGGCGCTCGACGCGGCGCGCGCGACGCTCGAAGCGCATGGCGACCGGCTGAACGGCGCGCATGCGCGCCATCTCGAGATCAGGCGCCTCATCCTCATCGGGCGCCTCGACGAGGCAGAGCAAAGGCTCGCCGAGCTCGACCCCGCGCCCTTCCCACCCGCATCGAGGGCCGTCCATGAGCTCGTCATCGCGGGGATCGCGATGCGGCGGCTGCGAACCAAGACGGCCCGCGCCGCGCTCGCCCGGGGCGAGCTTGCCGCGCGCGAGGCGGCCATCCCGGCGCTTGCGGCGGAGGTTGAAAGCGCCTCCCTCCTCCTCGACACGCCCGCGGCGCGCCTCATCGCGCGCGGCGAGGAACGACCCCTGCGGCTCGAGGAGGTCGAAGCCTTGCTCGCGTCGAAGGCGCTCGTTGTCGACGCGTGCCGTCACGTCGTGCGGGATGCGGGCACCGTGGTCTCGCTGGCCAGGCGTCCGGTGTTGTTCGCGCTCGCTCGCGCGCTCGGCGAAGCCTGGCCCGCGGATGTGCCAAGGGGCACGCTCCTCGCGCGCGCCTTCCGTGCCAAGCACGCCGATGACTCCCATCGCGCCCGCTTGCGCGTCGAAATCGGGCGGGTTCGCGCGATGCTTCGCCCGCTCGCCGGCGTGAGCGCGACGAAGCGAGGCTTTGCGCTCTCACCGCGCCGCGCACGCGAGGTCGTCGTGCTGGCGCGACCCGTCGAAGAGAAGCATGCGGGGGTGCTCGCCTTCCTCGCCGATGGTGAATCCTGGTCGAGCTCGGCGCTCGCGCTTGCGCTCGGATCGAGCCAGCGCAATGTGCAGCGGGCACTCGATGCGCTCGCGGCATCAGGCAAGGTGCAGCCTTTCGGTCGCGGACGAGCGCGTCGCTGGATGACTCCGCCCGTGCCCGGTTTCGCGACGACCTTGTTACTCCCCGCGCCTTTGCCGAGCGGTTAGGATGGCCGCATGAAAAAAGCGCCCGCCGAAATTATCCGTGAGTACGGACCCTTTCCGGGCGTCGAACGCGTGAATGGGGTCACCTATGACGGAGAGAAAGTCTGGATTGCGGTCGGAGATCGATTGAACGCCATCGATCCAGGGAGCGGAAAGACGCTTCGCTCGATCGATGTCGCCGCGCATGCGGGAACCGCATTCGACGGCCAGCACCTGTTTCAGATCGCCGAGGATCGCATCCAGAAGATCGATCCGGAAAGCGGGCGGGTCCTCTCATCGATCCCGGCGCCTGGGGGTGGTGGCGACTCAGGCCTCGCCTGGGCCGAAGGGACGCTCTGGGTGGGCCAGCATCGGGGTCGGAAGATCCATCAAGTCGACCCACGGACGGGCGCCATCCTTCGTACCATCGCGTGCAATCGTTTCGTCACCGGCGTCACCTTCGTCGACGGCGAGCTTTGGCATGGCACTTGGGAAGGCGAAGAAAGCGAATTGCGGCGGCTCGACCCTCGAAGCGGGGAGGTGCTGGAAAGTCTCGAGATGCCGCCGGGCATCGGCGTGTCGGGGCTCGAGTCCGACGGCGACGACCAGTTCTTTTGCGGCGGCGGAACGAGCGGCAAGGTGAGAGCCGTCCGTCGGCCCAAGAGGGCCTGAATCGAATTTTGCCTAATTCGGCGTAAATCCATCCTCTCGAATGCGTCGCGGCAAATTCGGCCCGCGGAAAAACCTCCGTGCGACGTTGGCCCCACTCTAGGGAAGGGGTCAACCAATGAAAACGGGGATGCTCAAGCTTCTGGTCGCTTTGCTCGCGGGCTATTGCACGACCACCCTGGCGTTGAAGGCGACGGCCTCGCCAGCGCCCGCGCGACCTGCCGCGATGCGTCATGCGAGCTGGACGCCTGTGGGCGCCGAGACGCGCCGACCGATCGGCTGGCACAATCTCTGCCGCGTTGCGGCCGATGAATGCGACGCGGGCAGTGAGACGCCCGTCAATGTCGCCCTCACGCCTCAGACGCGCCACCTCCTGGTCGCCGTGACCACGCTCGCCAACCGGACCATCACGCCACGGACGGATGACGAGCATTACCATCTCGACCGCGAGACGCTCATCGATTGGTGGACCTATCCGGACGACGGCGCCGGCGATTGCAGCGATTTCATGCTCTTGAAACGCAAGATGCTCATCGAGGCCGGTTGGCCGCGCTCGGCGGCGCTTGCAACCGTGGTGCTCGATCATCAGGGGGATGGTCATGCGGTCCTCACCGTCACCACCGACCAGGGTGATTTCGTGCTCGACAACCTCACCGACAAGCTGCTGCGTTGGGACGAGACGGGCTATGCCTTCGTGAAGCGCCAATCGCAGGCGGATGAGAACATCTGGGTGTCGCTCGTCGACAGCGATAATGCGGAGGCTGGCGCGGTGTCCTCGACGAGCTCGCTCCCCGTCGTCGAGGTCAACAGCCGTTGAGCTGCCAGTAGCGAGCCAGGAGTTCGCGGTCGTCGCTCTCGAGAACGGCGAGGCCGCCCGGCACCGTGACGAAGAACCTCTGGTAGCGCGAGGCATCCTTCGCGCCGACCTCGCCGCAGGCGACAAAGCCCGCCATGCGCCGGTCCGGCTTGATCACAAGCCCACGAACGAGCGGCGGGGCATCGTCCACGAAACGACGCGTGAGCGTCGAGAGCACGGCGGCCGGAACGTCGCCGGATGCTGGCGAAGGCTCGCCTGGAGCCGCGACGAGAAACGCGAGGAGCGGCACCGCAAAGCTCTCGGCGAAGATCGGCATGCTTGGGGCGCTCCTGATCTTTGGGCGAAGGGGCGCGCATCGATGGCGCGCAGCCATGGTGCGGCGCTCGCGCTACGAAAGGGTAAACGGCCTCGCCCGAGCGCATGGGTTTTCCCTTTGCGGGAGAAGGTGGCCATCGCGAAGCGATGGTCGGATGAGGGCCTATTTCCATAACGCCAAGCTAAGGTTGATCTTCAAGCGCGGCGCCAAACTCACCCAGGGAATCGCAGCTCACCCTCATCCGCCGATCGCTGACGCGATCGGCACCTTCTCCCGCGCGAAGAGCGCGGGAGAAGGAGGGCGCCCGCGCAAAATCATATATACTGATGCCTTAGTCGCAATTCCCAAGGCTCGACGATGACGACCACAACGCCGAACGCCGCCCGAATGATTCTCTACTCCGGCCCGTTGAGCATGTTCGGCGCGAAGGCCGAGATCGCCGCGCGCGAGAAAGGCCTCGACTTCGAGCTCGTCATGGTGCCCTTCGAGATGAAGCGGCTCTATGAGCCGAAGCATCCGGAAGTCCTTCGCATCAACCCGAAGCGGCAAGTGCCCGTGCTCGTGCATGGCGATATCGAAATCTTCGATTCCACTCAGATCTTCGAGTATTTCGAGGATTTGCGACCGGAGCCGCCCTTGTGGCCTCGCGAGATCGCCGCAAGGGCGCGCGCCCGCCTCATCGAGCACAAATCCGACGAGGTGTATTTTCCTCCGATCGTGCGCCTCATGTCCCTTCAGGAAACGCCGGATGATCCAGCGGCCGTCGCGGCACGCGGGGCGGCGGGGGGCTTTTATGGCGAGATGGAAGAGCTTCTGGCGGAGCGCGCGTATCTCGCCGGAACCTATTCCTATGCGGATATCGCTTTCTACATGGCGCAACTCTTCGGCGCGCGGATGGGCGCGCCGATGACCGACGCGACCCCGAAGCTTATGGGCTGGCGCGACAAGGTCACGGCTCGGCCGGCCGTGCGCCAGGTGGTCTCGGCCATGGCGGCCTACCTCGTGTCGCAAGGCCGCCCCTTGCCGAAGTTCATGGCATCGCTCGCACCACCCGGAAGCTGATGCGTGGTGCGGTCGCGTCTTTGCGCGAGCGCCTGAGCTCCTGAGGACGAGGGATACAATCTCGTGGGCGCATCTTCGTCCGAGCCTTGAATCCGCGGCGAAAGCCGGACATCTATCCCGTCTCGAACGGGATGACCGCATGACGCAAGATCTTTTGGGCGCGCTTCGCGCCGCCGCACCGCATTTGCGCGGAGAGGTTGCGGCCGACGCCCCCCTCGCACCGATCTCCTGGTTTCGCGCCGGAGGAGCGGCCGAGCTTTTATTCACGCCGGTCGATGTCGACGACCTTCGTCATTTCCTGAGCGCGGTCCAGAAGACGCCCCTTGCGCGCGCGCTGCCGATCCTGACCATCGGCCTCGGCTCGAACCTTCTGGTGCGCGATGGCGGGGTCGCCGGCATCGTGATCCGGCTTGGGAAGGGCTTCATGCAGGTCGAGCAGGACGCCGGCGAGCGGGTTCGCGCGGGCGCCGGAGCGCCCGATGTGAAGCTCGCTCTGGGTGCAGCGAAATTCGGCTTCTCCGGGCTTTCCTTCTATCGCGGCATTCCGGGCACCATCGGCGGCGCGCTGCGCATGAATGCCGGCGCCTATGGCGGCGAGACGAAGGATGTGCTCCTCGAGGCGAAGGCCCTCGATCACGCCGGCGAGATGGTGACGCTCGACAATGCCGCGATGGAATTTTCATATCGCCGCTCGGCCGCCCCCGATCATCTCATCTTCGTCGAGGGCTTGTTCCAAGGGCGCGGAGGCGACGAAGAGACGATCCGCGCCGAGATGCAAGAAATCACCGGCAAGCGTTCATCCACCCAGCCGATCAATACGCATACGGGCGGCTCGACCTTCAAGAACCCGCCGGGACACAAGTCCTGGGAGCTCATCGACGCCGCAGGGTGCCGCGGCTTGCGCATCGGCAATGCGCAAGTCTCCGAGCTTCATTGCAACTTCCTGATCAACCATGGGGGCGCCACCGCCGACGAGATCGAGGCTTTGGGCGAAGAAGTGCGCCGCCGCGTGCGCGACACTTCGGGCGTCGATCTCGAATGGGAGATCAAGCGCGTTGGCGTGACGGCAACGCAAAGGGCGTGATCGAGGCTCCCGCTCGATCGGGCTAGGCGACACGTTGTCGGCCGAGGCGCCATCGCGAGCAATTGAGCGATTCCCTCGACGCTTCCTTCACCGTGGAAGCGGAAAGCATGAAGTTCGACGCGCCGCATCAACATCTGCTCAACCCGCAGTCGCGATAATCTTGCGCGTCAAGCACTTCCTGGATCGGCCATGCTCGTCGATGTTCTCAAATTCGCGGGGCGCCCTCTCGCTGTGGCGCTGCTCTTGATCCTTCTCGCAGTGAAGGGCTTCGAGACGCTCCAAAAAACGCCGCAACCTTCTTCGGCCGGCGCCGTGCCGACCGAGGCCGCCTTGGCACGAGCCTCACAGGGACCCGCTTTCGGAGGAGGCCCGATGACGCTCAATGGAGATCGCGCCGGCCAGTTCCAGGCCGAGGTCATCGTCGATGGTGCGAGCCTCAGAATGCTCGTCGACACAGGCGCATATTCCGTTGCGCTTACCGCCGAGGATGCGGAACGCGCCGGCATCCATCCCTTCCCGAGCGACTACAATCAACCGGTCAACACAGCCAATGGGGTCGTCATGGCGGCGAAGGCCGAGCTGCGTGAAGTCTCGCTCGGCCAGATCCACGTACGCGATGTCGCGACGATCGTGCTGCCGAGCGGCGCGGGACGCATCAGCCTCTTGGGCATGACCTTCCTCAAGCGCCTCTCCGGTTTCCAGGTTCTCGACAACCGCCTCGTGCTGACGCCTTGATCCTTCGGCGGCCTTCCAGTTTGTCCTCGAGCCTCAATCCGCTGGTCATGGGCTTTGCGGGTCCTTCGCCCTCTCGAACCCGTCGTCGCTCCAGGCTTCGGTGCCGACTCCATGGCGACAGAAGAAGAGACAATCCGGATCATATTTCCGCTTGATGGCGGTGAGCCGCGCGTAATTCGCACCCCAATAGGATTTCTGCCAATCGCCTTCGAAGAAGCTGCTTTCGGCGACGTAGGAACCGCCGCCAGGCGCGACTTTCTTGAGCTCGCCCGTGGCCTTGGCGATTTGCGCGGCATGGCGGCGCGCCAAGGCGAGATCGGGCTCGCGCCCCTTGAGACCCGGATAAGCGGGCGGGCCTTCACCAGCGATGATCGCGAGAACGAAAGCGTCGAGGACGGCCGGGTTCATTGCCGTATCGGCGACATCGGCGAGGGTTTCGGCTGTGGCCCCGGCGAGGCCCTTCTGGAAGTGGAGCTCGACCGTCCAAATCCTGCCGGCCGCGATGAGCGCGTCGACGAGCTCCTCGCGACGGCCCGCTTGCAGAAGCGCGGCCGGAAGCCAAAGGGATTCGAAGCCGTGAAGGAAATGCCCGGCCTCGGCGAGGTTGCCCGACCAGAATATGTTCTCTTCGGGAGCGCCAATTCGATCGTCCATGAGCACGGCCTGTGGCGCGTAGGTTTTGAGGAAGGCCGGATCCCAGCGATGGCGCGCCGGCACGCCGACGACCAGCGGCACCCGCTTGAAGGTGAAGTCCTTACCCGATGCCTCGACCCAATCGAAAAACGGCCGCCACAGAGCCGCCGCCAATGGCCGATCGAGGCCGTGCCATTCCATGCTGATCTCGAGCCGATTGCCGGGGTGGAGCTTTACGATCTCACCCCAATGGGAATTGAAAAGGCTTTCGGCGTAAAAACTCGCGAAGCGCGCGATGAGTCGGCGAAAAGCGTCATCGGAGGCAGCATCGATCGTCGCCAGCACCACACCGAAATAGGCGGGCAGCTCGCGCGCTCGAAGCGTCATGCGCGTGACCACGCCGAGGCTGCCGCCGCCACCGCCTTTGAGGCCCCAGAACAAATCCGGATTCGTGCAGGCATTGGCGATCCGCACCTTTCCATCCGCGGTGACGACCTCGGCCTCGAGCAATCCCGCCGCCGCGGTTCCATAAGCCTTCGAATAGCTCCCGAATCCGCCCCCTTGCACGAGGCCCGCCACGCCGACCGTACCGCAGCCGCCGCCTTGCACATAGCGACCGCCCTTGGTGGTGACTTCGTTGTAGGTGTGCATCCAGATCGCGCCGGCGCCGACGGTGACCGCCGGTTGTGGCGACGCATGCGCCGCGCAGCCCTCGGCGACGAAGTCGGGCCGCATGACGATGTCGTTCATCGCGCGCGTCCAGATGAGGAGCGAGTCGGGCGCGTTGGACGTGCCGAGATAGCTGTGCCCGCCGCCCTTCACCACGAGACGCAGATTGCGTTCGCGCGCGAAATCGACGGCGGCGACCACGTCCTCCACATTTCGCGCAGTGACCGCATAGACGCTCGGGCGCAACGTCCACGCATCGATCCAACCCGTCGTTTGCGTCAGCGCGACGTCGTCGCCGATGAAATAGGGGTTCTTCAGCTCCTTGAAGAGATGATCGCAAGCCGCGCCGGACGGCGCCTCCTCGCAGACGTGCAAAGGTGAATGGATCTCGATCAGATTGCCGTTCACCCGATTTCGCAGCTCCTCCCATTGAGCCGCTGACGGCCAATCGGGATCACCCGGTCTGACGCGAGTGAGGGCGCGCGCGGATGAGGGGCCGCCGGCTCGAACCGGCGCATCGGTCAGGCCCGACAAGCACGGCAGCAACAGCGTGGACGCCGCTCCCTTGAGCAAGCCTCTCCTGTTCATCGACACACCTGGTGAAGGGTATCTCGACAGCGAAAGTTAAGCTCGGTGCAAGACGCTTACAATGAGCGAATTGCTATCGCCAATCGGTTCGACATTCCTGCCCGAGCTTGAAAAATATTGGAAAGTAACGTCATCCATGGCCGGCCTGACTGTCTCGAACGGCTTCGGAGCGGGTGCCGACTTTCGTCACCGCAAACCCATTCGTGGAGAGACAACGCGATGCTCGATACCGACGCCTATTTCGCCCGCATCGGCTATGAGGGCAAAGCTTCCGCCGATCTTGCGACGCTCAGCGCGCTCCATGCGCTGCATCCGGCCGCAATCGTCTTTGAAAACCTCGACCCTCTGCTCGGCCGCCCCGTTCCGCTCGATCTTGCGGCGCTTCAGGCAAAGCTCGTCACCGGCCGGCGCGGCGGCTATTGCTTCGAGCAGAACACGCTCTTCAAGGCGGTGCTCGAAGCGCTCGGTTTCTCGGTCACGAGCCTCGCCGCGCGCGTTTTGTGGATGGTACCGCCCGGCGCACCGCCAAATCCGCGCGCCCATATGGTGCTCAAGGTCACGCTCCCCGAGGGCGCCTACCTCGCCGATGTCGGTTTCGGCGGATTGCTCGCCTCGGCGCCCCTGCGGCTTCTCTACGATGTCGAGCAACCGACGCCCGCAGGCGTTCTGCGCCTCGTCGAGAGCGACGGGCTCGTGACCTTGCAAGCCAAGCTCGCTTCACATTGGCAGGATGTCTACCGCTTCACCTTGGAGCCGCAATTTCCGATCGATTTCGAGGTCGCCAACTGGTTCACCTCGACTCATCCGAATTCCCGCTTTCGGAATGTCCTGATGGTCCAGCGGCTGACGCCGAAGGGACGCGTGAGCCTCTTCAACAGGCGTCTCGCTCGCCGCTTCGCCGATGGCCGCGTGGAAGAGGTCATGCTCACCGACGCGAGAGAACTCGAGCAGACGCTCAAGACCGAATTCGACCTTGCGCCGCCCGCTGATCTCACCCCCGTCTTCGCCCGCTTGCCGGCGAGCTGATCTCGCCCCTCGACGCGGTTTCGATAGATGCCGCCGGAGCGGCGCGCCGTCAAAGCACCCGCTGGTAGTCGATCACGAATTCCTTGTCGTCCGGACGCCTCGAGGTGTCGAGATTCGAGAGCATGACGGTCGTGTCATAGCCTTGCGGGTCGGTCACCACCCAGCGCCGCAAGCTCGTGACCTTGGGATCGAAATACAAGGCGACGCGCGAGGTGCCTCCGAAGGTCGAACGGTCCTCGATCACGACGACGAAGGAGTCGCCTTCGAGCTTCGCCGATTTGACGGCGACGTCCCGACGCAGATCGAGATGATCGGCGAGGAGGAATTTCAACGGCGTCTGGCCCAAGGGATAAAGGTCCTGCGTCGCGAGGCGTTTGTCCCGCAAGATCACCGATTTGCCGTCCGCGACGATCTCGAGGGGGCTCGGCGGATCGTAATCGAAGCGAAGCTTGCCCGGCCGACGCATATAGAGCTTGCCTTCGGTGCGTGTTCCGTCCGGCCCGATCTGCGCGAAACGGCCGGTGAGCTGCGTCAGGCTGTTGAGATAAGCGTTCGCCTGCTCGATGGTCGGCACCGCGACCGCGGTGGCGGCCGCCTCGGCGCCTCCGGGCGTCGTGGGCGAGACGGCGGGCCGGGCCGCCGAGGGCGAGGCCGAAGGCGTGATCGACAGCGGATGCGAAGCTTGCTGGGCCGCGAGCGGCGTTGCCGCAAGCGCCGCAAAGCCCAATCCGCAAGCCGTCACGATGATTTGGCGCTTCATCCACATCTCCTTGGCGAAACCGCCGGGCTCGAAGGGGTGCAAACCTGCGGCTTTCACATCAACTCGCTTCATCGCATTTGCGTTCGCAAGAACCGCGTTGCGGCCGCCGCGAATCCCCGAGCCTGTCCCTTAGAAACCGGCGAGATGGCGAAAGCACGGCGGCATGCCGGTTAGAAAGGAACCGAGACTTGCTGCGCCGTCAGAACGCTTGTCACGCCTGGTGGTTGTGCGCGATGAGATTGAGGCTGCCGAGCGTCACGGTCGCGGCGAGCAAGGCCGACATGCCGCCGACATCGTGAGGCGGGCTCACCGTGTTGATGTTGACACCCACGAGGTTGAGCCCGCCGCAAGCCTCGAGCGCCGCAAGCCCCTCGCGCGCCGAAGCGCCGCCCCAAGTCGGGGTGCAGACGCCGGGTGCGACCGAAGGGTCGAAGAAATCCATGTCGTAGGAGAGATAGACCGGCCGGTCGCCGACCTTCTGGCGCATCTTGGCGAAGACATCGGCGATGCCGAGGCGCAAGAGCTCGTCCATGGTCACGACGTTGTAGCCGAGCTTGCGCGCATGGGCGAGGACGCCCGGCACCATGACGCTGCCGCGCATGCCGATCTGGAAGGAACGCGGCGCCTCGACGAGCCCTTCCTCCACGGCGCGCGCGAAGGCTGTCGCGGTGTTGTAGCCGGGGATCGGATAGGCGTCGGTATGCGCATCGATATGCACGGTGACGAGATCGGGATGAAGCCGATGCAGCGCCCGCATCTCGGGCAAGGCGATCGCGCCATCCCCACCGAGCGAGACCGGCACGACGCCGTTTGCGGCGACGGCGCCGATCGCCTCCTCGATCGCGGCGAAGGAGGGTTCGATCTCACCCGGGCGCACGGGCGCGTCACCCATGTCGACGACGCCAAGCGCGGTGAGCGGGTCGAGGTCGGCGCCAATGTCGTAGGGGCGAAGCAGCAGCGATTGCTCGCGTATGGAAGAAGGGCCAAGCCGCGCGCCGATGCGGTAGGGATGCGCGCCGCAATCGAAGGGAAGGCCGACGATCGCTGCCTTCGCGCCCGAATTCGCGCTGCCGCGCGGCACTCCCATGAAGCTCGACGTGGGGACGAAGGATGGGTTGGACATGGTTCCTGCCACGGCTCGCGCAAACGATCGATTCCGATCGGTGGCCTCAAGTTGAAACCGGATCGGCGTTTCGCACAAGCTCAAGCGCGATAGGCAAGTAACCCTCGGTTTGCGATGGATTGTGCGATGAAGACAGGTTGGCTAAGGCTCACGCGCGAGCGCGGATCACCTCATATCGAGGTGTCAATAACTCAATCGGGATTTGCCAGGCCCCGCTGATCGCGCGGATCATGTCGAGGTTTAGAGGACGGACGCGGTTCAGTATTTCGGAGGCGCGATTGCGCCCGATCAGCTCGCCGAGATCGGCTTGCGATCTTCCCATGGATTCGATCGCA
>DASZIL010000214.1:0-35580 GCA_035949255.1 Beijerinckiaceae bacterium | reverse complement strand
GCGCATCCATGAAACCTGCCTCCACCATCATGCGAAAGGCCTGGCCCAAGAGGAAATCGCCGACGAGGACGCTTGCTTGATTGCCCCAAACGATGCGGGCCGTCTTGCGGCCGCGCCGCAAGTCGCTCTCGTCCACCACATCGTCATGAAGCAAGGTCGCCGTGTGCATGAACTCGACGCTTGCCGCGAGCTTCACATGGGCATCGCCGCGGTGGCCGTTGAGCATGGCCATGGCGAGCGTGAGCATCGGACGAAGCCTTTTGCCGCCGGAGCTGATCAGATGGTTCGCGACCTCCGGGATCAGCGCCACCTCTGATCCGGTGCGCGACAAGATGAGGTCATTGACCTTGGCGAGCTCGCGCGCGGTGAGCTCGGCGAGCGGCGTGATGCTCGCCGGGAGGACAAGAGCCTTTTTGACCGGAACAGCAAGATTCAAGGCGATCGGCTCCTCGTCGCTCATCGGCGAGATATCGCCGATACGCGCCCTTCGCGGGAAAACATATTGCGACTAATGCTTCGCGTGTCGCGCGGCAAGCCGGCCCAAGACCGCAAATGAGCGCGCAAGGCCTAAAAGGGCCTGATGCTTGCCGGGCCGATGTGAAAGTTGCACGGTCTCGCCCGCACCGCAACGCAGCGCTCCGGCGTCCGCGCCGAAGCGCGCGCTCTTTTGGCTCGAGGATGGCGATGATTGAAATTTTGCGTACCAACGACGCCGTGGCGCTCTCGCTCGCCGAGGCGCTGCTCGGTCAAGCGCGAATCGAATGTTTCGTCGCCGATCGCCATATGAGCGCGCTCGAGGGGTCGATCGGCGCCTTTCAGCGCCGTTTGCTCGTCGACCGCGAGACCGAGACCAAGGCCCGCCGCGTTTTGACCGAAGGCGGGCTCGGCGCCTATTTGCGTCAAGGCTCGGCGTGACCGCCGAAAATACGGAAGGCTTTGACGAGAAAGGCTTTCTGGGCGGTCGTGTGCTTTTGCGTCAACTCCGCCTTGGGCATCGCTCCGGCACGGATGCCGCTCTCGTCATCGCGGCGGCTCGGCCGGATGCACGAGGCCATATCGCCGATCTCGGCGCCGGAAGTGGCGCCATCGGCCTTTCGCTCGCGGTTCTCGAGCCGTCGCTCGAAGTGACCCTCATCGAGCTCGATCCGCAGATTGCGGCGCTCGCTGCCGAGAGCGCGGCGCTGAATGGCTGCGCCGGGCGGGTGCGGTCGCTCACGGCGAATGTGGAGGAGCTCGCCCGCTCGCCGCGTTCGCACCGTGAGCTCGGCGCGCCTTACGATCTCGTCGTGACGAACCCGCCATTCACGAATGCGCGAGCTTCGCAAACCTCACCAGATCCCGGCCGCGCGCTGGCGCATGTGGCGAGAGAAGGCGCGCTCGCCCGATGGATCGATGCCGCTCACTTCTTGCTCAGGCCGAAAGGAGTGCTGATCGCGATTCACCGGCCGGACGCGATGGGGGAAGTCTTGACGGCGCTGCTCCCGAGATTTTCCGCGGTCGCGATTCGCCCGGTGCATGCGCGCGCCGAGGGCGCGGCGACGCGCATTCTCATCCGTGCTCGAAAGGGCGGCCGTGCGCCGCTCACGCTTTTGCCACCTCTCGTGCTTCACGAAAGAGAGGGCAATTTCACCCGGCTCGCCGCCGCCATCCACCGCGGCGAGGCTGATCTCGGCTTTCTACCCGACGGGCCTGCCTCGACGCTTAAGCTTTCGCCTGACCGTCAGGGGCAAACGCGCACCAGGGCGTAGACATGGCGATAGCCGTTCCACACCCATTGCCGGTGCAGATAGCAGGCGTAGGGGTAGTAATCGGAGTAGGGGTAGTCATAGTCATCATAGTACGGATAGGCCCCCGCGTAGGCGAGCCCAGCGCCCACACCGAAGAAGGGGAAGAAGCCCCGGCGGAAGTGGTCATGACGGAAGGCGAAACCGCGATTGATCAACCCGCCGTGGAACCCGCCGACGCCCCCGTGGAAGCCGCCGACGCCCCCGTGAAAGCCGCCGAAGCCGCCGTGAAATCCGCCGCCGTGAAAACCGCCTCCGCCGTGAAAACCTCCGCCTCCGCCTCCGCCGTGGAAGGCTTGCGCCGGCGCGATAGCGGCACCCGCGAGCCCCAACGCCAAGGCGGCACTCGTGATCAATTTTCGAAGCATGGCACGACCTCTCGATGAAACACCGACACGCTCTTTCGGGCGTCGCTCTTTCGGGCGTCATCGTGCCGCCGCATCGGCAAGACCGATGCCCCTATCGATGCCGCGGGCCCGGCGAGCCGCCAAGACCACTCGGTAATCTGGACGCCGTAGAGAGCGCTCCGCTTTTGAATATAAGCCGAGCTTGGCCGCTCACAACAAAGTCGAGAAAAAATTGATCGGACGATCCCCGGGCTCAACGAGCCGAGGAGGACGCGAAGCCGGATGTTCCCGCCGCGTGGCTGCCGTTCCAATATTAACGGCTTCAACAAAGACTTAGCGTGCGCCTGCAAGATGCGGCGCAGCTTCGAGGACGCCGCTCCTCGGCTTCGCGGAACGCCTCATGGGCGAGGATCACGAAAATGTGCTGTGCTTCGCAGGCACTCTTGCGCTCCGCGCCGTGCATCCCCGGCCTTCCGCTCGAAAAAAGAAAACGCGCCCGTGATGGCGCGTTTCCTTCTTCAATCGAGTGGGGCGTGAGCCGTTCAGCAGACCCACACGCGCCGCGCCCCCCAAGGCGTCGCACGCCAGCGCCAGCATCCGCCATAGACCACCGGGCCGCCCCAGGCATAGCCGGGACCCCAGCCGCGATGCCAATATCCGCGGTGCCAACCATAGCCGCGCCAGCCATAGCCGTAGCCATAGTGGCGCCAATAAACCGGCTGCGCGGCAATGCCTTCCGCCGAGGCCGTCACGGCCGGAGCGATGGCGGCGGTCGTGGGCACGCCGGCGAAGGCTTCACCCACGCCGGTGGTGAGCGAAACCGCGGCTAGGACAGATGTCACGGTCGCGGCTTTGAGTGTTTGCGCTAGCTTCATACGTTGCATTGGAGTCTCCTTTGCCTCAAGAGAAACGGACCGCCTGAAGCGGCTGCGCCCTCTTCCGCCCCGCGACCTGAAGTATGAGGCGCGACCCGACTATTTCAAGCCGAGCCTGAACTCAGGCTTAATTCGCGGCTCGGATATCGTTCATAAAAGCCTTTCGCAAAGAGATGAATTGTCTAAGGCTGAAGTTTGATCCAAGATGAGACGTCACAAGGACGTGATCTTTTCCTATCGATAAAGAGTCTGAACGCCTCACAAGGGAAAATCCTCGCACGAAGACTTTCTCTTTCGGCCGGATTTCCGCCTTCGTTGCGCCTGTTTGGGGCCAATTTCCAGCGCGTCTGTGGCCCGGACATGCGCACCTCATTCTTGTCGTGAGACGCGCGGCGCGATTTCGAGGCGCTAAGGCGCGCGTTCTCGAGCTTGATCCGACGCCGGGCGATCCGCTAAGCCGAGGCTCCATGATCGCAGAGGACCGAGCTTGGCTCAGTCTTGGCGACAGCGAATGAGTCTTGGCGACAGCGAATGAGACCGTCTCAGCGATGACCGAAACGCAAGCCGCGCCGCGCCCGATGAACCCGGCCAAAAGCTTCCAAGATCTCATTCTCACGCTTCAGCAATTCTGGGCGGGGGAGGGCTGCGTGATCCTGCAGCCTTACGACATGGAGATGGGGGCCGGCACCTTTCATCCGGCGACGACGCTGCGCGCGCTCGGGACGAGATCCTGGCGTGCCGCCTACGTGCAGCCGTCGCGCCGCCCCAAGGACGGGCGCTATGGCGAGAACCCGAACCGGCTCCAGCATTATTACCAGTTCCAGGTGATCTTGAAGCCCAACCCGCCCGATTTTCAGGATCTCTATCTCGCCTCGCTCGAGGCCATCGGCATCGATCGACGCATCCATGACATTCGTTTTGTCGAGGATGATTGGGAGAGCCCGACACTCGGCGCCTGGGGGCTCGGCTGGGAATGCTGGTGCGACGGCATGGAAGTCTCGCAATTCACCTATTTTCAGCAGGTGGCGGGTTTCGAATGCGCGCCGGTGTCAGGCGAGATCACCTATGGGCTCGAACGTCTCGCCATGTATGTGCAAGGCGTCGACTCGATCTTCGATCTGAATTTCAACGGCCGTGAAGGGGAGGAGAAGATCACCTATGAGGACATCTTCCGCCAGGCCGAGCAGGAGTATTCGCGCTTCAATTTCGAGGCAGCGGACACCGATTTGCTGTTTCGCCATTTCAAGGATGCCGAGGCCGAATGCCGCGCGCTTCTCGCGGCTGGAGAGCCGCAGGCCGGCAGGAACGACAAAAGGCATCGGATGGCCTTGCCTGCCTATGACCAATGCATCAAGGCGAGCCACGTCTTCAATCTCCTCGATGCGCGGGGCGTGATCTCGGTAACCGAACGCCAAAGCTATATCTTGCGCGTGCGCGAGCTCGCCAAGGCGTGCGGGGCGGCCTGGCTCAGGACCGAAGGCGGCGGCCTCGCCGCTGGAGGATGAGCCGCAAGGCCAGAGTCCAAGCCAAGCCAAGCCAAGCCAAGCCAGACGAAGAGCCAGGCGAAGCTAACGCCGGTGAAACCAATTGGAGTGATCGCGCTTTGCGGGTAGCTTGCCGAGCGGCGCGCTTTCGGCCATCACTCGCTCCCTTCCAACGAACTCTCAATTCGGAGCACGATCCATGACAAGCCCGCAAATCGCCGGCAAGGAGCCCATCGCCGTCCCGGTGAAAGCGGGACAAAGCTATTGGTGGTGCGCTTGCGGCCAGTCGAAGAACCAGCCTTTCTGCGACGGCTCTCACAAGGGATCGAGCTTCACGCCGGTGGAGTTCAAATCGGAAAGCGACCGCACCCTTTATTTCTGTGCCTGCAAGCACTCCAAGCATGCGCCGCTGTGCGACGGCACGCACAAGACGCTTTGAGCGTCGCAACCGACGGAAGGCCGACATGGGGCGGTTGAGCGGCAAGACGGCGCTCATCACCGGGGGCGCGTCCGGCATCGGCCGCGCGACGGCGTTGATGATGGCGCGCGAGGGCGCGCGCCTGGCGATCGCGGATCGCGATGGCGAGGGGGCGGCGCGCGTCGCCCGCGAGATCGGCGCCGAAACACTGCCTATCGCGATGGACGTGACGGAGATCGCTCAATGGGCCGAAGCCTTGGCAGGCATCGAGAAGCATTTCGGCGCGCTCCAGGTTCTGGTGCATTCGGCGGGCGTCGGCGGCATCGGCACGATCGAGGACACGACGCACGAGGAGTGGCGGCGTGTTCACGCGGTCAATCTCGACGCCGTCTTCTATGGCACGAAGGCGGCCTTGCCCCTGATGCGCCTGCACCCGCCCGGCTCGATCGTGATCCTCTCCTCGATTTCCGGCATCGTCGCGGCGCGCAACCTCGCAGCCTATAATTCGAGCAAGGCCGCGGTTCGGCATTTGTCGAAATCGATCGCGCTGCATTGTGCCCGCCAGGGTTACGGCATTCGCTGCAACTCGGTGCATCCGACCTTCATCGACACGCCCATGGTCCAGGGCATGTTCGCCTCGCTCGGTGGGCCTGATGCCGCGCGCGAAAAGCTCGGCCGGCAAATCCCGCTCGGGAGGATCGGTGAGCCCGACGACGTGGCGCACGCCATCGTTTATCTCGCGAGCGACGAATCGAAGCTCATGACCGGCTCGGAGCTCGTCCTCGACGGCGGCCTGTCGGCGATGTGAGGGCCTCCACCGCCTCTTGAAGCTCCGCCATCGCGGTGATTACGCGATGGGCGCCGGCAGCCCCGAGGCGCTCGCCATGGCCATCCCCGCAATGGCGTCCGCCCGTGAAGCCGATGACGCGCATGCCGGCGGCGATGGCCCCTTTCACGCCCGGCACCGAATCCTCGATGACGATGCAGCTTTGCGGCCGCTCCCCCATTTCGCGCGCCGCATGCAGAAAGATATCGGGTGCGGGCTTGCCATTGGTGACGAGAGCGGTCGAGAAGCGCGCGTTTTCGGCGAAGAGATCGTCGAGCCTCGTTACGGCGAGCGATGCAAAAATCCGCTCTGGCAAGGAGGATGAGGCGACACAGCGGGGCAGTGGGATCGAAAGAATCGCTTCCCTGACCCCGAGAATCGGCTCGAGCCTATGCGCATAAGCTTCGTCCTCGCGCCGGATGAGGAGATCCTCGAAGCCATCCGGCAGCGCGGCGCCGCGTTCCAGCGCAACGCCCGCGAGCATGTCCTTGATGCTGACGCCGGCAAAACGTCGCGCGGCTTCCGTGCTGTCGATCTCGACGCCGATCTCGTTCAGGCAGGCGGAAGCGACGCGCGCGAAGAGGTATTCGGAATCCACCAGAACCCCGTCGCAGTCGAAGATCAGGAGAGCCATGGCGGCGTGATCGCGTGAGCTTGCTCCCCAGCGCGGCTTGGCCGGGCGGGCACATTGTCGGACCCGGGCATGATTCGCAACCGGAGAAACCGGGCTTCCGAAAGGATCATGCCCGGCCGATGACGGAGAGCATGATGGCGCTTTCGGGGAAAGCCATCGGCCTTCGCGCGGCTCAATTCAGCTTCGACTTGACCTCTTCGAGGCTTTTCGTCAGCAGGCCGAGCCCGGCCGAGCCTTTGGAGCGGTCACGCAGGATCGCCTCGCTCGCGCGGATCGCGGCCTCGGCCGCGGCGCCGCGCACCTCGCTCATGGCCTCGGCTTCGGCCTGTGCGATCTTCTGCTCGGCTGCCTTCTGCCGGCGTGACACGAAATCGGTAAGCTTCTCCGCTGCCTCCTTGGCGAGGCGCTCGGCATCGACCTTGGCTTGCGCGATGATCCCGGCCGCCTCGCCCTCGGCTTCCTGGCGGCGCTTCTCATAGGAGGCAAGGAGCGCCTGGGCTTCCTCGCGCAGCCGCTTCGCTTCCGCGAGCTCCCCCGCGATGCGTGCGCCCCTCTGGTCGAGGCCGTTGACGAGCGCCTTGAAGGCGCCGAGCCAAGCCGCGAACCCGAGAAAGGTCACGAAGGCGACGGCGACCCAGAATTCGGGATCGGCGAAAAGATGCGGCATGGCCTGCCCTTTCAGCTCTTGCGGGCCGCGGAGAGAGCCGAGGAAAGCTCGGCGCTGCTTGCCGGCTGGCCCGTGAGTCTGCCCACGATCGCGGCCGCTGTTTCATGCGCGATGGCATTCACATTCGCCATGGCGGCGGTCTTGCGCGCGGCGATCTCCTTGTCGGCGCTCGCGAGCTTGGCGGCAAGATCGGCCTCGACCGCCTTGCGCTTCACATCGCTCGCGGCGTTCATGGCGTCACGCGTCTCGCGCGCGATGCCTTGAGCCTTGTCGCGAGCCTGCTCGAGAGCCTTAGTGTGCGCCGCCGTCGCCTCGTCGGCACGCGCCTTGGCGGCGGAGGCTTCGTCGAGGTCCCGCGCAATGCGGTCGGCACGCTCGGCAATCGTGCCGCCGACGCGCCTGACGAAGACCTTGGAGACGAAGAGGTAGATCGCGCCGAATGAGATCGCGAGCCACAAGAGCTGCGAGGGGAAGTGCTCCGGCTCGAAAGGCGGGAAGCCGCCCTTCTGCTCGGTTTGCGCTTCGGTCGCGGTTTCGGTTCCGGCAGCCATGGAACTTCCAGATACGGGGTGGGACGACGCCTGAACCTTCATGAAGGTTCAGGCGAGAACGGCGCGGAGACCCGGCTATTTGAAGAAGAACAGAAGCAGGAACATCGCCAACATCGAGACGATGCCGAACACTTCCGCGAGCGCAAAGCCAATGAACAGAAGCGTGCGTTGGCCATCGGCCGCCGAAGGATTGCGCAACGCGCCCGCCAGGAATTGCCCGAAGATGCTTCCAACGCCAATCGCGGTGGCCCCCATGCCTATGCAGGCAAGGCCAGCGGCAAGATATCGCGCAGCGGTCGGATCCATGAGTTGCTCCTTATTTTATTTGGCAGCGACAAAGCCGCATGGCACGGCTTTGTCAATGGTGCGGGTGAAGGGCGTCGTTTAGATAGATGCAGGTCAAAATGGCGAACACATAAGCCTGCAGGAAAGCCACCAGCGCCTCGAGCGCGAGGAGTGCGATCGTCATCGCAAACGGCAGGGGCGCCAGCACGAGCCAAACCCCCGCTCCGACGAGCGTCGCGACGAAACCGGCGAACACCGCGAGTGCGATATGGCCCGCGAGCATATTGGCGAAAAGACGCACGGAGAGGCTCAACGGACGCAGGAGGAACGACATCAGCTCGATCACGACGATGAGCGGCATCAGCCAACCCGGAGCGCCGGAAGGAGCGAAAAGATGCAGGAAGCCGAGACCGTGCCTCCAGAATCCGTAGATGATGACGATGGCGAAGACGAGAAGCGCGAGCGAGGCGGTCACGATGATCTGGCTCGTCACCGTGAAGGAATACGGAACGAGGCCGATGAAGTTGCAAAGCAGAATGAAGGCGAAGAGCGAAAAGACGAAGGGGAAGAACTTCATGCCCTCTTCGCCCGCCGATTGGCGCACCGTGTCGGCGATGAACTCATAAATCGTCTCGACCGCCGATTGCAGCCGTCCCGGTACGAGAGAGTTGCCGCGCATGGCAAAGAGGGTCACGCCCACAAGGATTGCGACGCAGAGAAGCATGTAGGCGGCGGAATTGGTGAAGATGAAATGATAGGCGCCGATCGTGCCCAATTCCTTCAGCGGCGAAATCTCGAACTGCTCAATCGGGTTCATGGACCTTTTCCGTTCGCTCCTCGCGCGGCTCGGGCCGCAAGGCACGTCACCTGGCGTGCCACGAAGCCGGCACGCCTAGTTTTCGCGGCGGGGTTGCGGCTTTCCCAGCCCGGCGGCGCGAATCGCGTTGACGACGCTCGCCGCGAAACCGAGCAGGAAGAGAAGAATGAAGCCCCAAGGCGACGTGCCGAGAAGCCGGTCTGCCCCATATCCAAGAGCGGCCCCGACCGCAAGCCCCGCGACGAGCTCGGTGGAGATGCGAATGGCCTGACCGAAAGCCTTGCCGGTTGCGCCGTTTTGCGCCTGCGATGATGAGGTGGGCTCGCTCGGCCGAAGCTCCTTGAGCCTGGCCTCGAGCGCGGCCCGGCGTCGGTCGAGATCGTCCTTCGAAGGCTCACGCATGCGCCATTGTTCAGGGCGAAGGAGAGCCTCTGTCAATGGCGCGCCGGTTTTGGTTTCGAGCTGGTGGGCTCCGCGCGCCACCTCTCCCTACGGGAGAAGTGAATCGGCTAACGATCAGCGCCTTCTCCTTACGGCCGACATGGCGGCGTATTGGGAAAAGGCCATTTCTCAGCTTTGCAGTTTCGAGCAGGAGGCTTCTTGAGAAGCTTTGGATGCGCCTCGCCCCTACTCCGCGGCGAAACGCTCCGCCGTCTCGAGATCGACCGAGACGATCTGCGAGACGCCGCGTTCCGGCATGGTGACGCCGTAGAGCCGGTCCATGCGGGCCATGGTGATCGGGTTGTGGGTGATCACCAGGAAGCGGGTGCCGGTCTTGTCGGCGATTTCGCGCACGAGATCGCAGAAACGCTCGACATTGGCGTCGTCGAGCGGCGCATCGACCTCGTCGAGAACACAGATGGGCGAGGGGTTCGTCAGGAACACCGCGAAGATCAGGGCGGTGGCGGAGAGGGCCTGCTCGCCGCCCGAAAGCAGCGACAGGGTCTGTGGCCGCTTGCCCGGCGGGTTGGCGACGATCTCGAGCCCGGCCTCGAGCGGATCCTCGGATTCGACAAGCTGCAGCTCCGCCGAGCCGCCACCGAACAATATCTTGAACAGATTTTGGAAATGCCCATTCACCGTGTCGAAGGCGCCGGTCAGCCGTTCCGCGCCCTCGCGGTTCAGGCTCGCGATCGCCTGGCGCAGTCGCTTGATCGCCTCGGTGAGGTCGTCGCGTTCGCCTCCGAGCTTGGCGCGTTCCGCCTCGATCGTGCCAAGCTCCTCGTCGGCAAGCAAATTCACGCCGCCGAGCCGCTCGCGCTCTTGTTTCAGCGCGGCGAGGCGCTGCTCGACACCGCGCCCCTCGGGCAGCGGGTCGTCAAGCGAGACGCCGGCAAGCTCCGGCAGCCCGGCAAGATCGGTTTCGAGCTCTTCGCGCGCACTGGCGATGAGGGTTTGGCGCCGTTCCGCCGCCCCTGAGAGCCGCTCCTCCGTGCGCGCCTTGGCCTCTCTCGCTGTCGAGAGGCCATCGGACGCGAGCCTCGCGGCGCGGTCGGCCTCGGCTTGTTCGGTTTCGGCAAGGGCAAGCCGATCGGCGGCGGCGCGGCGCGCGGCTTCGGCTTGCTCGAGGTCGTAGAGCAAAGCGCGACGCTTCTCCAGGAAGACGGCCGGCGCCTCGTCGAGCGCCGCGATGGCGGCCTCGGTCTCGCGGCGGCGCTCGGCGAGATCGCTCATCTGGGCCGTCGCGCGCGCCTTGCGCTCCTCCCAGCCGGCGCTTTCGCTGGCGATGGCCCGCAATCGTTCGGTGCGCAGCGCGCTTTCGCGGCGCGCCGTGTCGAGTTCGGCCCGCGCCTGCGCCACGATGTCGCGGTTGGCTTGCGCCGCTTGGCGCGCTGCCGCGAGAGCTTCCTCGAAGCCGACGGAGGCGGGCATCGCGGCAAGCGCGGCTTCGGTCTCCTGCACGCGCCTTTGCGCATCGGTCACATCGCCTTCGAGGCGGCGCCTCGCTTCGCTCGCGGTCGCGATCGCGGCGGCAAGCCCTGCCGATCGGCGCTCGGCATCGCTCAATCTGCCGCGCGCCGTGTCGACGTCGCGGCGAGTTCCGCCCACGGCCCCGATGGCGCTCGTCTCTTCCTCGGCGGCCTGCTTCATTTCCGCCGCGAGGCGCTCGGCCTCGGCGCGAAACCTCGCGAGATTCTCGCCCGCCGTGACGCCCTCGGCCTCGATCTCGCCGAGGCGATTGCGCTCTGCCAACCGCCTCGCGGCGGCCGAGGGGGCGTCGGCCGCGGTCGTGAATCCGTCCCAGCGCCAGATGTCGCCCTCGCGCGACACGAGCACCTGGCCTGGGCGCAGGGCGGAGCGCAGGCCATGGCCTTGCTCCTTGTCGACGATGCCGATCTGCTCCAGCCGTCGCCGCAGCGCCGAGGGCGCTTGCACGAAGGCCGAAAGCGGCGCGACGCCGAAGGGCAGCGGCGCGTCGCCATCCGGCTCGATCAGCGCCCAATGCGTCGGGGCCGCCGTGTCGGTCGAGGCGTCGAGATCCTCGCCCAAAGCCGCGCCGAGCGCCGTCTCATAGCCCTTCTCGGCGATCACCTGGTCGAGGATCGGCGGGTATTTCGTGTCCGAGGGCTCGAGCAGCTTGCGCAAGGTGCGCGCCTCGGTCTCGAGGCGCTGCGCTTCGCGTTCGGCCGCGGCGAGCGGAGCGCGGCTGCGCTCCTCGGCTTCGCGCGCCCTCGCATGAGCATCGCGCGCGGCGCTGAGCTTCATCTCGCAAGCCGCAAAGATTTCCTCGGCGGCGGCCACCTCGGCGCGCGCCGTATCGAGATCGGCAAGCCGCGATTTTTCGGTCTCAAGCCCTTCGAGATCGCCGAGCACGCGCGTGAGCTCGGCTTCGAGCCGCGCCGCGCGCCCCGTCTCCTCTTGAGAAGCGCGCGCAGCGGCGGCACGCGAGGCCGAGGCTTCGGCCAAGGCCTTTTGCGCCTCCGACAAGGCGGCATCGCTCGCCGCAAGCTCGGCCTCGGCGGCCGACAGGCGATCACGCAGCGGCGCTTCCAGCGCCTCGTTCCCGCCCTGCGCCTCATCGAGCGTCGTTGCTTCCGCCAGGAGACGCTTGAGATTGGCTTGCGCATCGCCGAGCAAGGCCTCGGCGCGATCGATATCGGCGCAAGTTTCGGCAAGCCGTCGTTCGAGCTCCGCCCGGCGTTCCTTCACGCGGCGTTCCTCGCCGTCGAGCGCCTCGCGCGCGATGAAGAGGCGCTGCAACCCCGAAGCGGCCTCGGCCTCGCCTTCCCGCAACGGGGGAAGGGCTGCGGCGGCATTCGCCTGCGCGGTCGCCGTTTGCGCCTGGAGATGTGCCGCTTCGGCGAGCGAGGCGGCCGCAAGCGTGAGCGCATGCTCGGCCTCGAGCACGGTTTTCTGCGCTTCCGCCATCGAGATCAGAGCAAGGAGCGCTTGCGTCTTACGGATGCTCGCCGCGAGCGAGCGGTATTTCTCGGCCTGTCGCGCCTGGCGCTTCAGACCGTCGATCTGCTGGTCGAGCTGGCCGAGCACATCCTCGACGCGCTTGAGATTGGTCTCGGACGCGTTCAATCTGAGCTCGGCCTCGTGACGGCGCGTATGCAGCCCGGCGATGCCGGCCGCATCCTCGAGGATTCGGCGGCGCGCCTGCGGCTTTGCCGCAATGATCTCGCCGATCTGGCCTTGCCTCACGAGCGCATGCGAACGCGCGCCCGTTGCCGCGTCCGCGAACAGGATCTGCACGTCCCGCGCGCGCACCTCGCGCGCATTGATGCGGTAGGTCGAGCCCTTCTCACGCTCGATCTTGCGGGCGATTTCGAGCGTGTCATGCTCGTTGAAGGCGGCGGGCGCGGTGCGGCTCTCATTGTCGAGCGTGAGCTGCACCTCGGCCGTGGAGCGTGGCGGCCGCAGGCTCGAGCCCGAGAAGATGACGTCGTCCATCGCCGCGGCGCGCAGGTTCCTCTGGGCATTCTCGCCCATCACCCAGCGCAAGGCCTCGACCAGATTGGACTTGCCGCAGCCATTCGGCCCGACGACGCCCGAAAGCCCGTCCTCGAACAGGATTTCGGTCGGCTCGACGAAGGTCTTGAAGCCCGCGACGCGCAGGCGAGCGAGCTTCATGGCTCAAGCGCCTCCGTCATCTCGCGACACCAAGGGGGAGACCTTCTCTCCGCGTCAGGAGTTGACGATCGGAGCGATGATCTTGTCCATGGCCTCAAAGCTCATCTCTCCGTCATATTTCTTGCCGTTGATGAAGAAGGTCGGCGTTGCATCGACGCCAAGAATCGTTCCGGCCCGCGATCGAACCGCTTCGACGCCAGCACGAATCTCCTGATTCTTCAAACACTCCTCGAAGCTTTTCTGTGTGAAACCGGCCTGTTTCGTCAGCGCCGCCAAGGCGTCGACCGGTTTCTTGACGAAGGCCCAGTCGTTCTGCTTGTCGAACAAAAGGTCGATCATGGCATAGTATTTGTCGTCGCCGGCGCAGCGCGCCAACATGAAGCCGGCGGCCGCCAAAGGATCGAGCGGGAATTCACGCAAGGTGAAATGCACCTTGCCGGTGTCGACATACGTCGATTTCAGCTTTGGCCAGGTATCCCGATGAAAAGCGGCGCAATGGCTGCATGTCATCGAGGCATATTCGATGATGGTGCATTTGGCGTCGGGCGAGCCGAGCCAGACATCGCCCAGCGGCCCCGGCATGGCGAGATCGGCAGGGCTCGGATCGGCGGCGCGCGCCGGGCCGGGAAAAAGCTCGAGGCCTGCGATGCTCGCGAGCGCGGTCGTGCCGAAAATGAGGGTGGCTTGGCGACGGGTGAGCATGGATGGGCACTCCTTTGAACTTCGAGGATTTCGGCTTTGGGCCTCGTTCAAGCCTGACCCGGAAACCGGAGACCGTGTTCCCATAAGATCATGCTCGATCAAAAGGCTGGAGCCTGATGGCTAATCGACCTAACGCCACCTGCTCTAGCATGCGTCAATGGGAGAGACGAGGGCTCGAGCTCTGCGCGGCTCTCACCCCTGCTTCTCGCTTATCGTTTATGCGGCTTTTGGGCCAAAATTGAGTCACGATCACGTGCGCCGAGAAGGGCGCCGCGCTTTCATCGTTTCGCCAGCACGAGGGCGCCGAGTTCCGCCAGGGCGTCACGCAGCTTGTCGTCCGAAATCTCGGCGGCCATTTCCCGGCCTTTCGCCAGCGCCTGGGCGTCTGGGGGTATTTTCGCCGGCTTCGGTTCGGCCTTCGCGCTCATGCGGCCTTGGCGAATCGCAAGCTTGCCGGCGCAGCGCCAGCCGAAATGGCTGTTGATGCGCTCGAGGATCACAGGAGCCAGGTGCTGGACCTCGAGGCCGTAGGCGCCCTCGACACGCATCACTAAAGTGGCGGGCTTTCGTTCATCGACGTCGGTTCTCGCGCCGCGCGGCCATTCGAGCGCGACGGGCTCGCACACCTTGGCGAGCCGCTCGCCGACGATCTCCGGCCAGGCGAGCACCACATCGGCCGCCGCGAAGCCACGTGCGGCGAGCGTCTTGCCGAGCGCGGGTTGCAGCAGATCGGCAAGGGGCCGGCCGATCTGGCGCGGCCGGCGTCGGCCTGGTGACTGGGTCAAGGAGCCGCCTCCCTTCGAGCCTTGGAAAGTTACGAGCGCCGTCCCTCGGCGTCAAAGGGCGTCGCCTCGCCGCCCCGTCGCAACACCGCCCAGCCGACCGCGAAGATCGAGGCGAGCGTCACCAACACGGCCGCGGCGGCGTCCGAGGCGAAATGGCCGCCGAAAGCCATGCGGAGCGCCGCGACCGCGACGATCACGAGGCTTGCGAGCGCAAGCGCGGGCGCGCGCCATGGCGGGGGCAGGAGCGACGCCGGCGCGAGAAGCCAGGTCGCGCCCGCGACCTCGCCCGAGGCGAAGGAGCAGTTGTGAGCGCAAGCGCCGTCGACCGCATACCAAGGCCTGAAGGCGCTTGTGCCGCCAAATTCGACGATCTGCGCGGGGCGAGGCCGATGTGAGACTTCCTTGAGCACGCCGTTCACGACGAGACCGGGCCCGAGAGCGAAGCTCAACGCGAGAAAGAGGAAGCGCCGGCCCGTCAGGACGCCGCCGCGGCGAGGCTTTCGCTTTCCGAGAAGGAAGGCAACGCCGGTGAGCGCAAGCACGACGATCGGCAGGTAATAGCCGAGCTCGCGCAGAAGGATGAGGGTCGTTTGCGAGCGGAGCGCAAAGCCGTTGCCCGCGCCTTCGTAGAAGCGGCCCGCGAGGGCCACATCGAGCTCCGGGAAGAGCGCGGTCGCAAGCATGACAGCCGCGAGGACGAACACCGCCAAGAAGGCCGCCACCTTGAGCTTACCCCACGAGCGGGGGGCGAGCCTTCGCCAGCCTTCAGGGTTCGGGCGCGATCTTGCCTCGGCCAATGCCATTCCTCGAGCGGGGGATTGATCCAAATGGGTTCACGTCGACTGCGAAATCACGCGCCAATTCACCGCTTGCGGGATGAGGTCGCAAGGCCCGACCCTCTCGCGGATCATGTCCTATTCGGCCCGGCGGCCGGTGCCGGGTTCTCGCCGGCGCGGCCGGACACCAGAAACTCCCAAGGCGAGACTTCACTACCGCGCGGCACGACGACCTCGATCAGACAAGGCGCGTCCGCCGCGACGGCGCGCGCGAGAACCGGCTTCAGCTCCGCCGGGGAATGCACGCGCTGCCCTTTCACGCCGAAGCTTTCCGCGAGCTTCATGAAATCGGGGTTCACGAGATCGGCCCCGATGACGCGTCCTTCATAGCGGGTTTCCTGATCGCGGCGCACGTTGCCGAAGCTTTCGTTGTTGAACAGCACGGTGACGAGGCCGATGCCGTATTGCACCGCGGTCGCGAGCTCCTGCACTCCGAACATGAAACCGCCGTCGCCGGTGATCGAGACCACGGCCTTCTTCGGATGGGCGACCTTGACGCCGAGCGCCGTCTGAAAGCCGGCGCCGAGCGTGCCCTGGAAACCCTCCGACACATAGGTTCGCGGCGCGTAGACCGGGAAGCTCGTATAGGAGGCAAAGCCCGCCTGGCACAGCTCGGTGACGAAATATCCGTCGCGCGGCAGCGCCTCGCGGATTACCTCGAGATAATCGACCTGCGGCTGCACCTTTCGCAGGGCCTTCACCGCCTTGGTCTTCGCGGCGAGAATGGCCTTGCGGTTGTCGTGGCGCGGCCGCTTGAGCGAAACGAGCGCCTCGAGGAGAGCGCGAGCGCCCGCGGCCGAATCCGCGACGATGCCGGCATGCGGCTTCAGCCGCAGCATCTCGGTCGGATCGATGTCGATGCGGATGAGATAAGGAGGGGCTCGCGGCCGGTCGATGAGCCGCGTCATCCCGGTCCAGCGCATATAGGCCATCTCGGCACGTGTGCCGATGGCGACGAGCGCGTCCGTTTCCTCCCAAAGCAGGCGAGCCGCATAGGCCGAGACGCCGAGCGGCTCGGCCTCCGAGACGATGCCGCGGCCGCCGCGCATCGCCGACACCGGCGCGTCGAGCGCTTCGGCGAGCGCGCGCACTTCCTTTGCCGCATGCTGGGCGCCGCTGCCGACCATGATCATCGGGCGCTTGGCGCCGACGAGAAGCCCGGCCGCGCGCGCCACGGCCTCAGGGTCGGGATCGGGAGCGGCATCGAGCCTTGCCGGCCCGTCGAAGGACACGTGCTCGCGATTGGCCATCACGTCCCATGCCATCTCGACCGCGACCGGCCCGGGCCGGCCGGAAAGCATGTGCCGGAAGGCGTCGTTCATCACGCGAGGCACGTCGGCGGGCCGCTCGATGCGGCCCGCCCATTTGCACAAGCTGCGCAAGGTCCCGAGCTGGTCGGGGATTTCGTGCAAATGGCCTCGCCCGCGGCCGATGAATTCGGAAGGGAGCTGGCCGGTGATGCAGAGCACCGGGGCGCAGCAGGCCCAGGCAGTGGAGATGGCTGCCGCGGCGTTGAGCACACCAGGACCCGGCACGACCGAGAAGACGCCGGGCCGGCCCGTCGAGCGCGCGTAGCCGAAGGCCATATAGGCGGTGCCCTGTTCGTGGCGCGCGCCATAGGTCGTGACGCGGTCGCTCGCCTGGTAGAGCCCATCGAAGAGCGGGTACATTTGCGCGCCGGGAAGGCCAAATACCGTATCGACGCCATTCTCGATGAGAGAGCGCACAATGGCCTCGCCGCCCGACAGCGGAGCATCGTTGCGGGCACGCGCGCGTTGCGCGCTGGTCTCTCTCCCCGCGCCATTCGCCTTGTCGCCGCTCGTCTTCCTGGTGCTCATCATTTTCTGCAAGATCGACTCCTTAGAGATTAAAGAACGTCCCGACATTATGGCCGCGCGCGGCGGACGACCCGATCCGCGAAAAGATAAGCATCGGGGGTCATGTCGACCAATTGTGCATGAAATCACCGTAAAGGGTGAGCCCTCCGCAGGCGAAAATCGTCTGGCCGGTGATGTAGGAGGCGTCATCCGAGGCGAGGAAGGCAAAGACCGCGGCCATCTCTTCCGCCGTCCCGGCGCGCCCCATGGGAATGTGGCGCTCGACCTGCGCCTTGGCCTTCGGGTCGTTGCGCCAGGCGTCGTTCATATCGGTGAGGATGGCGCCGGGCGCGACGGCGTTCACCCTTATGCCGCGATCGGCGAATTCGAGCGCCAGCGTGCGCGTGAGATTGGCAAGCCCACCCTTGCTGAGCGAATAGCCGAGGAAGCCGGGCTTGGGGATGATTTGATGCACGCTCGAGGTGTTGATGATCGCACCCCCCTCTCTCCGCGAGAGGAAATGGCGAATGGCCAATTGAGCGCAATGAGCCGCGCCCACGAGATTGACGCCGAGCACATGCGCGAGCCCCCGGGGATCTGGCGCATCGCCGCGAAGCTCCTGCTGGATGCCTGCGTTGTTGACCAGGATGTCGAGCCTGCCGAAGGCCTCGAGCACCGATTTGAGCATCGCCTCGACGGCGGATAAGTCCGACATGTCGGCGCGTGTGATGAGATGAGGCCGCTCTCCATGGCCGGCCTTGCGGCTCGCCGCGCGCGCCGCATCCAGCGCTTTGCGGGCTTCTTCCTCATGGCTCGCATAGTTGATCGCGATCGTCGCGCCTTCCGCCGCGAAGCGCTCTACGACGGCGCGCCCGATGCCGCGCGACCCTCCGGTCACGAGCGCGCGGCGGTCGAGGAGGCGGGCGGGAAGAGAGGTCATGGTCCTCGGCTTGCCCGTCGTCCTCGGCCTTGGCTGTCGTCTTGGGTCTATGTTGTCGTCTTGCGTTTTGCCTGTCGTCATCAGCGAAAGCCAATCAACTGGACTGGAAGGTCACGCGCCCGTTCGGCTTCGCTTGCAGGGCGCGCATGGCCTCACGCCGCTTCCTGGGTTGCCGCGCCCACGAGCCTTCGCGCCTCATCGGCCGTGAGCGGTTGGCCGAAGATGAAGCCTTGGGCATAGTCACAGCCGAGTTGCGAGAGGAGCACGATCTCCGATTCGGTTTCGGCGCCTTCGGCCACTGTGGACAGGCCGAGGTCCTTCGCGAGCGACACGATGGCCCGCAGAATCTTGTCGGAAGCGTGCCCGGATTGATGCACGAAGGATTGATCGATCTTCACCGTGTCCAGCGGGAAGCGGTGCAGATAGCTCAGCGACGAATAGCCGGTGCCGAAATCGTCGAGCGCGATGCCGGCGCCGAGATCGCGCAGACGCGTCAGGATCTGCGTCGCGTATTCGGGATTCTCCATCATCAGGCTTTCGGTGAGCTCGAGCTTCAGCGAATTCGGCGCGATGGCGACGCGCCCGATGATCGCCTTCACCTCCTGGACGAGGTCGTGCCGGAAGATCTGGCGGCTCGAGATGTTGACGCTCGCGAAGATGGGCGGGTCGACATCGAGCGCGCGCTGCCAGGCGGCGAGCTC
The DNA here is from genome assembly GCA_035949255.1 of Beijerinckiaceae bacterium. GTDB lineage: Bacteria > Pseudomonadota > Alphaproteobacteria > Rhizobiales > Beijerinckiaceae > GAS188. The sequence continues at coordinate 17,034 of DASZIL010000214.1, read as the reverse complement.
GTGAACCGTGTGCTCGAGCGCGAAGACGCCGAGGTCCGAGATGAGGCCGTTCTCCTCGGCGAGCGAGATGAACTCCTTGGGCGGAAGGCGCCCGAGGCGCGGATGATCCCAGCGCATCAGCGCCTCGAAGCCGGCGATGGTGCGATCCTCGAGGCGCACGATCGGTTGGAAGACGATCCGGATTTCGTTGCGGTCAATCGCCTGGCGAAGGTCGGAGACGAGGAGCAGCCGGTCCGGCCGATCGATGCGCAGCGAAGGCTTGAAAACCTCGATGCGATCCCCGCCGAGACGCTTGGCATGCAGCATGGCGAGCTCGGCATTGCGCAGGAATTCCTCGGCCGTCTGCTTGCCGTCGCGATCGACGAGCGCAAGGCCGAGCGAGGTGGTGAGTGCGATCTCGCGATCCTTGTAGGGAAGCGGCGCCGCAAGCGCGCGGCGCAAGCCGTCGGCGAAGAGCGTGATCGCCTCGGCCTCGCGTTCCGAGAAGAGGAGCACCGCGAATTCGTCGCCGGAGATCCGCGACAGCGTGTCTTGCGGACGCATCAGCCGTTCGAGCCGGCGAGACAAGGTGAGCAGCACGCTGTCGCCGACGCTCAGCCCCACGGTCTCGTTCACCTGCTTGAAACGGTCGATATCGATGGTGATCAGTGTCGGGCGCATGGCCTCGTCGGTGCGCGACAGGATGAGGGCGTTGGCAACGCGGTCGAGGAACAGTTCGCGGTTCGGCAGCCCGGTGAGATTGTCATGCACCGCGTCGTGCAGGATGCGTTCCTGGGCTTGGCGCGCCTCCGTCACGTCGGCGAGCGTTCCGGCGATGCGCACCACCTCGTTGTCGTCACCGATGACGGGACGCGCCTTGAGCTGAAACCAATGGTATTGGCCTTCCGCGTCGCGCAGGCGAAGATCGACGTGGATGCGGCCGCGCCTTTGCTCGAGCACATTGTCGAGCGTGGCGCGATAGCTCTCGCGGTCGAAGGGGTGCATCACGTCGAGCCAGCCCGCGGCCGGGCCGCCGAGCGCGCCGCGCGCGAGGCCAAGCTGCATCTCGACCTCGGGGCTCACATGCACCTTGTCGGCGGAAACGTCCCAGTCATAGACCGCATCGCCCGAACCGGTGAGCGCCAGTGCCTTGCGCTCCGTGGCCCCCGGCGCGCCGTTCAGATAGCCGCCGCCCGAGAAGGCGTGCTGCATGACGGTGAGCCCGATGAGGAAGACGATGAGCGCAAGCCCGCCGAGGAGCATCGGCGCGGCGAGGTCATTGTCGATCTGCCCGGTGACGACGAAGCCCGCCGCCACGACCCAGGCGAGCAGCATCAGCCAGGTCGGAATGAGCGCGATGGCGCGGTCATAGCGTTGATGGATGGCGAGGAAGACGATGAGCAGGAAGCCGATCGAGGAGACAGCGGCAAGCGAGATACGCGCCACGCCCGCCGCCACCGGCGCGTTCACGGCCGCAAGGCCGATGAGCGCGAGGAGGAACAGGAGCCACAGCGCCATGATGTGGCTGTAGCGCACGTGCCAGCGGTTGAGATTGAGATAGGCGAAAAGGAAGACGAGCGTCGTTGCCGCGAGCGTCGCCTCGGCCGCCGCCTGGTATACGCTCAAGCCTTCGGTCGGCAGACCCGTGAGCTTCTGCACGAAGCCGAAATCGATGGCGATGTAGACGAAGACCGACCAGGCGAGCGCCGCGGCGGCGGGGAACATCACGGCACCCTTGACCACGACGATGATCGTGAGAAACAGAGCCAGAAGGCCGACGATGCCGATGACGATGCCGCGATAGAGGGTCAGCCCGTTCACCTTCTCCTTGTAGGCATCCGAATCCCACAGATAGAGCTGCGGCAGATCCGGCGTCGCGAGCTCCGCCACATAGGTGACGGTGGCGCCCGGATCGAGCGTGATCAGGAAGATGTCGGCGTCCGACGCCGGTTGGCGCTCGGGCGAGGAGCCTTCGCTCGCCGTGACGGCGGTGATGCGGGTGGAGCCGAGATCGGGCCACACGACTTGCGAGCCCGTGAGCCGCGAATGCGGCGCCACCAGCAAGCGGTCGATCTGCTGGTCGGAATCATTGTTGAGCGCGAAGGCGATCCAGTCGGGGCGCGAGCCGGCGGTGCGCGCCTTGACGGCGATGCGGCGCACGATGCCATCGGCGCCAGGCGCCGTCGAGATCTGGATGGTATCGCCGCCCGGGGAATGGAAATATTGGACGACCTTCGTCATATCGATCGCGGCCGTATCGGGGTTGACCCTGATGGCATCGACCGCGCCGGCAGGCGTGGGGCAGAGGCAGGCGATCGCCAGGACGAGGGCGGCTGCGAGACAGAACAGGCGGCGGATGATTGCGCTGAGGCCGGACGGATCCGTCAACTCGGTCAAGCCTTTCATAAGGTTCAGCTCCGCCAGGCGGGTCGGCGCCGCAAGACGCTTCACGATGACGGACGCTTATCGATGTTTTCGTGGCTCGATCGTGGCATCGGGGGAGAGATGGGGTCGGTCGACAGGATGGCATAAAGCACATGGTCCTGCCAGCGCCCGTTGATGCAAAGGTACCGGCGCGCCAGCCCCTCCTTGCGGAAGCCGACGCGCTCGAGAAGGCGGATCGAGGCTTCGTTATGAGGCAGGCACGCGGCTTCCACCCGCTGCAGCCCGAGGTGGCCGAAGGCGAAGGAGAGCGCCAATCTGACCGCCGCCCCCATATGGCCTTGCTGGGCGTAAGGGGCGCCGATCCAATAGCCGAGCGTTGCCGCCTGGGCGACGCCGCGCCGCAGGAAGCCGATGGTGAGCCCGCCGATGAGCCTTTGGTCGCTCTCGCGGATCAGGAAGAAGGGATAGGCCTCATCGCGCCGCATCTCCTCGGCGTAGCGCTTGATGCGGCGCCTGAAGCTTTCACGCGACAATTCATCGGCCGGCCAGATGGGTTCCCAGGCGGCCAGGAAGTTGCGGCTCCTTTCCCTGAGCCCGGCCCATTCGGCGTGATCGGAGAGGCGTGGCGCGCGCAGCCGCAGATCGCCGCTCGCGAGCGCCGGGGCTTCGGCCATCGGGTCCGAGAAGCGAAAGAGTGCCATGTCAGCCTCCGGCGAGGCGCACCGCGGCCGGCGCCGGGGGGGCTTGCCGCAATTGCTTGGCGAGGGCGGTAAGTCGCGGCAGCTTCTTCAAGGGCCCGACGGCCGCGACCGCCATGGGCGTGCGCAGCAAGGCCTGACCCGCGGCACGCACCTCGCCGACGCTGAGCCGGTCGATGCGCCCGATCAGCTCCTCGCGTGACAAGACGCGCCCATAGGCGAGGAGCGAACGCGCCATGAAGGAGGCACGCGGGGCCGCTGCCTCTTGCGCCGAAAGCAGCGCCATCTTCGATTGGGCTTTGGCACGCCGGATTTCGGCTGGCGTCAGATCGTCGGCGGCGCGCTCCAGCACATCGAGTGTGACCAAGGCGAGCTCCCGCGTCTTCTTCGGATCCGTGCCGGCATAGACCCCGAATGCGCCCGTATCGCGATAGGAAGCGTGGAACGCGTAGATCGAATAGGCAAGGCCGCGCGTCTCGCGAATGTCCTGGAAGAGCCGCGACGACATGCCCCCGCCCACGGCGCTGGTGAAGACCTGCACGGCGTCGTGAGCCTCGTCGAGGTAGGAGAACCCGCCAAAGCCAAGCATCACATGCGCCTGCTCCGCGCGGCGGTCCTCGCGCATCTCGCCGCCGAGATAGCGCGCCTCGGCCTCGACGGGCGGCGCCTCTTGCGGGAAGCGCGCGAAAAGGCGCTCGACCTCGTCGGTGAAGCGCTCATGCTCGACCTTTCCGGCCGCCGCGACGACGGTATGGGCGGTTTTGTAGTTGCGTGCCAGGAACCGCCCCACGGCACTCCGATCAAAGGAGGTGACGCTGTCGGGGGTGCCGAGGATGGTGCGCCCGATCGCCTGCTCCGGATAGGCGGCCTCGGTGAAATAATCATGCACCAGCTCTTCGGGGGAATCCTTATAGGCGCCGATCTCCTGGACGATCACATCCTGCTCGCGCCCGAGCTCCTCGGTATCGAAGCTCGGCTCGAGAAGGATGTCGGAGAGGATGTCGAGCGCAAGCGGCGTATCGGCCGCGAGCACCTTGGCCACGAAGGCGGTCTGCTCCGGTGAGGTCATGGCGTTGAGATCACCCCCCACCGCCTCGATTTCCTCGGCGATCGCCTTCGCGCTGCGCCGCGCGGTTCCTTTGAAGGCCATATGCTCGAGGAGATGGGCCATGCCGTGCTCCTCGGCCCGTTCATCGCGCGAGCCGGCATCGACCCAGACGCCGAGCCGCACCGTCTCGACGAGCGGCATCGGGTCGGTCGCGACGCGCAAGCCGGAGGGGAGGGTGGTCACCTTGATGTCGCCCGGCCCCTCGACCGTGCGGCGTTTTGCGGTCATCGCGACGCTCCTTGGCGCATCTTGGGTCATATCCATGTCACGGAATGCGCAAAGAGGCGAGATGTAGGCATCTTGCGCGCGGCGCAAGCGGGAGAAGGCCTCATCTCAGCCTCCCCCGGCTAGGCCGGCAAGCGAAGCCCTCGCCCGCGCCTCTTTTTCGATGCAGGCCTCGACGGCTTCACGGTCGTTGCGGAGCACAATGACACGCTCCTTGCGTGCCATCAGGTCGGCAAGATGCGCCGGCAGTTCGGGACGCACTCCTGTGGCCGCCTGGACGGCATCCGGAAACTTCGCCGGATGGGCGGTCGCGAGCGCGATCATGGGCATTGCCGGATCGCGCTTACGCGCGCGCTTAGCCGCATGCACCGCCACGGCCGTATGCGGGTCGAGGAGGTAATGGGCTTCATCCCAGGTTTCTCGCATCGTCGCCGCCGCATCCCGAGCCGTCGTCCGGTAGCCGTCGAATTCGGCGCGGATGGACCCGAGCACCTGTGCGGGGATCGAGAAGCCTCCCGATTGTGCGAGCGAATCCATCGAGGCTTGCACCGCGGCCGCATCCCGACCATGAGCCTCGAAGAGAAGGCGCTCGAAATTCGATGAGACCTCGATGTCCATCGAGGGCGAAGCGGTTGCGACCACGCCGGCCTTTTCATAGCGCCCGTTCGCCAAGGCGCGCGACAGGATGTCATTGTCGTTCGTCGCGACGACAAGACGCGAGATCGGCAAGCCCATGCGCTTGGCCACGAAACCCGCGAGAACGTTGCCGAAATTCCCGGTGGGCACGGCGAAGGAAACGGGCCGGTGCGGCGCGCCGAGCGCGACGGCGCTCGTGAAATAATAGACGACCTGCGCCACGATGCGCGCCCAATTGATGGAGTTCACGCCGGCGAGCGACAGCCGGTCGCGAAATTCATGATGATTGAACATCGCCTTCACGAGCGCCTGGCAATCGTCGAAGGTGCCTTCGATGGCGATGGCGTGCACATTCGGTGCCGTGGAGGTCGTCATCTGGCGCCGCTGCACTTCGCTGATGCGTTCATGCGGGTAAAGGATGAACACATCGGCGCGTCGCGAGCCCGCAAAGGCATCAATCGCCGCCGAGCCCGTATCGCCCGACGTTGCCCCGACGATGGTGATGCGGCGGGCCTCGGCCTCGAGCGCTGCGTCCATGAGGCCGGCAAGGAGCCGCATCGCCACATCCTTGAAGGCAAGCGTCGGCCCGTGAAACAGCTCGAGCACGAAGAGATTGTCGCCGATCTGCGTGAGCGGGCAGACCGAAGGGTGGCGGAAGGCCCCGTAAGCGCCGTCAATCGCACGTTTCAGCACCGGCTGCGCCACCTCATCCTCGACGAGCGCGCCGATGACGGTTTCGGCGGCCTTGGCGTAGGACAGCCCGGAAAGCTCGCCGATCCGAGCCTTGCTCAGCGTCGGCCAGCTTTGCGGCACATAAAGACCGCCGTCGCGTGCAAGCCCCGCGAGCAATGTGTCGGTGAAGTTGATCGCCGGGGCCCCGCCCCGGGTCGAGATATGGAGCACGTCGGATTTTCCAAAGCTTGAGCGCGGTTCTTTTAGCGCGGGATGCGTTTTGAGGGAATCGGCCCCGCCATTTCATCTTCGCCCTCGCGTCTTCGCCGTATCGCAAAGGCGGTGAAGACGCATATGAGCATGAGCGCGAGCCCAAACCAGGTCAGGGCGTATTGGAGGTGATCATTTGGAAGGGCGATGCGCGTCTGCCCGCCTCGCGGCAGGGCGGCCTTGTCGGGCACCTTATCGGCATCGACGATCACCGGCGCGACCCCCTCCAAGCCATAAGCCTTGGCGATCAGGCCGGGATCGCGCGAGAACCAGACGTTCTTCGCCGCATCGTCCGGCGGGACGAACCAGGCACGCGCTTGCGGGAAGCGGATGAGGCCCGTGACGCTCGTCTCGCCTTGCACCTCGCTGTCGCGCCTTGTCGCCGGGTCCTTTTTATCGAGCGGCACGAAGCCGCGATTGACGAGGACGAGGGCGCCGCCCGGCATCTCGAGCGGCGTGAGGATGTCGTAGCCGAGAGCCCCGTCATCCGTCCCCGAACTCACGAGATTCGCCTGGAGATGGGCCTCCTTGTCGTTCAGGAAATGCCCGGTGAGAAGGACGTGGCGATATTCATCGTTTTGAGGCGAAAGGGCGCTCCAGGCATCTTCCGGCGGAAAGGCGGCAGGCGGCGCGCCGACGCGCGCGTCGATCGCCGCGATGAGGCCCTCCTTCCACGCCTTGCGCTCGAGCTGCCAGACGCCGAGGCCGCACAGGAGGGCGACGCCGAGAAAGGTGAAGAGCGCCGGAACGAGGAGGCCTCGCGGTTCGCCGGAGCTTGGCTCCCGCGCGAGCCCCGCGCGGGGCTCGCGTTCGCCTGTCGTGCTTTCTGGAAGCGTTCTTCTATCCGCCATGCACGGCGGCGCCGCCGCCTGTTCCCCAGACATAGATCGCGGCGAAGAGGAAGAGCCAGACCACGTCCACGAAATGCCAGTACCAGGCCGCGAACTCGAAGCCGAGATGCTGCTTCGGCGTGAAATCCCCGCGATAGGCGCGCAACAGGCACACGGTCAGGAAGATAGTGCCGATGATGACGTGAAAGCCGTGGAAGCCCGTCGCCATGAAGAAGGTGGCGCCGTAGATGTTGCCTTTGAAGCCGAATTCCGCGTGGCTGTATTCATAGGCCTGGACGCAGGTGAAGGCCGCGCCGAGCAGGATGGTGAGCCAGAGCCCTGCCTTCAGCCCCTTGCGGTCGTCATGCAGCAAGGCATGATGCGCCCAGGTCACCGTCGTGCCCGAGGTCAAAAGGATCAGCGTGTTCATGAGCGGCAAGTGCCAGGGATCGAAGGGCTCGACGCCCTTGGGCGGCCAGACGCCGCCCGTAAAGGCCGCGCGCGCATAGTCGATCTGGTCGCCGGTGAAGAGGCTCGAATCGAAGAAGGCCCAGAACCAGGCGACGAAGAACATCACCTCGGAGGCGATGAACATCATCATGCCGTAGCGGTGATGGAGCTGCACGACGCGCGTGTGCAGATGCAGATCCTGCGCCTCGTGAATCACGTCTGACCACCAGGCGATCATGGTGTAGAGGATGCCGATGACGCCGACGCCGGCGATGTAGGGGCCGCAGCGCATGCCGCCGATCGAGAGCCCGTGCATCCACATGATGGCGCCGACGGCCCCGAGGAAGGCCGAGATGGCGCCGATCAAGGGCCAGGGGCTCGGGTCGACGAGGTGATAATCGTGGTGCTTGGCGTGCGCGTCGGCCATGGTTCTCTCTTTAAACTTCTCAGTTCAGGCGCGTCGCGGCCACCGTCGAGGTTTGCGACTTGCCGGTCTTAGAGGCGAAAAACGTGTAGGACAGGGTGATCGAGGTCAAGGCGCGGATGTCCTTGTCCTTGGCGAGCGCCGGATCGACGAAGAAGACGACCGGCAAATCCTTGCTTTCATGAGGCTTCAGCACCGTCTCGTCAAAGCAGAAGCAGCTCAACTTGTTGAAATACTGGGCGGCGAGGTCGGGCTGGATGTTGAAAGTGGCAACCGCGGCGGCCGGCTGGTCGCTGTCGTTGGCGACATGGAACTCGACCGTTTTCGTCTCGCCGAGATGAAGATGCACGAAAGGTGTTTCCGGGGCGAAATCGAAGGCGAGGCCCGGCGCGACATTGGCATCGAAGCGCACGACCATCATCTGGCCGAGGCTCCTGGCGGGGGATTGTGTCGCGACGAGCGGCGTTCCGGCAAAGCCGGTCGCGCGGCAAAAGAGGCGATAGGCGGGCACGGCCGCGAAGGAGAGGCCGAGCATCATGGCCGCGGCGCTCACCGTCAGGATGAGCGTGCGGCGCGCTCCACGCGAGCGCGCTCCTTCTTGTGTCCGCGGCGGGCTCACGGCATGACCCATGGCGGCGTCACGAATGCAGCGCGTTCAAGGCCGCGCCCTGCTTGACGATGGTGATGGCGTAGAACAAAAGCACGAGCGCACCGAGCACGAGCGCGAGCGCGAGCGAGCGCTGGCGGCGGCGGCGCTTCTCCTCCTCGCTCAGGACAAGGCCGTCCTTGACCTCGCGCATCACCAGGCCCCTTGCGCCAGCACGAGCGCCACGATGCGCTCGATGAGAAGGACGCCGAACAGCGTGGCAAGATAAAGGATCGAAAATCCGAAAAGCTTCTTCGCCGTGAGATTCGCCGCCTTCTCGTCGCGTTCGCGATAAAGCTTCACGGCGAGATGCAGCATGCCGGCGCCCATCAGCAAGGCGACGAGGCCATAGGCAGGCCCGCCGAGGCCGAGAAGCGCGGGAGTCAGCCCGACCGGAACCAGGACGAGCGTGTAGATGAGGATCTGCGCGCGCGTCACGGCCCGCCCCGCGGCAACCGGCAGCATCGGCACCTTGGCGCGCGCGTAATCCTCGGAGCGGAACAAGGCGAGCGCCCAGCTATGCGGCGGCGTCCATAGGAAGATGATGGCGAACATGATCGCCGCATCGAGCGTGACGTCGCCCGTCGCTGCCGCGTAGCCGATCACCGGCGGCAAGGCGCCGGCTGCTCCGCCGATGACGATATTTTGCGGTGTCGAGCGCTTCAGCCACATCGAATAGACGACGATGTAGAAGAAAATGGTGAAGGCGAGCAGCGAGGCGGCCGTCCAATTCGCGGCGAGACCGAGCGTGATGACCGCCCCCCCCGACATCACGAGGCCGAAGCCGAGCGCCGCCTCACGCGTGATCCGGCCCGCGGGAATGGGCCGGTTGCGGGTGCGGCTCATGAGGGCGTCGATATCGGCGTCCCACCACATGTTGAGGCAGCCGGCGGCACCCCCACCCACCGCGATCGCGAGGATCGAGATGAAGGCGATCACCGGATGCGGGCGCGACGGGGCCGCCATGAGCCCGGCGAGCGCGGTGAAGACGACGAGCGACATCACGCGCGGCTTGAGCAGGGCGAAGAAATCGCCCGGCGTCGCAAGCGAGATCGTCGGGCCGGATTCGCTCCGGCCGCTCCTGACGATGGCGTCCGTCGCGAGCGTCATCGCTTAATCGAACCTGGCGCGGCGCGCGCTCAATGGTCCCCGCCCGTGATGCGCGGCAGCACTTCATATTGGTGGAAGGGCGGCGGCGAAGGCAGGGTCCATTCGAGGGTCGTGGCGCCGACACCCCAAGGGTTGTTGCCGGCCGGCTCCTTGCGGATGAAATAGGCGTAGAGATTGGCGAAGACGAAAAAGATCATCCCTGCCGCGAAGATATAGGAGCCGATCGACGCGACGAAGTGCCAATGCGCATAGGCATCGGGATAGTCGAAATAGTGGCGCGGCATGCCGGCAAGCCCGAGGAAGTGCATCGGGAAGAAGGTCACGTTCGAGCCGATGAAGGCGAACCAGAAATGCGTCTTGCCCATCCAATCGGGGATCACATAGCCGGTCATCTTCGGGAACCAATAGTACCAGCCGCAGAGGATGCCGAACACGGCGCCGAGCGACAACACGTAGTGGAAGTGGGCGACGACGTAATAGGTGTTGTGGAGCACGTGATCGACGCCGGCATTGGCGAGCACGACACCCGTCACGCCGCCGATCGTGAAGAGGAAGAGGAAGCCGATCGCCCAGAGCATGGGCGCGGTGAGGCGGATCGAGCCGCCCCACATCGTGGCGATCCAGGAGAAGATCTTCACGCCCGTGGGTACCGCGATCACCATGGTGGCCGCGGTGAAATAGCGCTGCGTGTCGAGTGAAAGCCCGGCCGTGAACATGTGGTGGGCCCAGACCACGAAGCCGATCACGGCGATCGCGACCATCGCATAGGCCATGCCGAGATAGCCGAAGATCGGCTTACGCGAGAAGGTCGAGATGACCTGGCTGACGATGCCGAAGGCCGGCAGGATCATGATGTAGACTTCGGGATGGCCGAAGAACCAGAACAGATGCTGGTAGAGGATCGGATCGCCGCCGCCGGCCGGGTCGTAGAAGGTAGTGCCGAAGTTGCGGTCGGTGAGCAGCATGGTGATGGCGCCGGCGAGCACCGGCAGGGCCAACAAAAGGAGGAACGCGGTTACGAGCTCCGACCAGACGAAGAGGGGCATGCGGTGCAGCGTCATGCCGGGCGCGCGCATGTTGAGGATGGTGGTGATGAAGTTGATGGCGCCGAGAATCGAGCCGGCGCCCGCGGTGTGGAGCGCCAAAATGCCGAAATCGACCGCGGGGCCGGGATGGCCGAGCGTCGAGAAGGGCGCATAGAGCGTCCAGCCCGCGCCGACACCGTTGGCGCCCGGCGCGCCCTCCATCTGCGTCGAGAGAAGGAGGAGGCACATGCCGCCGGCGGTGAACCAGAAGGACAGGTTATTCATGCGCGGGAAGGCCATGTCCGGGGCGCCGATCATCAGGGGAACGAACCAATTGCCGAAGCCGCCGATCAAGGCCGGCATGATCACGAAGAAGATCATGATCAGGCCGTGACCCGTGACGATCACGTTATAGGCTTGCCCGTCGGCGAATAAATGATGCCCCGGCGATTGCAGATTGATGCGCATCAGGATCGAGAAGGTGCCCCCGATGAACATGCCGACGATCGCCAAGGAGAGGTAGAGCGTGCCGATGTCCTTGTGGTTCGTCGAGAACAACCATCGCCGAAGGCCGGTCGGATGCGCGGCGTGGCTGTCCGAAGCCGGATGTTCGGCATGGGGGTTGAAAGCTGCGCCGTAGGCCATGGCGGGTTTCCTTCAGCTAGTCTTGCGGCCAGTCTTGTGATGGGGGCGGTCCTGACCGCCCTTAAGTTTCAAGGCGCGAGAGATCCGGCGTCGGCGACGCGGGCGGGCGAGGCGCCGTTCGAAGCGTATTTCGCCTTCGCGTCCTTCAACCATTCGGCGTAGCGCTCCGGTGAGACGATGTGGAAGGCAAGCGGCATCTCGGAATGCTGATCACCGCAAATCTGCGTGCATTGGCCGTAATAGAGGCCTTCCTTGTCGACCTGGAACCAGACCTCGTTGTTGCGGCCCGGAATGGCGTTCACCTTCACCCCGAAGGCCGGAAGATTGAAGCCGTGGATCACGTCGGTCGAGGTGACCTCGACCTTGATGACCTTGCCGACCGGCAGCACGACCTCGTTGTCGACCGCGAGCAGCCGGGGCGCATCCTCGGGCGAGGTCCCCTTGGCGATGAGCTCGCTCCGCTCTTTCTCATCGAGCATCTTCGAGACGATGGTGAAGCCGCCGCCCTGGTCCTTCGGATAATCATAAGTCCACAGCCATTGCGAGCCCGTCGCCTTCATCACGATGTCGGCGGGTGGCGGGACGAGCTTGTAGCGCAAGAGGCTGAAGGAGGGGATGGCGATGCCGACCAGGATCATGACCGGAACGATCGTCCAGATGATCTCGAGGAAGGTGTTGTGCGTCGTCCGGCTCGGGACGGGGTGGCGTGACTCGTGGAAGCGAAACAGGGCGAAGAGGATCATCGCCAGCACGAATACGGTGATCAGGGTGATGATCACGAGCAAGCCGTCATGGAGCGCGTCGATTCTGTGTCCGATCTCCGTCACCTGCGGCTGCAGGCCCAATTGCCAGGGGCGCGGCTGGCCGATCGCTTCGGCAGAGGCGGGGCTCGCAAGAAGCGCCGCGGCAAGGCTCCAAAGCGCTGTCTTCGCGCCCGCCCTGGCATTCATCGTCATTCTATTCCTCGTCATGACCATAGCCCGATCGGGCCGCACGCCCCGCGACGAGCGCGGCGGCCGAGCGGCTCCCCTCGCGCGTCAAACCACAAACGCGTGCGGGGCGCAACGCCGCCGTCCCCGCCTAATTGCCGCATCTCGGGCCCGGTTTCGGAGGCTCGCTCCGGCTCGGGAAGCTTCGAGACACAGGGGCGATGCCGCCACACGGTTTCCTTGACAGCGACAAAATCGCATGGTCCGAACGGCGCCAGCGGCCGCGCCGCTGCCGATCCGACCCGATCCGAGGAATGAGGCCGCAATGAAACGACCGAGCTGTGGGCTTGACGCTAGGAGCCGGCGCGGAATCATCGCCTCCATCACAGCTTTCGCCCTCGCGGCAGGCCTTGGCATCATGGTCGGCTTGCCGGCCAAGGCCGAAGGGGTCATCAAGGCCACCAATGGCGATTGGGAGACGCGCTGCGACACGCCCACGGGGGCCAAGGGCGAGCAATGCGCGATGATTCAGAATGTGGTGGCGGAGGACCGGCCGAATATCACGCTTCTGGTGATCGTGCTGAAGCCTGTGGACAAGAAGAAGCCCTTGTTGCGGGTGGTGGCGCCACCCTTCGTCTTCCTGCCGACGGGGCTTGGCCTCAAGATCGACCAGGTGGACGTCGGCCATGTGCCTTTCGCGCATTGCTTCGGCAGCGGCTGCTTCAGCGAGGTCGAGATGGATGACAAGCTGATCAGCCAGCTGAAAACGGGCACGACGGCGACCTTCATCGTCTTTCAATCGGCCGATGATGGGGTCGGTATTCCGGTTTCGCTCAACGGTTTTGCCAAGGGATTCGACAGCTTGCCCTGAAGCGATCCGGGCGAGGCGACGCGGGCGGCGCGATCCCGAGGTCCCAAAGGACTTAAAGGTTGGCCGCGAGGTTTGTGAGGGTGGAAAAGATGAAGCGCGGATTGGGGTCGAATCTCGACGGCGGGCGGTGGCGCTGGGGGCGATCGGGCGCGGCACGTCTGCCGGCCGCGCTTGCGCTTTGCGCTTGCCTCTCAGCTTGCAGCTCGCTCGGCTTCGGGAGCAGCTCCGATGAGGACGCGCCGGCGGCGCCGCCTTCGGCGACCAAGAAATTTTTGGAAAACCTGGCGCTTGGCGGTCCCACACCCGCGCCGACGGCGGCGCCCACCGCGCAAACGCGCTTTCCGGATGCTGTGAATCAAAAGGATGAGTTCGATTGTCCCGTCCTCGACGTCGCCGCGAACGGGGCGGCGTTGCGGGATTTTGCCGGCGGCTCGGATGCTGGCGCACAGGCCTTGCGCCATCAGATTTCGATCACCAATCTGGCGCGTGAGTGCAAGGACGCGGGTGCGAACATCAATATGAAGCTCGGCATCGAGGGTTCGGTGCTTCTCGGCCCGGCAGGCTCGCCCGGCACCTTCACGGTCCCTCTCGTCTTCGAGGCGCGCATCAAGGACAAGGTGGTCGCCTCGCGCCGCGAAGCCCTTTCGGTCACCATTCCGTCCGGCGAGACGCGCGCCTCCTTCAATACGGTGGTCACCGATTTCGTCATTCCGAAGGACGACGATACCGATGTTTTCGTCGGCTTGAACCAGGGCGGCGGCGGTGGACCGCATGTTGCCGCGCACAAGCGCCGAAAGGCCAAGAGTTGACCTCGCATTAACCGCCCGCCCGTTGAATTCTCGCGATCGATAATTTTGATCTTCTCGCCGTCTCTCTTGGTCATATTTCTTGGCCACATCTCTCGGCCAGGGCCACGACGACAGTGTCGCGACAGGGGATGACTTCGAGCTTTACTTGTCGGCGCACGCTCATGCTGGTGCCGCTTCGCCGTCTATGCCACACTTCCTTTCCGCGCCCGCCATCCGCATGGCCCAAGGAGGCGGGCGCGCACATTCAGGGAGCGTGACATGTCCGAGGAAAAGACCGTTTTGCCGCATTCGCGGCGTGACTTCTTTCGCACGGCCGCTGCTTCTGCGGGCGCTGCCACCGCGCTTCTGGGAGGCTTGAGCCTCAGCCCCGCCCTTGCGGCAAGCGCCGTGGGCCGGTCCGACAAGCCGCTCAAGGCGGCCTTCTCCAACGCGGGCTTGCAGGCGACCTGGTGCGCTCAAGGCAAGCAAGCCGCCGAATATTGGGGCAAATTGTTCAATGTCGATGTGACCTGGTTCGATGGCGAGCTCGACGCCGTGAAGCAGCGCGCCGCCATCGACAACATGGCTTCGCAAAAATGGGATTTTGTCGCCATCCAGGCCTTCGGCATCGGCACGCTCACGGCGCCGGTCCAGAAGATGATCGACGCCGGGATTCCGGTGATCGATATGGATACGCTGATCGCTCCCCTCGAGCAGATCAAGGTGCATAGCTTCCTCGCACCCGACAACGAGTTCATGGGGGCGTCCGTCACCCAGGCGCTCGTCTCCGCGCTCGGCGGCAAGGGCAAGATGATCATGACGCAGGGCGCGCTCGGCCATACCGGAGCGCAAGGGCGCGCCAAGGGCTTCGAGGCGGTAGTCAAGCAATATCCGAACATCGAAGTGCTAGACACGCAGCCCGCCGATTGGAGCGTGTCGAAGACGGCGCAGCTTTGGGAGACCTATCTCACCAAATATCCGCAAATCGACGCGGCCTTCTTTCACAATGACGACATGGCGCTCGCTGCCTATAACGTGATGAAGGCGCATAACCGCACGAACATCCTCATCGGCGGCGTCGACGCCATGCCGCCCGCCATCCAGGCGGTGTCGGAAGGGCGAATGTACGCGACGGTTCGCAATCCCTCCTGCCGCATCCACGGCGGAGCGATTATCGCCGGCGTCGCCGCGGTGAATGGCGAGAAGACGGATCAAGGCATCCCGAAGAACATCGTCACGGATGGGCCGGTGGTGACCAAGGCCAACGCGGCCGGGATGCAGTGGATGGAGGATCACTTCCTCATCTGAGGCCAGGGGATGGGCACGGCCGCCCCGGTCATCGAGCTCGTGGGCGTTTCCAAATCCTTCGGCGGCGTCGCGGCCTTACGCGATGTCGGGTTCGCGCTCGCGGCCGGCGAGATCCATGGTCTCGTCGGCGAGAATGGGGCCGGCAAATCGACGCTGATGAAGATCATCGCGGGCGTGCATGGGGATTTTGTGGGCGAATTGCGTCTCGACGGGCGCGAGGCCCGCTTCCGCTCGGCGCGCGATGCGCTCGCCGCAGGCGTCGGCATGGTGCATCAGGAATTGAGCATCGCGCCCGATCTCAGCGTCGCCGAGAATGTCTTCCTCGGCACGCAACCGGTGAACGGGGCGGGGATCGTGCAATGGCGGCGCATGGGCGACGAAGCGCGCCGCCTGCTCGCCGGGCTCGGCCTCGACATCGATCCCAGCGCTCGCATCGGCGATCTGCCGATCGGCCTGCAGCAGATGGTCGAGATCGCGCGCGTCCTGTTTTCAGGCGCGCGCATCATCATTCTCGACGAGCCGACCTCCGCCCTGTCGCCACCCGAGGTCGAGCGCCTGTTCTCGGTGTTGCGGCGCTTGCGCGACGATGGGCGCAGCATCGTCTTCATCTCGCATTTCCTCGACGACATCCTGCGCGTGTCCGACACCGTGACGGTGTTCCGCAACGGCCGCAGGATCGCGACGACACCGGCGCGGGAGACGAACAAAGCGGCACTCATCGAGCGCATGATCGGCGCCGGCCATGAGGAGCTCGGCGAGAGCTACCGCGCCGATATCCGTCTCGATAGCGCAAGCGCCGCCCAGGTTGTCCTGGAGGCGCGCGGCCTCTCGCTCGGCCGGGCCTATCGGGACGTCTCGCTCGAGCTGCGGGCGGGAGAAGTGCTCGGCCTTTACGGCTTCATGGGCTGCGGCCAGATCGAGCTGGTGCGAAGCTTGTTCGGCAAGCTGCAACCCGACGAGGGCGTCTTGCGGGTCGGGGGGCGCGAAATGCGCTTGGCGAGCACCTCGGCGGCACGCCGTGCCGGCATCGCCTTCGTGCCGGAAAGCCGGCGCTCGATGCTCTTTCACGCCGAACCGCTTTACAAGAACACCTCGGTGAGCACGCTCGAGCGGATTTCGCGGTTTTTTCTGAAACCGGCGCGCGAGCGCAAGATCGCGCGCGCCCAGATCGAGAAGCTGCAGATCCGGCCGCCGCGTCCCGACGCGCTCCTCGGCTCGCTTTCGGGCGGCAACCAGCAGAAAGTGGGCTTGGCGAAATGGCTGAGCTTCCCGCCGAAGGTCCTGATCTTGAGCGAGCCGACGCGCGGCATGGATGTGGGCGCCAAGGAGGATGTGGTGCGGATCGTGCGGGGCTTGCGCGGCGAAGGGCTCGCCGTCCTGGTCGCCTCGACCGAGCCCGAAACGGTGCTGTCGCTCGCCGATCGCGTCATGGTGATGAAGAAGGGCGTCGTGGTGCGCGAATTCAAGAATGAAGTGATCAGCAAGGATCGCCTGCTCGAAGCGGCGTGAGGGCGAGGATCGAAAAGGCATGAACGCATCGCTGACTGATGAGAAAGGTCGAGCCCGGCAGGCGGGCGTCGGTGCGCTGCTGCGCGGCCAGATGCGCAACATCGCGCCTTTCCTCACGCTCATCTGCCTCATTGCCTTCTTCGGCTTCGCCAGCCCCTCCTTCACCACGCTCGACAACCTCGGCAACATCCTGACCCAGGTGTCGGTGACCGGCATCATCGCGGTCGGCCTCACCTTCGTCATCCTGTGCGCGGAGATCGATCTGTCGATCGCGAGCGTGGCGAATGCGACGGGCATCGTCGTCGCCTATTTCACTGCGCAGGAATCCTATGTGAACATCGCCAATCTGCCGCTGCCCGGCGCGGCGGCCATCGTGCTCGCTCTTGCCGCCTGCCTGGGGCTTGGCCTTCTCAACGCGCTCGGCATCACCGTCATCGGCATCCCCTCCTTCATCATGACGCTCGCCATGATGCAGATCGGGGCTGGGATCTCGGCGCTCCTCGTGCGCGGCCAGATCGCCTACAAA
>DASZIL010000213.1:0-18985 GCA_035949255.1 Beijerinckiaceae bacterium | reverse complement strand
GGCCGTCCTATCCGTCATGGCCGGGCTTGGCCCGGCCATCCATGACTTGCTGCCGAATGGGCGGGAAGAAAGGCTTGGATGCCCGTGCCAAATGCGGGCACGACGGATCGCCCGAGAGACTCACCGATGCTCTGGCAAGGCCGCCGGCCCGAATTGCTTTTCGAGCGTGTCGATCCTCTCTTGCTGGCTCTGACCTTGAGCGGGCGCGCGCACCGCTCCTTCGCCGCGCGCGATGATGCCGGGGAAGGCGATGATGGCGACTACCATCAAGGCTTGCAGGATGACGAAGGGCACGGCGCCCCAATAGATGTCCTTCGTCGACAAGGGAGCGATCAGCTTGCCGGTCACGCGGTCGCGATAAGCCCGGTCGGGCGCGACCGAGCGCAGGTAGAAAAGCGAATAGCCGAAAGGGGGGTGCATGAAGCTCGTTTGGACATTCACCCCGATCAGCACCGCGAGCCAGACGAGGTCGATGCCGAGCTTCGCCGCGGCGGAGGCGATGAGCGGCACCAGGATGAAGGCGATCTCGAAGAATTCGAGAAAAAAGGCGAGCACGAAGATGAGCGCGTTGATGAAGAGAAGAAAGCCGGTCGCGCCTCCGGGAAGGCCGACGAGCAAGGCTTCCACCCATTTGTGACCGTTCACGCCGAAAAAGGTGAGCGAGAAGACGCGCGAGCCGATCAGGATGAAGATTGCAAAGGAAGCGAGCCTGCAAGTTCTGTGCGTCGCCTGGCGCAGGAGATCGAGGTTTAGGCGCCCCTTCACGAAAGCGAGGACGAGCGCGCCCGAGGCGCCCATCGCGCCGCCTTCGGAGGGGGTTGCGACGCCGAGAAAGATCGAGCCGAGCACCAGGACGATCAGGGCGAGTGGGGGCAGCATCACGAGCGCGACGCGGCGCGCCAAGGCGAGGCCCCGAAGATTCGACGCGACGGCCGGGGCGGCCTTCGGCCTCACGATCGAGATCGCGAAGACGTAGAGCGCGTAGAGCGCGGCGAGCATGAGCGCCGGCCGCAAGGCCGCGGTGAAGATGTCGATGACCGAGACGTTGAGCTGGTCGGCGAGCACGATGAGCACGATGCCCGGCGGGATCACCTGCGCGAGGGTGCCCGACGCCGCGATGATGCCGGCCGCGAGCGGCCGATCATAGCCGTGGCGCATCATGATCGGGAGCGAGATCAGCCCCATCGAGATCACCGAGGCGGCGACCACCCCCGTCATCGCCGCGAGCAGGGCGCCGACCACGATCACCGAATAGCCGAGGCCGCCGCGCACCGGGCCGAAGAGCTGGCCCATGGTCTCGAGAAGGTCCTCGGCGAGGCCGGAGCGTTCGAGGATCATGCCCATGAAGACGAAGAAGGGGATGGCGAGCAGGATTTCCGAGCTCATGACGCCGAGCACGCGCTCGGGCAGCGCGTTCAGGAAATCGGCCCGGAACAGGTGAAGCGCGATGCCGATGGCGGCGAAGATGAGGCCGGTGCCGCCGAGCGTGAAGGCGACGGGGTAACCGGCAAGCAGGAGCGCCACGAGGGTGAGCAACATGACGGGCGCCATGTTCAGCGAGAGCCATTCGGCGATCGGCGCCGAACCCGCGACGCCGGCCGGACCGGCCGCTGCCGTCGCGATGGGCGCAAGGCCGATGGCGCCGCAAAGGAGCGCGGCGATCGCGAGCTGGCGTCGCGCGGGCGGCACGCCTTCAGGGCGCTCCGCTCGAGCGCAGCGCATGAGCATCGCCGGCCGGCATGGAGGCGTCAGGGTCGTGCGCCGGCTCGATGCCGCGCAGAACCGCGAGAGTCTTCACGATCTCCGAGAGCGCTTGCAGCAGGAGAAGCGTGAAGGCCAAGGGGATCAAGGCTTTCGCCGGCCACTGCGGCAAACCGCCCGGCGTGAGCGAGCCTTCCCCGATGCGAAAGGAGCTCGCGAAGAACGGCAGGCTCTCGATGATCATGACAAGGCAAAGCGGCACGAGGAAGACGAGGTTGCCGAGAAGGTCGAGGATGGCCTTGCGACGCGGCGGAAGCGAACGATAGAGGATGTCCACGCGGATATGGCTGTTCTCCGCAAGCGTCCGTGGCGCGCCGCCGAGCACGATGCCCGCGAACAAAAGGATCGGAAGATCGAGCAGCATCGGCCTCGCGAAATGAGCGCCGTAGCGCAATAACGCGTTCGCGACGCTGATGAGGCAGGCGGCGAGCACGAGCCAAGCCGCCGCGCGGCCGACGGCCGCCGTCAACGCGTCGATGCGACGCGATGCCGGCAGCAACACCGTCCTCAACGCGTGGTCCATGCCGCGCTTGTTTCCTTCGAGCCCGCCTGGGCGCCGAGCGGCGCCGCCGCCGCGGCGGCCTCGCGGCGGCGAACGCGCTCACGATGCATCGTGTAGACCCCGCTTGCGATGATGAGGAGGATGCCCATCGTCGATATCCGGTCGGGCAAGGACGCGAAGATCAGGTATCCGAGCAGCAGCGCGGTGAGGATGCTGAAATAGCGGAAAGGGGCGACGACGCTGACTTCCGCGTCCCGATAGGCGATCACGATGGAAAGATTGCCGAGCGTCACCAGGATGCCGGCGAGTATGAGATAAAGGGAGGGCACGACGAAAGCCGGTTTCCATTCTTCGGTCATCCCGAGCAACACGCCGGTAAACGCGCCGGCAACGGCCGTCACCAAGGCGATGACGGCCGAAGGGATGACCGGGTCGATGTAACGCGTCAAAAGATCGCGCAAGGCGACGAGGGCGGCGGAGGTGACGGCGAGTGTCGCATAGGCGCTCAAGCCCTCCGTGGACGGCTTCACGACGAGGAGAACGCCCGAAAAGCCGACGAGCACGGCGAGGAAGCGCCGCCAGCCGATGCGCTCGAGCCCAAAGGCTGCGGCGAGCAATGTCATGATGATCGGGGTCGCTTGCGAGATCGCCGTGACATCGGCGAGCTGCATATGCGCGAGCGCCTTGAGGAAGGTGAGGACGACGACGGCGTCGAGGAGCGCGCGAAGCAGGACCATCGGACGCAAAAAGAGATGCGCGCCGCGCCACAAGATGCGGCCATGGCCTGTGCCGAGCACGAGGGTGACGGCGATCGCGATCGCGAACACGCCGCGGATCGCCATCATCTCGCCGGTGGGGAAGACCTCGCTCGCGAGCTTGCCGCAAGTGTCATTGCACGTCCACAAAACGACTGCTGTGAGGGTCGCGACGATGCCGCGTCGGTTGACGGCAGGGTCGGCCAAGGGGTCGGTCATGACGGCTCCGCAAGGGAATGGACCGGTCCCTCAACCGCCTGTCACGCTCATATGACGTGCGACGGCGGGTTCCGGTCGCCGACGCTCGATGACGAAATCATGGCCCTTGGGCTTGCGCGAGATCGCCTCCGTGATCGCCCGATCGAGACGCTCATCATCGGGCGAGGCGCGCAAGGCGGCGCGCAAATCGGCCGCGTCCTCCTGACCAAGGCACATGTAAAGTGTTCCGGTGCAGGTGACCCGCACGCGGTTGCAGCTCTCGCAGAAATTATGCGTGAGCGGCGTGATGAAGCCCAAGATGCCGTCCGTTTCCCTGACGCGCACATAACGGGCAGGGCCTCCGCTCGAACGGTCGAGATCCTCGAGCGTGAACTCCTTGGAGAGCCGGGCGCGGACGAGGGAAAGCGGCAAATATTGATCGGATCGCATCGCCGTCGAGAGCTCGCCGAGCGGCATGACCTCGATCAACGTGAGCGCATGCCCCTCGCCATGGGCCCAGCGCATGAGCTCGGCAAGCTCGTGCTCATTTTCGCCCTTGAGCGCGACCGCATTGATCTTGATCTCGAGCCCTGCGGCGCGCGCGGCCTTTATGCCTTCGAGCACCTTGGCGACATCGCCCCAGCGGGTGAGGCGCCGAAAACGCGCCGGGTCGAGCGTGTCGAGCGAGACATTGACCCGTCTCACGCCGCAATCGGCGAGCTCTTTCGCATGGCGCGTCAAAAGGGTGCCGTTGGTCGTGAGCGTCAGCTCCTTGAGAGCGCCGCTCGCGAGATGGCGCGAGAGCGAGCGGAAAAGCCGCATTACATCGCGCCGTACGAGAGGCTCACCCCCCGTGAGGCGTAATTTCGTGGTGCCGCGCCGGACGAAAGCCGTGCATAGCCGATCGAGCTCCTCGAGCGTGAGCAGGTCGCGCTTCGGGAGGAAGCTCATCTCTTCATTCATGCAGTAGACGCAGCGCAGGTCGCAGCGATCCGTGACCGAGACGCGTAGATAGGTGATCGGGCGAAGAAAAGGATCGACGAGTTGCGACGCGACCGGGATGGGCGAAGCCCCGGCCGTGCCCGCGCCGCCCTCTGGGCGATCACGATTGATCTTCTCCGTCCCAATCATCGCCTTGCCAATCATAAGGAAAGTCTTGCCTGCCGTATCTGCCAACATAAGCTCGCCCGAACGGCGTGCAAGCCTCGATTCCACGTGGCCTCACCCCCGTTCAGTATCGTGAAAGCGGAAATCCAGGCCTCCAGCGCGATGCCCAGAAGATTTTGGTGCCCGCCTTCGTGGGCAGGAGCGGAGAGGTTTGAGCCAAACCACCTCCGCTTCGCTCCAGCATGCCCTAAAGAAAAAGGCCGGCGAGTGGCCGGCCTTCAATCTTGCCGGGCTGGCGCTTCGTCAGCGGAGCACGACCACCCGGGTTCCGACCCGGACCCTTTCGTAAAGATCGGTCACGTCCTCGTTCGTCATGCGGATGCAACCTGAGGATACCGCCTGACCGATCGTCTCCGGCTCATTCGAGCCGTGAATGCGAAAGAGCGTCGAGCCGAGATACAAGGCACGGGCGCCGAGCGGGTTGTCGAGACCGCCCGCCATATGTCGGGGCAGATCCGGCCTGCGCCGCAGCATTTGGGAGGGCGGCGTCCAATCGGGCCATTCGCGCTTCATCGAGATGGCGTTGATGCCACCCCAAGAGAAGCCGGGCCGGCCAACCCCGACCCCGTATTTGATCGCGCGGCCGCCGGGCAGGATGAAATAGAGCCGCCTTTCCTCGGTCGAGATGACGATCGTGCCTGGCGCATATGAGCCCGCATACGCCACTTCCTCGCGCTGGATCGGCGTATAGGCGACGCGACCGTCAGCGGCGATTTCCGGCAAGGGCAGATGAGTCAGCGGGTCGATCTCATAAGCGTTGGCCGGGCTCGCGAATGCGAGCGAGAGCGCCAAGGCACCGAAAGCGAAAAAAGGTCTCATGAGCGGATTTCCAACTGAACGACCACGAAAAGGGCACCGGCCAACTCGTTTCCCTCGCGGGCGCGAATCGGACATTTCGACGGCACGAAAATCGCTAACGCGAACACATCCCTGCCGCAATCAGACTTCTGCATGATTATGTGCCCCAGGAAGCGGTCTCGCAGGCCCCGTGTCTTTTGCGCAACATCTTGCTCAGGGAATGTTGACGCCTCTTTAACGAGGCGCGGTCAAAACGCGCCTATCCGCTTTTCATCGGGGGTTGAGGCGAACGCCGTTGCGACCCGCGAGGTCTTGGACGAATTGCCAGGCGACGCGCCCCGAGCGAGCGCCACGGGTCGTTGCCCATTCGAGAGCCTCAGCCTGGAGCTCGCTTTGGCTCATGCTGAGATTGAAGTTGAAATAAGAGACATAAGCATCGACCATTGCAAGAAACTCGTCTTGGCCGCACTTATGAAATCCGAGCCATAGACCGAAGCGGTCGGAAAGCGAGACCTTCTCTTCCACGGCTTCCCCCGGATTGATCGCGGTCGAACGCTCGTTCTCCATCATGTCGCGCGGCAAGAGGTGGCGTCGGTTCGACGTGGCGTAGAAGAGCACATTGGCGGGGCGACCCTCGATCCCCCCTTCGAGTACGGCCTTCAGCGATTTGTAGGACGTGTCGCCGGCGTCGAAGGACAGATCGTCGCAAAAGACGAGGATCTGATGACTGTCTTCGCGCAAAAGGCTCATGAGAAGCGGCAGCGCCTCGATGTCCTCACGGTGAATTTCGACGAGCTTGAGCGCGCGTCTCGCGCGCTTCATGGCGAGGCGCCGGTTGACCTCGGCATGCGCTGCTTTGACCAATGATGATTTCCCCATGCCGCGCGCCCCCCATAGCAAAGCATTGTTGGCGGGAAGGTCGCGGGCAAAACGCTCGGTATTGTCGAGAAGGAGATCGCGCGCTCGGTCGATGCCCTTCAGCAGCGAGAGCTCCACGCGATTGACCTCCCTCACCGGTTCGAGCCTCTTGAGGTCGGAACGCCAGAGGAACGCGTCGGCAGAGGAAAGGTCGGTGGGTTCCTGAGCTGGCGGCGCGATCCTCTCGAGCGCCTCCGCAATACGCTCGAGCGCCTCGACGGCACGTCCCTCGACCTTAAGGGGCGCAGGAGAGCGGTTGTGGTCGTTCACATCGATACCCTTGGTCAAAACGCCTCGGCGGGTGAGATATCGCTCCGGCGGCCCCCGATTTGCGGCAAATGATGCTTATACGCCATGGCGGCATCGCCCGCTCGATTTTTCGTAGCGCTCGCGGAGGGTTCGCCCATTTGCGCCTCCGGTCGCTGTGGTGACGATAAAGGCCGGGCAGGCCGTTGGTTCAGGGCAGCACGTATGAGGTTCAGGCGGGCGTCGGAATGCGGCGGCTCGCCGAAATTAGAGTTAACGGCGGCAAGGGGATAACGCTAAATCCGCGCTTGTTAGACTGGACAAAATAAGTTAGCGTCGATTTGCTTAATTCATAAAAAGAGGGGCGTCGTGCGATTGACTGGAGGGGCTGACGCCCTGCGCAAGACCTTTGCGCGGGGCGCGCGTGAGTGCGGCTTTGTGCCCTTGCTCGGGTTCGGGTGGCGCTGCCGTAAAAAGATCGTTGGGGGAGCGCTCGGCTGCGCCAGCGCGCTGCTATTGGCCGGCTGCGTATTGACGCCGAAGCCTTTGACCAACGTGGAAAGGCGGTCGGAAGCGCAGATCGACCGGCAGGCCATGTTCGCGGACATGGAACCGCTGAACCGCCCGCTCACCCTCAACGACGCCTTCGCGAGGGCGCTGAAATACAACCTCGATAAGCGCGTCAAGGTGATGGAGGAGGCGCTTGCCACGAACGACCTCGATCTGTCGCGTTACGACCTCTTGCCGAAGCTTAGCGCCGATGGGCTGGGATCAACCCGTAACCGATTCGACGCGAGCTCGAGCGAGTCCATTTTCACCCGTCAGCAATCGCTCGTCCCGTCCACCTCTTCCGACATCAACCGGTTCACCGGCGATCTGACGTTGTCGTGGAACATCCTCGACTTCGGCGTGAGCTATTTCAACGCGCGACAACAATCCAACCGGGTTCTGATCGCGCAGGAACAATATCGCAAGGCGGTGCAGACCTTGCTTCAAGACGTGCGGCGCGCCTTCTGGCGGGCGGCCGCGGCGCAAACTCTCGACGGCGAAGTCAAGGAAGCGATCCGCGTGGCCGAGGCCACGCTTCCGGCAGCTCGGAGAGTGGAAACCGAAGGTCTCAAGTCTCCGGTCGATTCGCTTCGCTACCAGAAAGCCTTGCTCGATGCCATTCGGCAGCTCGAGACCAATCAGCAGGCATTGGCGGTCTCGAAGGATGAGCTCGCCTCCCTGATCAATTTGCCCCCCGGACAGAGCTACACCGTCGCCGTGCCTGATGTGAACGCGCTTCGCGCCGATCCGCTCAGCATGCGGGTTGCCGACATGGAAAATACCGCTCTGCTGCTAAATCCCGATATCCGAAGCGCGAGCTACGAGTCGCGCATCAGCGCCGACGAAACGCGCAAAGCCCTTTTGAAGCTATTGCCGGGGGTGACCCTGTCCTTTGACCCCAATTATGACAGCAACAGCTTCGCCGTGCACCATTATTGGCTGGCCGGCGCGGCCCACGTGAACGGGTATTTGTCGAACCTGCTCACGGCGCCTGTCGTGATTCCGCGTACGGAACATGAGGAAAAGCTCGCGGCGCTGAAACGCCAAGCCATGAGCATGGCGGTCTTGGCGAAGCTCTACATCTCCTATCAACAATACTACGACACGACGAAGTATTTTTCGCGCGCCAAGGAATTGTTGTCGGTCGATGACAGGCTATATCGGCAAATTGCCAATCGAACGGTCATCGATGTGCAAGGAGATCTTGAGCGGGTCTTGGCGCAGGCCAGCGCGGTCGACTCGAAGTTGCGATTGTTCCAATGCTACGCCGAGGCTCAGGCGGCGTTGGCGCGCGTCTACGAGACGCTTGGAATCGACCTCCTCCATGAAGAGGTTGGCACGCTCAGCGTCGCCGATGTCAGCGATGCCATCCGTGGAACAAGCGTCGATCTGTCGGGCGAGGCGACAAGCTTGACCGTCGCGCAATTTCAAGATCTCTCCTTGCAATAGGCGGCGCTGGGCCGCCGAGCGCCGGGTGTGCCGACATGGCGCGGCGGTCTACGGCTTATCCGTGGCCAGCCGAAGGCGCCGAAGCGCCTCGCCGGCCTGTCGGCCGGACATCTCAGCCCTCAGGCGCGTAAAGCCGCCGATCATCAAATCGGCGATTTTTCTGGATAGGCGCCTCTCTTGTGACCATCGAGAGGGGCTTGCGCGACGCGGTGGTTCCTGGAAGCATAGACGCTGCGGCGCCGCGGCGTCCGGCGCCCGTTCCAAGAAACGAGTGCGGGAGGCCGGTCATGAGCGAGTCAATGTCAGCGTCATCGGACTTGAAAAGGACCGGGCCTCGGCTCATCGCGATCGTCGGGCCGTTTCAGAGCGGAAAGACGACGCTTCTCGAGGCCATGTTGGCGCGCGCCGGCGCCATCACCCGTCAAGGCAGCGTGCGCGACAGAACGAGCGTCGGGGATTCGAGCCCGGAAGCTCGCTCCCACGCGATGAGCGTGGAAGCCAATATCGCGACCGCGGAATTCCTCGGCGACCGCTACACCTTCGTTGATTGCCCGGGCTCGGTCGAGTTCATGCATGAGATGAGCAATGTGTTTCCCGTTTGCGACGCGGCCATCGTCGTCTGCGAGGCGGATGTGAAGAAGACGCCGGCGCTCCAGATGATCTTGCGGGAGATCGAGGACATCGGCCTGCCGCGCATCCTCTTCCTCAACAAGATCGACACCGCGACCGCACGGCTTCGCGACACGCTCGCGCTGCTTCAGCCGGCCTCGCGCACACCGCTTTTGCTTCGCCAGATCCCCATCTGGAAGGACGGGATCGCGACCGGCTTCATCGATCTCGCGCTCGAGCGCGCTTTCGTCTATCGCGAGCATGCGATGTCGAGCGTCATCGAGCTGCCCGCGGACGAGCTCGACCGCAAGAAGGAGGCGCGCTTCTCCATGCTCGAGCGTCTCGCCGATTACGACGATGCGCTGATGGAAGAGCTGATCTCCGACATCGAGCCCGCGCGCGACAAGGTATTCGAGGACATGATCAGGGAATTGAGATCGGGACATCTCGTGCCCCTGATGGTCGGCTCGGCGGAGCGGGGGAACGGCGTGACGCGCCTCCTCAAGGCGCTTCGCCATGAGGTGCCCGGCATCGAGAAGCTTCGCGAGCGCCACGGATTGCCGGCGGAAGGTCCGGCGCTCGCCCATGTGATGCGCAGCATTCATACGGCGCATGGCGGCAAACTCTCCTTTTCGCGTGTGCTGCGCGGCAGCTTTGCCGAGGGGACAACCGTGACGGGGTCGAGCGGGGCGGAAGAGCGCATTGCCGGCCTGTCGCGCCTCGTTGGCGCGAGCGCGATGAAGATCGGGCGCGCCGAGGCCGGTGATGCGGCCGCCTTCCTGCGCCTCGACCACATCGCGACAGGCGAGTGCTTCACGGACGCCAAGGAGCCGCCCGCGAGGCTGAAACGCACGCCGGCCGCCCAGCCGGTGCAGGTCTTCGCCCTTTCGGTGAAGGACCGCAAGGACGAGGTGCGCCTTGCCGCGGCTCTCGCCAAGCTCGTCGACGAAGACCCTTCGCTCGTGTTCATCCAGGATCAGGAGACGGGCGAGTTGCGCCTCGCGGGCCAGGGCGAAATGCATTTGCGCTTCGCACTCGAGCGCCTCAGCTCTCGTTTCGGCGTGACGGCGGAAGCGAGGAAGCCTCTCGTCGCCTACCGCGAAACCATCAAGGACGCCGTCTCCGTCCGCGGCCGGCACAAGAAGCAATCGGGCGGCCATGGCCAGTTCGGCGACGTCGTCATCGACGTGAAGCCGCGCCGGCGAGGCGACGGCTTTGCCTTTGCCGAAACGGTCCATGGCGGCACCGTGCCTCGCCAATATTTCTCCTCGGTCGAGGCCGGCGTGAAGGATGCGCTCAATCGCGGTCCGCTCGGCTTCCCGGTGGTCGACGTGGCGGTGACGCTGAAGGACGGCTCCTACCATTCCGTCGATTCCTCAGACATGGCCTTCCGGGCGGCCGCCAAGATCGCGATCGGGGAGGCTTTGCCGAAGGCGCGCCCTGTGCTCCTCGAACCCATCCTTTCGGTCGAGATCGCGGTGCCGTCGGACGCCATGTCACGCGCGACCGGCCTCGTCTCGGCTCGCCGAGGGCAGATCCTCGGCTATGATGCGCGGCCGGGCTGGGAGGGTTGGGACGTGCTCAAGGCCCAAATACCCGAGGCCGAGATCGGCGGGCTCATCGTGGAATTGCGCTCGGCGACCGCAGGGGTGGGCAGCTACGCCTCGCGCTTCGACCATCTCGCAGAGGTGAACGGCAAGCCGGCCGACGCCATCATCGCGCAGCACAAGCACCAACGAACCGAGTAGGGGCAAGGGCGCGAACGGGCGGCCAGGCCATCGACACATTGCCGCTCCTTGCTACATAACTAGCTCAAAAGCGATGATTCCGCTTATACGAAGAAAGCAGATTCCGGCGCGAGAAGAGTGACGCGCCGGGGTGCGGCTTGCGCCGTCGTGCGAGGCCGAAGGAGCGAGACATGCGGCTGGGAAGAGGCTGGGGAGATGCAGAACGATAGTGGCGCCGCCAAGATGTGGCAGGCGAATTACACGATCACGCGCGAAGGGCTGAGGAACGGTTCGCATCTCGCCCAATTGCGCGCGCGCGCATTGCCCGGCTTTCCCATCCGCTCCGACGAGGAGATCGAAGCCTCCCTCAATGAGGCCCTTGCCGGACGGCCCTTGAAAGGCGAAGTTTGGGTCTTCGGCTACGGCTCGCTGATCTGGAATCCCGCATTCGAATTCGCCGAGAAGCGTGTCGCTCTCGTGCGCGGCTGGCATCGGCGCTTCTGTCTTTGGCTAAAGGCCGGCCGCGGCACGCCGGAGACGCCGGGGCTCATGCTGGCGCTCGATCGTGGCGGTTGCTGTCGGGGTATCGCCTTTCGTCTCGATGAGCATCAGGTCGAGGAAGAGCTTTTAATCCTGTGGCGGCGCGAGATGCTGAGCGGCTCCTACGAAGCGCGATGGGTCGACGCGCATACGCAAGAAGGGGCGGTAAGGGCGGTCACCTTCGTCGCCAACAGGCGGCATGCGCGTTTCACCAACCGACTGTCGGATGACGAGACCGCCGATCGCATCGCGGTGGCGCGCGGGCCGCTCGGCACTTGCGCCGAATATCTCCTGAACACGGTCGAGCATCTCGACGCCTTGGGCTTTCGCGATGCGAGCCTCGAGCGTATACGCCACCGCGTCGAGCGGCGGCTCGCTGCGCCCACCGCCGCTGCCGCCTCGTAAGGCCAAGGACAGGGCTCAATTCAGCGCTTGCCAGAACTCGACGATCTTCGCACGCTGCGATTTGTCCGGTAGACGGCCCCGAGCCGCCCCAAGATTGTCCTTCATATGCTCGGCCTTGTCGGTGCCGGGAATGACCGCCGTCACGGCCTCATTGGCGATCAGGAATTTGAGGAAGAGCTGAGCCCAGCTCGCCGCGTCGAAGTCTTTCGCCCAATCGGGGAGCGGCCTGCCCTTGACCACGCGGAAAAGATTGCTTCGTCCGAAGGGGAGCGCGGTAAGGATGCCGGCGCCGACTTCCACGGCCGCTGGAAGGATGCGCTTCTCGGCTTCGCGATCGCCGAGCGAATAGGCGACTTGCACGAAATCCGGCTTTTCACGCCGGATGATCGCTTCCATCGCGTCGTAATCACCCTCATAGGTCGAAGTGACACCGACATAGCGACAAAGCTTCATCGCCTTCCACTCGCGCAACCGGGCAAGGCTCTCATCGGCGCGCGAAACATTGTGGAGCTGAAGGAGATCGACGCTGTCGGTCTTCAGCCGCTTGAGCCCGCGCTCGAACTCGGCATGCGCGGTCTTGGCATCCGTGCCGCTGCGGATCTTGGTCGCGATGAAGACCTGCTGCCGCACCCCAAGCTTTTGCACGAGATCGCCGACAACCGGTTCGGCGCTGCCGTAATCAGAGGAGGTATCGATCACCGAACCGCCGCCCGCGACCAGGGCCGACACGACGCCCTCGAGCTCGGCGCGCTGCGCCGCATCCGTGCCGACGTCGAAAACGCGCGCGGTGCCGAGCCCGACGGTCGTGAGCTTCTCTCCGGAATGGGGAATCGAGCGAAGGATCAAGTCGTCCGCGGCGGGCGCGCGCGAGGGAGTGAAGCCGAGCGCGAGGGCGCCGGCACCGAGCATCAGACTTTCGCGGCGGGACGGGCTCTTTCTCTCAGAAGCTTTCTCGCCGCGCAAGGACAATAGGTGTCGAGGCATGGATCTCAAGTCCTTGTCATGACCATAATCTAGGGAATTCTTTCGCCGAGAACAGGCGCCGCACCGGATTGCTTGGAAGTGCTCGTCCTTGCTCAAGGCAAAAGCACATCCGGCTTCGCGCTCACCCCTTCATCGATTTCGCACGACGAGATCACCGAGACAGGGGAGGCTTTCGTCGTGTAACATGAGCCGCATGGACAAGCGTCTTCCCTTCCTCGCCGAGCTCGAGCGCAAGGTGTTGTGGCTTTCCACATTCATGATCCACAACGCCAATCATCTTCGCGCCAGCGAGGACGGGCTCAAGATCGGCGGGCACCAGGCCTCCTCCGCCTCGCTCTCGACCATTCTCACCGCGCTCTATTTCGCCGTGCTCAAGCCTGAGGATCGCGTCGCGGTGAAGCCGCATGCGAGCCCGATCTTTCACGCCATCCAATATCTCTTCGGCAACCAGACGCGCGAGAATCTCGAGAATTTCCGCGGCTACAAGGGCGCGCAATCCTATCCGTCACGGACGAAGGATGTCGACGATGTCGATTTCTCGACCGGCTCGGTGGGCTTGGGCGTCGCGCAGACGCTCTTCGCGAGCCTGGTGCAGGATTATGTGAAGGCCCATGGCTGGGCGAAGGATCGGCCCGAAGGGCGCATGATCGCGCTTGTGGGCGATGCGGAGATGGATGAGGGCAACATTTTCGAGGCCTTGCTCGAAGGGTGGAAGCAGGGCTTGCGCAATTGCTGGTGGATCATCGATTATAACCGCCAGAGCCTCGATGCCGTGATCCGCGAGGGCCTCTACGCCCGCTTCGAGGCCATTTTCCGCGCCTTCGGCTGGGATGTCGTCATTCTCAAATATGGTTCCTTGCAGGAAGCTGCGTTCAAGGAGCCGGGCGGAGAACGATTGCGCCAATGGATCGACACGGCGCCGAACCAGCTCTATTCGGCGCTGACCTTCCAGGGCGGCGCTGCTTGGCGCAAGCGGCTCCTGGACGATCTCGGCGACCAGGGCGACATGACCCGCCTCCTCGAGCGTCGTTCGGACGCGGAGCTCGCGACCTTGATGAGCAACCTCGGCGGGCATGATCTGCCGAATTTGCTGCATGCCTTCGAGGCGATCGACCACGACCGGCCGACGGTCTTCATCGCCTATACGATCAAGGGATTCACCTTGCCGCTCGCCGGCCATAAGGACAATCACGCGGGCCTTCTCACGCCGACCCAGCTCGACGGCTATCGCGACGGAATGGGCGTGCGCCAAGGCCATGAATGGGACAAGTTCGAAGGGGTGAAGCTTCCGCGCGAAACGATGGAGCGCTTCGTCAACGAAGTGCCCTTCGTGGCGAAGGGCAGGCGCCGCCTCGACGCTCCGCTTCTGCCCGTTCCCGAGACGCTCGCCACTCCGCATCAGCCACGCATGTCGACCCAACAGGGTTTCGGCTTGCTGTTGAACGAGCTCGGCCGCTCGAGCGAGAAGATTGCCGAGCGGATCGTAACCACCTCACCCGACGTGACCGTCTCGACCAATCTCGGCGCCTTCGTCAATCGGCGCGGCCTCTTCGCGCGCCAGGACATGAAGGATCTGTTCAAGGCGGAACGCATCCCGTCGACCTTCACCTGGGATTTCTCGCCCAAGGGGCAGCATCTCGAGCTTGGCATCGCCGAGATGAACCTGTTCATCCTGCTCTCCGCGCTCGGGCTTTCGCATTCGCTTTTCGGCGAGCGCCTCATCCCGATCGGCACGCTTTACGATCCGTTCATCGAGCGAGGGCTCGATGCACTGAACTACGCCTGTTATCAGGATGCGCGCTTCATCCTCATCGCAACGCCGTCCGGCGTGACGCTTGCGCCGGAAGGTGGTGCGCATCAATCGATCGCCACCCCTCTCATCGGGCTCGCCCAGGACGGGCTCGCCGCTTTCGAGCCCGCCTTCGTCGATGAGCTCTCCGTCATCTTCCGCTTCGCCTTCGATTATCTGCAGCGCTCGGGCGAGGCCCAGCCGAGCGAAAGGAGCTGGTTGCGCGACGAGACGGGCGGCTCGGTGTATCTGCGCCTTTCGACCCGCGCGCTCGAGCAGCCGCAACGCGAGATCGACCCGTCGTTGCGCGACGACATCATCGATGGGGCGTATTGGCTGCGCAGGCCCGGGCCGAACGCGCAAGTCGTCGTGGCTTATACCGGAGCTGTTGCCCCGGAGGCCATCGAAGCGGTCGGCTTGATCGCCGAGGACCGGCGAGACGTTGGCCTTCTTGCAGTGACCTCGGCCGACCGGCTCAACGCCGGCTGGACCGCGGCTCAACGGGCCCGCGAGCGAGGCCTCGTGCACGCCACGAGCCATATCGAGCGCCTGCTTGCCGAGGTCCCGCCCCATTGCGGCCTGGTCACCGTCATCGACGCACATCCGGCGACACTCGCCTGGATCGGTTCCGTGATGGGCCACAGAACGCGCTCTCTCGGCGTCGAGCACTTCGGCCAGACGGGCACGATTTCCGATCTTTACCGCCATTATGGGATCGACGCGCAGGCGATCCTGGGCGCCGCGCAAATGATCGCGCCGGGTCGCCCCATCAGGCATTTGAGAGCCGTGTAGCCTCTTAGGCCGCGCCGGCGTCGAGGAGACCTGGCCTTTCTTGTCGGCAAGGCGCCTTTCGAGCGCGGCAAAGAGCGGAACTTAGACGGTTTTAGGTCGTTAGGCTCTCATCGTGATTTTATCAGAGGAGAGAGCCATGACCACTCGATTTTTGGCGCTCGCTGCCGGATTGACATTCTTGGCCATGCCCGTCGTCGCTCAGGCTCAAGGGATCGTGCGGGGTGCTCAACAGGGGGCGGCGGTCGGAGGCTCGGCGGGCGATCGGGCCGCGGGCCCGGTAGGCACGGTTGTGGGCGCAACTGTCGGCGGCGTCGCGGGCGGGGTCGCCGGCGGCGTGAACGGCGCGCTCGGCATTCAGCCGGCCACTTACCACCACCATCGCGCCTACCACCATCACTATCATCACATGGCGTCGGCTGGTGCCGGATCGGCATCGCCTCGCAAGAACACGACGTCGCCTCAATAGGACCAGCAAGGCCCGAGAACGCCGGCTTCGTCGACGTTCCGTGTCTGGGTGGGCTCTACGTCTTGGGGTGTGGCCGGGCTTTTGCCCGGCCGTTCCTGCTTGATGGGTCGGAGCGCGGCCGGCGGCCGGCGAGTAAACCATAGGCGTCATCGAGAAGGGCAGCTGAAGGAGCCGTCGCTGCGATCTGGACTTGAGCTTCTGTCATCGCCGGAGGGGACAATGCTTGCACATCGCGGGAAGATGACGGCTTTGGCCGTCCTGACCTTCTCGATATTTTGCATCGCGGAACGAGCGGCTCCCCAGGAGCCTACGGCGCCCGCGGCTTCGGGAACGCAATCGCAAGCCGGTCAAGATTCCAAGCAACCTCAGGAGGCTCAGCCGCAGGAGAAAACCCCTCAGGAGGAAGGGGCGCAGCCGCAACCCAAGGCGCAAGCACCTCAACCACAAGCTCCCCAACCCGCGCAGCCACAGGCGCCTCAACCCGAGCAAGGGGCTGCCAAGACCCCCACGATCGTCCTCGATAGCCAAGACGTTCAAGGTATTCTGGGGAAGGAGGCGCTGAGCCGCACGGGCGAGAAGATGGGCCAGATCGTCGATGTGATCGTCGACAGAACCGGTGGGATTCGCGCGGCGATCATCGATTTCGGAGGGTTTCTTGGCGTCGGCAGCCGCAAGATCGCGGTTGATTGGCGGGCCGTGCATTTCGTGTCGGGCGGAAAGACCATCCGTATCATCCTCGACCTCACACGCGAGGATGTCGTTGGGTCCCATGAGTACAAGCCCGCCGACCAGATCACGATACTGGAACCGAAAATCGAGCCGCCGGTCCAGGAAAACGCGGAGCCGAGACCCGCTCCCACGACACCTGACAAATAATTCGATACCAGACGTCCAACCGCATGCGAGCTTCGTCCTCCGAGCGACGCGATGGCCGAGAAGGCAATGCGCCTCTCTCCGCGCGCCCGACGGTCGAGTCGAGGGAGGCCCCTCAGCCCTCGCGCGAAAGTCTGCGCGGGCTCGATTGGTTCACCTTCTTCGTTGCCGACGTTCAAACGGGCTTTGGCCCGTTCATCGCCGTCTACCTCACTGCCAATAAATGGACCCAGGTGAACATCGGTCTCGTGCTCACGATCGGGGGGCTCGTCGCACTCGTCGGGCAAATACCGGGCGGAGCCTTGGTGGACGCGGCGCGCTCGGAGCGGCGCATCGCCGCGGTGTCCCTTGTCCTCATCAGCATGAGCGCCTTGGCACTCGCCTTGATGCCCATCTTTCCCGTCGTGCTCACGGCGAACGTCTTGCACGCCGCGGCAAGCTGCGTGCTCGGCCCCGCAATCGTCGCGATCAGCCTCGGCCTCGTCGGGCATAAAGGGATCAGCGAAAGGCTCGGCCGCAATGTGCGCTTCCTCTCGATCGGCAACGGTCTTGCCGCTGCCGGCATGGGTGCCTGCGGCTATTTCCTCTCCAAGGAAAGCGTGTTCTACGTCACCGCGGTCTTGAGCGTTCCGGCTCTCATTTCCCTTACCAGGATAAGAGAGGGGGAGATCGATCCCATTCGCGCCCATGCGGGAGTGTCTCGCCGCCATCCGGCCAATTTGGCGCAGGGGTTGCGGCGCGTGGCGGCCAATCGGCCGCTCCTTCTCTTCGCCCTATGCATCGCGCTCTTCCATCTCGCGAATGCGGCGATGCTGCCGCTCGTGAGCGGCATGATCACCATGCGCTCGAGCAATTGGGCGACCCTGCTCGTCGCCGCCTGCATTGTCGTGCCTCAGCTCGTGGTTGCGGCGTTCTCGCCGCGCGTGGGTCGGTCGGCCAGGCATTGGGGGCGCCGCCCGCTTCTCCTTCTGGCTTTCGCGGTCCTGCCGCTGCGCGGCATTCTTCTCGCCGTCGTGACGCAACCGTTTTTGCTCTGCCTCGTGCAGGCGCTCGACGGCATCTCCGCCGCAGTGCTCGGCGTGCTCGTTCCGGTCGTGATCGCGGACCTGACGCGCAACACCGGACGCTTCAATCTCTCGCAAGGGGTGGTCGGCACCGGCGTCGGCATCGGCGCCTCGCTCAGCACCACGATCGCCGGATATCTTGCCGACCATTTCGGCGGCGAGGCGGCATTGCTTGGTTTATCGGGCGCAGGGGCTTGCGGCCTCGTGCTCTTGGCGATGCGGATGCCGGAAACCCGCCCCTTGGACGAATAAGCCCCTTACTCTTGGAAAGGGGATATGCAATGAAGAAAGGTCAGCTATGTCGGGGCCGCGAGAAAGGTCAGCCAAGGTTCATCTCGCCCTTGCGTAAGATGTGTGACATCGCAATTGGGAGTTCGAGAGGCTTCGCACGTCTTGAGAGCCATGAAAATCTTATGTTATGCCATGTGAGGAGGCTCGAGATCGCGCCGTGTAGCTTGGGGGGATCGCTCCGGTCGAAGAGCGAGGTT
Organism: Beijerinckiaceae bacterium; assembly: GCA_035949255.1. GTDB lineage: Bacteria > Pseudomonadota > Alphaproteobacteria > Rhizobiales > Beijerinckiaceae > GAS188. The sequence goes on along the minus strand of DASZIL010000213.1, from coordinate 905 downwards.
GCGCGATACGCTTTGAGTGACAGTTCAGGAGCCGGAGGAGGAAACAGGGCGAAAACTCAACGACACCCCCACATCTGCAGCAGCGAAGAAGCATCGCTGCGAAGCCAGGCGCGCGGATCTTCCGCTGGCCCGCGCGAAGCTTGAGAAACCTATTCGAAATCGACGCGTTCGGACTTTGACGCGTCCAGTTTGCACCCCGCGAGCGAAGTTACTGCCAGCTCGATAGGTCGCGTCCCCAAGCGGCCTCGGCGATCAACGATCGGATCGAAAGGCGGCTCGAATGGACGATCTTTGCGTTTACGTCAAAAGACCGCTCGGTTTCATGGCGCGTTACATCAAGGCGCGTCCGGTATCGCATGGCTTGATCTTGATTGCGGTGCTAGGCGGCGTGGGGTGCTCGGTGGGTGCGCAATATGGCGTGCGCGCTCTCGTCGATGCGCTTTCGGACTCTTCCGTCCATGGCGATCCCTGGTCGGCGTTCGCGCTTCTGGCAGGCTTGATCGCGTCGGACAATTTGCTGTGGCGATGTGCGAGCTGGGTCGCAAGCTACGCCTTCGTGCGTGTCACCGGCGATTTACGCCGCGACCTCTTCCGTCATCTCACCGGGCACCCGCCCGGCTATTTCGCCGAACGGCTCCCCGGCGTCCTGACGAGCCGCATCACAGCGACCTCGAATGCCTTCTTCGCCGTCGAGAACATGTTCGTCTGGAACGTGCTGCCGCCCTGCGTCGCGACCGCGGCGGCGATTGCGCTCGTCTCGACCGTCAGCGGCGATATGGCGGCTGCGCTCGTGGTCATCGCCACAATCGTCGTCGTGGCGATGTTCAAGATCGCAGCGGCCGGCAAGCCGCTTCATCACGAATTCGCCAGCAAGGCGGCGGCGGTCGATGGCGAGATGGTCGACG
>DASZIL010000212.1:0-36266 GCA_035949255.1 Beijerinckiaceae bacterium | reverse complement strand
GCGTAGCCGTTGGTGCGTTGGCCGCCCCTGACTTCCCGGCCCCAGCGTTATCGATATTCGAGCGGTCGAAACATCATTGGGTGCAATTTGACGGGGAGGTCGAACACTTTCAAGAAGGTGCGATACGAAAATATTCGCCTGCTCTGACGAGACGGTCCGACTCCCGTTAATCGTAGCGTCCTCTCACCACCCTCCCATGACCTTCCGAACGTCTGCAATCAAGCAGGGTCGCGCCGCTCTTCTGCGAGCTGTCAGGACGGGCTCGGGCGGGTACCAAGTGTCCGATTCAATCCACTAGAAGGCTGCCAGCGGACCATGGCGGCATTCATCGCTGCCGTCGAAGAGTGGCCCGAGGTGATCACCATGAGCAGCATGCTCCAGCAGCGCGCCAAGCTCTCCTTGGCCAATGCAGCAATGCTCGAATGCATGCAGGCCTTGCCCCTGACGGTCGCAACCACCTACGAACACATAGCCGAGAGCGTTCGCGCCGCGTAGCGGCGATAGCTCTCGACACGACCCATCATCCCCTCCTTCAACGGTGCCAGAAACCCTCGGCCCGCGCGGGAAGGTTCCTTCGGCTTTGACTTTAAAATTTAAGCGGCGCTGAACCAAGGAGGTCGAGGGGGCGAGTGCCACTGGAACCCCTTGAGTCGTTCAGGCGTTTCGCGGTCCGAATGGACCCCAGCGAACATCGAGCCAATGCAACGGCCGTCATGAGGCTCGCGCTCCTGTCGGATGACAATGAATTCAGGGTGATTATGCTCCACGTCGCGCAGGAATGGCTCGACCTCGCCCGGCTGGCTGAAAAAGCTGCAGCGGCCAAAAGGGAAATTCCCCGACGATCCCACGGGCTTCGCAGGTGACGGGCGCTGCTGATCGGTAGAGGCGGTAATGGAGCCGGCCGTAAGTAAGATCGTCGGGCTTTGCTTGACGCCCTTAGTTGTTGGCGTCTCAGAGGGCGGTGCTGACGGCGGAGAAGGTCGTGATGAGCTGCGTTCCGACTGCGGTGATCGCGCCGATGATCACGACCCCAGATGAGCGCGGCGATGAGGCCATATTCGGTTCCCGCGATTGCGAGGAGATTAAGCGCGGAGCTTGGCTCTACAGGCGGGGGACCTATCGCGAAGGCCCGCCATCGCTTGGTCGTGAATTTTGGCGGGATCGAAGAACTGCTGCTCGGAGGCGACGCGCAGGATCGTTTTTGCGGCCGCTTCTCGGTCCACATGAGATTTCAGGGAGAGGGCCGTGATGATCTCTTCGAAGACGCGTGCGAGTTCTCCGAATTCTTCCGGGGTGAACGCCGATCCCTCTAGGAAACTTCTTATCGGCATAGCCCTAACTGCAGGGGCACGAGAGAAACCGAGCTTTCCCATACCATGGCGGCCCCTCGGGAACATGCACAGGGCCGCTTACAACTGCGTTAAACAGCGACAGCAATTGCTCGGGATGTGCCGCCTTTTTAGGGAACTCGGATTTCCGGACCGGCTCGGCCCTCTTAAACCAACGCGACGTGGTAGGAAGTCGTGCATCATGCCGTCGTGGGCTAAAGCGAAGACAAAAGCGCATAAGAAGATGCCGAGAGGCAAAAGTGTTCCGCAATAGGAACCTAGAAGAAGGACGAGGTGCTGATCGCGCAATCGAGCCCGCCCTTGGTGGGTCGGGCGCGGCAAAGTACTCGTCAGGCGGCGCGCTGGAGGTTACTGGCCTTGAGTTTTTCCAAAACCTGGTTAATGGCGCGCAGGCGCAGCACTTTTTCACGGCTAGACGCCCCGAGATCGATCGACTGTTCGAATACCGCCTTCCAGGAAATCAGCTCGAATTCATCCATCCGTTGATAGGCGTCGGAATAAGGGTTCTTTACCAGCCCATTGAGCATTGTCATGAGTGACATGTGAGCTTGCTCCCATTGAGTTTGGGCAATGCTACGCTCAACACCGCAGCGAATGTTTAACTGCTGCGCATCTTCAGAACACTTTAATCGGGAGGTGAGTTCCATGATCTGCAAATCCGAGGAAGTGCTAAGCGCCCCCGCTCGATCGCCCACCAAAACGGGGGTCTGTCGCCTTCAAATGGCGAGGCGACGTAGAGTTCGGTCGTCCGGGATCGATCGAAAATCTAGGGGATTTTGGAGAGCCTACCACCCGAGGTGAAGGGGCTTATGCGGGAGGCTTGACGCTCGGGCGCGCCTTCCCCATTGAAATCAACGCACGACGCCGGAAAAGCCTAGCAATCAACCATCCGACCGCTTGGGATAGCAGGCTCGGACACAGGGATCGGTGTATGATCATGAGCTGCTCCCTTTGAAACCTAACGGTCTCAGTGGGGAAACGTTCGCATAGGAAGACTCCGCCGAGCGGCCCTTGTGGCTGAGGAGCCTGAAAATCCCGTGCATCAGCCGTATCGGTTGTCAGGAACCCGCTCTCACCGCGCAACTAAACCTGCGGCAGCGATGGGAGGTGTTTGCGAGTCCGCAAGATGTCCCGACATCCCCCTCAGCTGCCTATAGTGATGGACGTATTCCTCGGCCATACGTCGCGCGGTGAAACGGCGTTCAAAAGCCGCGCGCACACCGCGACGGTCCAGTTGATGGATCCGAGCTATTCGATCAGCGGCCTCCGCCTCATTCTCGACGATGAAGCCGCTCACCCCGTCTTCAATGATTTCCGGCACTGAGCCCTGGCGGAATGCGATGACCGGTGTGCCGCACGCCATCGCTTCGATCATGACGAGGCCAAACGGCTCTGGCCACTCAATTGGAAACAGCATAGCCAGAGCACCACCGAGGAAGCTCTCCTTCTGGCGATCGTTAACCTCGCCGATTAGCCGCACCCGCTCGCCATCAATCATCGGTTGCAGCTGTTCGTTGAAGAAGCGCCGCTCGCCGCGTGGCGTCTTCGCCGCGATCCGAAGAGGCAACCCTGCCGTCTTAGCCAAGCGAATAGCGGTATGGGGTCCCTTCTCAGGCGCGAGGCGGCCGAGAAAGGCGAGATAGCTGCCCTGTTCCAAGGTCGGGCGGAGCAAGTCTGCCGGTAATCCATGCAAGATAGTCGAAAGCCAGTTCGCTTGGGGGAGAGGACCGCGCTGGCTGTCCGATACGGACACGAATGGAGCTTTTGGAAAGTGCCGGATAAGGTTCGCCAGACCGGGGGTGTCGAGCCGACCGTGAAGCGTCGTCACGAATGGCGTGGGCGTTCGACTTAGCAACGGCAGATGCGCCCAGTCGAGATGGCAATGAATGACATCGAATTCTGCGGTCCTGCAGGCGATCATCTCCAGCGCTGCGGCTTGCGCGACTGCAGGGTCTGAACGCGGACGGCCGAGCCGCAACGCCTTCGGCCAAACGGGCGCGAGGTGCGCCCGAGTGACCGAGTCCGCCGTGGCAAAGAGCGTCACATCGTGTCCAAGCCCAACAAGCTCGTCGGTCAACCACGATATGACGCGCTCGGTGCCACCATAAAGCTTCGGTGGCACGCTCTCGGCGAGAGGTGCGATTTGCGCAATTCGCATGGAAGCCATCGCCCGACGAAGCTCGTGCACCATGAAATTCATGGCGCGATGGCAAACGGAAAGCTCACAGCCTTAGTTCCAATTACCGGCCGCCGCTCATACCGGAACCCGGCTGGTATCGCCGACAGGCAGGCACGTCGTGGTTGGACCGGAGCCGAGGCGTGAGCTAAGGCCCCTGCGGCGTCCACCAGCGGCCAAGATGGTCGCGGCACTACGCCTTTGCCCCCGCGATGCACATCGGCCGCTCGCAGACTCGGGTGAGGGCTTCTGCGTCAAGCTTTGGCCACGACCGCTCAGAGCCTTTCTTCGGCGGTGTGACGGGAACCGTGACGTTGATCACCGGCTGCGGCGTAGAGCGCAGCCAATCGCCCATGCTCTGGCACGAGCCTGCCAATGCCTTCAGGTGATTGAGGTCGCGACGCGCGGCATCGCTCACCGAGCCTGGCCCCCACGGCCCGGTAGTGGGACATCGTGGATATGGGGGTGTCTATCGCGGCGGTGTGTATCATCGCGGAGGCGTGAGGGCATATCGCCGATATTGAGGGTCGGTCTACCACCGCTTTTAGCGAATTGCCCCACGTTGCAGGCGAAGTCGGCTGCAACCGCTATCGAATATGGGCGCATCCCCGCGCTCATCTCGGTGGTCATCATCGGCGCGGTCACGGCGGTGCCGGAGAAGCCGCTGGAATTGACGAACGACTTGTCTCGCGCGCGATGCGACGTCTATCCCCCAATAGAGGCGGGTCAACCCCACCTTCAACGCCATCACGACGACCACGCTTGCCAGCCCTAATCGGCCAGGAGCAAGCAATTTCGATTTGACGGGCGATGCTTACGCACTCACGAGCCCGAAGAGGCAGGCGCGGCTGATGACGGCATCTGGACACCCCTGGGAAACTTCCGTAGGCACTCCTTTGTCATTTCCCTTTGCCTAGCCTCGAACCTCCGCCTCGGTGACGCCTTGCTGCTAGGGCCGCACCTGAACTACCGTCCCTTATGTCGAGCTTACCTGCCGCTGCCGGTCCCATGCCGGGCGGACGCCTGTCCGGCGAGCGGGCCGGTATTTCGTTGGTTATGGCCTCGGCGATCGTCTGGAGCTTCGGGGGAGCGATCGCGCGCTTCCTGACGACCGATGACAGTTGGACGATCGTCTTCCTGCGCTCCATCTGGGCGGCAGCCTTCCTGATCCTGTTCCTATTGTGGCGCGACGGGCGCAAGACCATCCTTCTCTTCAAGACGATGGGGTATCCCGGAATCGCCGTCGCGGTCTGTTTCGCAACCGCGTCGGGCGCCTTCATCGTGGCGCTCCAGCACACCACGGTCGCTAATATCCTCCTTATCCAGGCGAGCACGCCTCTGGTCGCGGCATTGATCGGGCGTCTTGTGTTCAAGGAAAGGGTCGCGCCCGCGACCTGGGTGGCGATCGCCGCCGTGATCCTTGGCGTGACGGTCATGGTTTCAGGCTCGCTCAGCGGGAAGGTCTCTCCGGTCGGCGACATGCTGGCAGTGCTGATCGCGCTGATGTTTGCGACCGCGACGGTCGTAACCCGCCGCTATGCCGGGGTGCGCATGACCCCCGCCTGCTGCCTGGGCTGCCTCATCGACGCGATTGTGTCGCTGCCGCTCGCCGGAAGCCTTGCCGTGTCGACGACCGACATGGCCCTGCTGTTCGCCTTCGGCGCGCTCAACCTCGGCCTGGGCATGGCATTCTTTGTCACCGGCGTTAGGCTTTTGCCCGCATCCATCGCGGCGCTCATCGGGACGCTGGAACCGGTGCTCGCGCCGATCTGGGTGTGGCTGGTGCATTCGGAGGTGCCGTCGCAGCGCACGCTGATCGGCGGCGCGATCGTCGTGCTGGCGCTCGTGTCCCACATTCTCTGGGACTCCGTTGGTCGCCGCCCGGACAGTGCTTGACTAGCGACGACGGCATGAAGGGCTGCCGGAGAGGGTCCCAACAAGCGGGACGACAGCGCTCGCCTCCGGCTCTACATGCCGGACTGGGGCGTAAAGGCGCGTATCATGCCGAAGAAGCCCAAAAAGCCCAGTAACAATTCGCGGAAAAGCACTCTTGGTGACCGGGGCCTTGTCAGAATAGTGGCGTGCCCCTGGCGATGACGGGCGGTCGCGCATTGGTTTTCCGGCCGACGGCCCGACCCTGGAATAGTCGGCTAGACATCTCGGCAATTAGGTAGCCGGGCGCTTCGCCAAAGCGAGGCCGATGCCCAGCGTGATCATCGCGGCTCCCGACGCCTCTCTGAGGCGGCGGACTACCGCGGGACGCGCTGCTGCGCCTTTTCGGATGCCGCTCGCCGCAAAAGCGACCACGACGTCGGCGAGGGTGTTGAGCGCAACCGACATGAAGCCGAGCATCACGAATTGCAATGCTACGTGGCCTCGAGTCGGGTCCACGAACTGCGGAATGAAGGCAAGAAAGAAAGCTGCTGTCTTCGGGTTCAGCGCCTCGACTAGCACGCCTTCACGAAATGCCCGCCGCGACCCGATCGACGGTGCCGCAAATCCACCATTCAAACCAGCCGACGCGTCCCGGCGGGCGGACTGAAAAGTGCGAAGCCCGAGCCAGATTAGATAGGCAGCACCGATCAGCTTCAGCGCGGCAAACAGTTCCGCGCTTGCGAGCACGATGGCAGCAACGCCCAGGCTGCCCGCGAGAACGTGGGCCATGCCGCCCAACCCGGTGCCGCAACTGGAGGCCACGCCTTCCGCGCGACCGCCAGCCAGCGTGCGCGCAGCGACGTAGAAGATGCCCGGACCGGGCGTGATGGCGAGCACGAAAGCCGCGGCGAAGTATAGGGCAAGTTGGGCCGGATCTGGCATGGCGATGAGCCTCTAAAGGAGCAAAGGCCCAGCGACAAGGGTATTGGACTTGGCTCGAGGCCGAAAAAGGCACTCTCTGGATCGCGATGAGCGTCTAGAAGGACGACGAGAAGATGCTCACGCGGTCACCTTCCGCCTGGGATCGTCGCGCCGCCCGGTGTGATTTGGTTCGGCCCAATATTCCGAGAGACGCCGCCCCGATATCCCGGATAGACGCCGCCCGGATAAACGCCGCCTCGATACACACCGCCCGGATAGAGGCCACCGTTGTATTCACGATGTCTCACCATCGCGCCGCGGGATCCGACGCAGCCTGGCAGATATACACCAGGCGCGCAGACGAAAGCACTGGCCTCAGCGGTGGCGAACGCGACGAAGGCTCCTAGCAACGCAGCAGTGAGGATGAAGCGTTTCATCATTCGACTGCTTCCACGATCCACTCGAAAATCTCCGCGTGTTCAGGGACCACGGAGCGCGCCTCTTCGGTGGCGGAACGGGCCTGCTCTCGTAGCTCGCCAGCCTTCGCACCATCCCGCGCATTTGGACCGGTGTGACGCATGGGGCCTCCGTCGCTTGAGATACGCATGGGCCGCTCTCAAGTTCCCCTTGGGGGCCCGGTGCCCTCGCGTCGCGCGCTTTCCACGAGCGTTGATTAAAAGCTCTCAACGGGGTTGAGCGCTGATCGCTTGGCGAGGTCGTTCAGGGATCCTCAATGCGTCCCTCAACGCCTCAGGAGGGTCGTCCATCGGAAAGACGGCCAGGCGGGGGTATTTCAAGAAAGAGCTAAAGTCTCGACAGCTGTTGTCCGGCGTCGCTGTCATCCACCCGCCATGCTATTACTGAGTCAACTCGTGAGATCGCACGGTCATTTCATGATTTCCCAATTGTGTGCTAATTCAATATTTTATTGGTCACTCGCATGGGTGCCGGAATTTTTTCACGGCACCAATGAATCTCAATGATTTACGCAATTCCTTCTTTTGCAAGCGGACCGCGCGTCCCGACCCTGCGGTAAGCGATCCGGGAGGAAATATGAGCGAGAAGGCAGGCGCTCACCGACGCGGCGGGTCAAAACCTCCAGAACGGACGACACCATCCACACGATCGACGACGGGAGCGGTGTCGGGCCAAGCTGCAGAGGAAAGCGTATGAGCGAGGACTCCCGCACCGCGCGGCGGCTCGCCGCCATCCTTGCCGCTGACGTGGCCGGATATTCGCGGCTCATGGGCGCCGACGAGGAAGGGACGCTTGCGGCGCTCAAAGCCCACCGCAGGGAGCTCATCGACCCGCTGATCGCTCAGCACCAAGGCCGCATCGTCAAGACCACAGGGGACGGCCTTCTTATCGAGTTTGCGTCCATCGTCGATGCGGTGCGCTGCGCCGTGGTGCTGCAGCAGGGAATGAAGGATCGCAACGCCAACCTTGACGAGAGCCAGCGCATACGGTTTCGCATCGGCATCAATGTGGGCGACGTCATCGTCGAGGACGGCGACATCTTCGGCGATGGAGTGAATGTGGCGGCGCGCCTCGAGGCTCTGGCGGAGCCTGACCAGATCTGTGTCAGCGCCACGGTGCGCGAGCATGTCGGCGAGAAGCTTCCCATCAGCTTCGCCGATCTGGGCCAGCATAGCGTCAAGAACATCGCTCGCGCGGTCCACGTCTTTCGAATCGAAACGCGTGTCGATCCTCAGACTGCCACCCAGGACAAACCGGAGGATGCGATGCTCGCGCTTCCCGACCGACCGTCAATTGCCGTCCTGCCTTTCACCAACATGAGCGGCGACCCGGAGCAGGATTATTTCTCGGACGGCATGGTCGAGGATGTCATCACCGGCCTTTCGCGTATCAAATGGCTATTCGTCATCGCCCGCAATTCAAGCTTCGCCTACAAAGGCAAATCCGTCGACGTGAAGCAGGTAGGGCGTGAGCTGGGCGTGCGCTACATTCTCGAGGGGAGTGTGCGCAGGGCGTCGAATCGATTGCGTGTCACCGGCCAGGTGGTCGAGGGAGAAACCGGCCGGCACGTCTGGGCTGAACGCTACGACCGCACGCTCGACGACATCTTCGCCCTCCAGGACGAGCTCACGACAAGTGTCGTGGCCGCCATTGAACCGAGCTTGCGGCAGGCGGAGATCGAACGCGTCAAGCGAAAGCGGCCTGACAATCTCGATGCCTACGACCTCGTGCTCCGCGCCATTCCCGACGTCTATCAGGCCATGCCGGACCGGGCCGCAAAGGCGCTACCACTGCTCGAGAACGCGCTCAGCCTCGAGCCCGATTATGCGGCTGCACACGGTTTCGCCGCCTGGTGTCATGAAATCCTGTTCGTGCGCGGTGGCGCGCGTGAGGAGAACCGGCTCGGCGCGACCCGTCATGCGCATGCTGCCATCGCCCATGGTCGCGACGATGCCACGGCGCTGGCGCTTGGAGGCTTTGCCTTGGGCCTCGTCACGCATGATCGGGAGGCCGCGCGCCGGGCGTTCGAGGCGGCACTGGCGCTGAGCCCCTCGTGCTCGCTGGCCTACGCCTTCGGAAGCGTCGTGATGGCCACGGGCGGGGATGGCGACCGCGGCATCGACTGGGGCGAGCACGCGCTCCGCCTTTCTCCATTCGACCCCATAAACTACGGCCCCTGTTTCGCCATCACGCTCGGCCATTTCCAGCGCGGCCGCTATGAGGCAGCCGCCGAGGCGGCGAGCAGGTGTTTTCAGGCAAACCCCAATTTTAGCTTCGCGCATATGCTGTCGGCGGCGACGCACGCCAAGCTCGGGCGTGTCGACGCCGCGAGGCACGCCGCGGCGCGCGTGCTGGAGTTGGAGCCGGGCTACACGATCAGGGGAATGTGTGCCGCCGTTGGCTTCCACGCATCGATCGCCGAGCCTTTGTCCGAAGCGCTGCGCACGGCCGGGCTGCCGGCGTAGAGGCTCGAAACCTTTGTCGGCTTCGGGTCGAGTCTGGTCGTGCGCTGCGTCACCGCGGTAAGCGCCGAGGCAGCCAATGTCCGATGAACCCGATGAAGCCTCACATCACTTGTTCGCGTTCCAGATGTCGGTTGAGATTTTCCAGTTTCCCCCGTCCTTTTGCCAAATGACGACATATTTGCCGTCCACCTGTTGCGACGCCTGGCCCTTGGTCTTGAGCACGAATGTTCCGATCTCGCGGGCGGCTTCGTTTCCGAGCGGCTGGACGTCGACGGTCGTGAGCCGCATGCCCTCGAGCTGCTCGGCGCCTTTTTTCCAAAAGTTTTGAATCGCCTCTCGTCCCCTGACCAGGGGTGAGCCGGCCGGCAGCACCACCGCATCCTCGGTGTACAGGGTCGCCAACGTTGCGGCATCGCCCCGGTTGAAGGCGTCCGAAAACTGATCGTTCAGCATCTGAATATGGCCGCTGTCCTGTGCGAAAGCCGGCAAGGAGAGCGCCAATAGAGAAGTGATGATTGCAAGCCTGAGCATCGTCATTCTCCTTTTTGCACCTCGAGCAGCAATCTCGGCGAAATGGCCGGAAAGCGGCGAGCTTTCGGCGCGCCGCGCGCCAGCATAGGCGATGCGCCAGCGCGGGCAAATGCAAGGCGCAATGGCAACGGCGTACGCCTTGACAAAGCCGCCGCGCCGGCCGGCGGGCTTATGCGGGAGCCATGCTCAACTTGCGCTCAACCCCTCACTTCGAGATCTGCTCGAGCTCGAGTTCACGCGTGCGCGGGCCGAAAGCGCCGATGGAGATCACGACCATCGCCATCGCAAAGGCGATGAGGCCGAAGACGGCTTTCGTGCCGCCGAGCTGCAGGAAATACGCGATGATGAAGCTCGCGAACACCGTGCTGATGCGGCTGAACGAATAGGTGAAGCCGACGGCACGCGCGCGAACGCGGGTCGGGAAGAGCTCGGTCTGGTAGCTGTGGAAGGAATAGGAGAGCACGTTGTTCGAAAGCGTGATCAGCACGCCGAAGAGAATCAAAAGCTCCATCTGGCTTTGGTACGAGAACACGACGCCAAAGACGCCGATGCAGACGGCGGCGCCGACCAATTGCCATTTCCGCTCGAACTTGTCGGCGAAGCTCATGGCGAGCAGCGGGCCGAAGGGGTTCGCGATCGCGATGATGAAGGCATATTGCAGGGTCGTGCCGAGGTTGATTCCGGTCTGCTGGGCGATCAGTGTCGGCACCCAGGCGGCGAAGCCGTAAAAGCCGAAGGTCTGGAAGAATTGGAACACCATCAGCATGATGGTTCGGCTGCGATAGGGCGGCTCGAAAATTTCCGTGAAGCGCCCCATCGGATCGGCCTTATCGACCGCATGGGCGGCGGGCGCCGGCAAGGGCGTGCCGTGAAGATCCTCGGCGACCTTCTTTTCGATCGCGGCCGTCACCGTCTCGGCCTCGTCGAGCCGTCCATGGTTGATGAGCCAGCGCGGGCTCTCCGGCACGGCGCGCCGGATGAACCACACGAAAAGCGCGCCGACCGAGCCGATGAGCACCACCCAGCGCCAGCCGTCGAGGCCGAGAGGGCTCGTCGGCACCAGCATATAGGCGATGAAGGCGACGACCGGCACCACCGCGAATTGCACCGCCTGGTTGAAGGCGAAGGCGCGCCCGCGCATGGACTTCGGCACGAGCTCGGAGAGATAGGTGTCGATGGTGACGAGCTCGACCCCGATGCCGATACCGGCGATCAGCCGCCAGAGGCATACTTCGAGCCCGCTGTTCTGGAAGGCCATCACCAAGGTGGCGGCGCAATACCAGAGCATCGAATAGGTGAAGATGGTTCGCCTTCCGTAGCGATCGGCCACATAGCCGAACACGAAGGTGCCGATGAACAAGCCGGTGAAGGTTGACGCCACGAAAAGCGCGGGGCCGGCGAAAATGCCAACCTGGACATCCTTGAGGAGCCCTGCCTTCACGAGGCCCGGGACCACATAGGCGGTCATGAACAAATCGTAGAATTCGAACATGCCGCCGAGCGAGAGAAGCGAGATGAGCACCCAGATGTGGCGTGTGCCGGGAAGCCGATCGAGCCGCGCCAAAATGGCGGCGGCGCGGCTTTCGCTCCTTGCATCATTCATCTTCATTCCTCCCCTGCGCGTTTATAGGGCGCGGCACGCTGCCTATCCGCACCGCAAGCGCGCTCTTGCCGATCTTACCCTCCATCATTGCTGATTCGCGGCCAGAATGGAAACGAGGCTGTGCACCCGTCCCTGCGCTCCCGCTCGCGCCCTCTGTTTGACGCAACCCTCGAGCCATAGGAAGCTTCACTCATGCGGAAAGCTCCAGTCACTTCGCCGCGATCCCGACTGCAATCTCCTGATCGGTGTCGTCGTCTCCGCCTCGGCGCCGCGGCCTCGTGCCTTGTCGGAGGCCCGGCCCGGAGCCTCAAGACGGCGACGCGCAATCACCCGCTGCGCGCGGGGCTCGCGGCGCTTGCCTTCATCGCCTTCATCTCGGCGCCTCGCGCCACAGAGATCGAGAACGAGCCGGCGCGCGATCTCTTCGGCGCGGTGACGAAGCCGTCATCGGGCGCGCCGCGCCCGATCGGCTTCTTTTCGAAGGGCTGCCTCGCGGGCGCCGTGCCGTTGCCGATCGACGGAGAGGATTGGCAGGTGATGCGGCTTTCGCGCAACCGCAACTGGGGCATGCCCGTGCTGGTGCGGACGATCGAGCATGTCGCGCGAGACGCGCGCAAGGCCGGTTGGCCGGGCCTCTTGATCGGCGACATGTCACAGCCGCGCGGCGGCCCGATGAAGACGGGCCACGCCTCCCATCAGATCGGCCTCGATGCCGACATCTGGCTCACCCCGATGCCGCCCTACACCTTGTCGCGTGAGGAGCGCGAGGAGAAGGCGGCGGTGAATGTCGTCGCGCCCGACCGGCTCACCGTCGACCATTCCGTCTGGACGCAAGCGCATCTCGGGCTGATCAAGGCGGCGGCCGAGGAACCCGGGATCACACGCATCTTCGTCAATCCGGCGATCAAGAAGGAGCTTTGCCGAACGGCGGGCTCCGATCGCGGCTGGATGACGAAAGTCCGCCCCTATTGGGGCCATGACGACCATATCCACATCCGCCTCGCCTGCCCGGCGGGCACCTCAGGTTGCGAGGAGCAGGAGCCCCCGCCCGAAGGCGACGGCTGTGCCGAGAAGGACCTCGCCTATTGGTTCCAGCCGGGAGTTCTGCATCCGGTCCCGGGCAAGCCTCGCCCGCCGTTGCCGCTCTCGGCCCTTCCTGAAGCGTGCAAGGCGGTGCTTCTAGAGCGGTAATGAGGGGGCGAGTAGCGAGTAGCGAATAGAGTGAAAAGTGAAGAGTGAAAAGTGAAGGGCGAGGACTCTATCTTTCACTTCTCACTTCTCACTTCTCACTCCTCACTCCTCACGATCTCGCTACTCGCTACTCGCCATTCGCTTATCCAAAACCCGTTTCGCCTTGCCGAGTGAGCGCTCGATCGCGCCGGGGGTGGCGACCGTGACCTTGGCGGTGACGCCGACGAAGCTCTTGACCGCATCCTTCAGCTTCCTGGCCGCTTCCGTCCGCTCTTTCGCGGAGGCCGCATGCGGGCGAGCCTCGACCATGATCTCCATCTCGTCGAGCCTGCCCTCGCGCGTCAGCACGATCTGGTAATGAGCGCTCAGCGAATCGATCTTGAGGAGCTCCTCCTCGATCTGCGTCGGGAAGACGTTGACGCCGCGCAGGATCATCATGTCGTCCGAGCGCCCGGTGATCTTCTCCATGCGCCGCATCGAGCGAGCCGTGCCGGGCGCAAGCCGCGTGAGATCGCGCGTGCGATAGCGGATCACCGGCATCGCCTCCTTGGTGAGCGAGGTGAAGACGAGCTCGCCCTTCTCTCCATCCGGCAGCACCTCGCCGCTCGCGGGATCGATCACCTCCGGGAAGAAATGATCCTCCCAGATGTGCAGCCCGTCCTTCGTCTCCACGCATTCATTGGCGACGCCAGGCCCCATCACCTCGGAAAGGCCGTAGATGTCGACCGCGTGCATGTCGAATTCTTCCTCGATTTCGGCCCGCATCGAATTCGTCCAGGGCTCAGCGCCGAAGATGCCGATCTTCAGCGAGCAGGCGCGCGGGTCGATGCCGGCGCGGCGAAACTCGTCGAGGATGGCGAGCATGTAGGAGGGCGTGACCATGATGACGTCGGGGCGAAAATCATGGATGAGCTGCACCTGTCGCTCCGTCATGCCGCCCGACATCGGCACCACCCCGCAGCCGAGCTTCTCGGCCCCCGCATGGGCGCCGAGCCCGCCGGTGAAGAGCCCGTAGCCGTAAGCGATGTGGACGATCATGCCGGGTCTTGCGCCCGACGCCCGCATCGAACGCGCCATGAGCGCGGCCCAGATGTCGAGATCGGCCTTGGTGTAGCCGACGACGGTCGGCTTACCGGTGGTGCCGGATGAGGCGTGGATGCGCGCGATCTTCTCGCGCGGCGCGGCGAAAAGGCCGAAGGGGTAATTCTCGCGCAAATCCACCTTGCTGGTGAAAGGGAATTTGCGCAGATCCTCGAGCCGCTTGAAATCACCCGGATGAACGCCCGCCGCCTCGAATTTCTCGCGGTAGGCCGGCACCTTCTCGTAAGCGTGAGCGAGCGTCGCCTTGAGGCGCTTCGTCTGCAGCGCGGCGATCTCGTCGCGCGAGGCGGTCTCGATCGGGTCGAGACTGCCGGGCGGCGGGGCTTCCCCGAGGCGCATCATTTCCTCCTTTGTGGCGAGTAGCGAAATCGTGAGAAGTGAGTAGTGAATAGTGAGTGAGAATTGAATCGCTCGCCATTCACTTTTCACTCTTCACTTTTCCCCACTCCATTCGCCCTTCTCACACCCCGGTTTCGAGCACGAGCGTCCCCTTCACGGTGCGTGAGAGGCCGCGAAACTCCGCGATCACCTCGCCGTCCTGGCGCGTGACCGTAACGTCATAGACGCCGGAGCGCTCGGCCCGCGACACCTCGCGGCAGCGGGCGGTCAAGAGATCGCCGAGCCTGCCGGGCGCGAGATAAGTGATCGCGCAATGTTGCGCCACGGCGCGCTGGTTATGGCTGTTGCAAGCGAAGGCGAAGGCGGAATCGGCAAGCGTGAAGATGTAGCCGCCATGGCAGAGGCCGTGGCCGTTCACCATCGTCTCGGAAACCGGCATGGTGAGCGTCGCCGCCCCCGGTGCGATCTCGGTGATCGCCATGCCGAGCGCGCGGCTCGCCTTGTCCTGCGCCCACATGGCGTCCGCCGCGGCGCGCGCGAGCCTCTCGGCGCTCATCGCCGATACGCGCCTTCGTGGCGAAGGGGAGGGCGCGGAAAGCCGGTTTTCAAGCTCATGCCCTGCCTTTGAAGATCGCCTTGCGCTTTTCCATGAAGGCACGCACGCCCTCGGCGTAATCCTGGGTGCGGCCGGCCTCGCGCTGCAAATCGCGCTCGAGCGCGAGCTGCTCATCGAGCGTATTCGTCGAGGAGGCGTCGAGCGCCTTTTTGGCGAGCGCAAGGCCTTTCGTCGCGCCTTCGGCGAATCGGGCGCAAAGCGCATGCGCCTCGCCCATCAGCACATTGTCATCGACGCATTTCCAGATGAGCCCCCAGCCCGCGGCGGTCTCGGCCGGCACCGGCTCGGCGAGCAGCACCATGGCGCGCGCACGGGCCTCACCCACGAGGCGGGGCAGAAAGAAAGTCCCGCCGGCGTCGGGGACGAGGCCGATGCGCGTAAAGGCCTCGAGGAAGCTCGCCGAGCGCCCCGCGAGCACGATATCGCAGGCAAGCGCGATATTGGCGCCGGCTCCCGCCGCCACGCCGTTCACCGCGCAGACGATCGGCATCGGTAGCGCGCGCAGCTGCTTCACGAGCGGGGAGTAATAGGTCTCGATGGTCCGGCCGAGATCGGGCGGCTCAGCGCCCTCCCCCATCACCCGGTCGGAAAGATCCTGCCCGGCGCAAAAGCCGCGCCCGGCGCCGGTGAGGAGCACGGCGCGGCAGGATGTATCGGCCTCGGCCTCGGCGAGCGCGGCACGAAGCGCAAGATGCATCGCCTCGTTGAAGGAATTGAGCCGCGAAGGCCGGTTGAGCGTGATGAGGCGATAGCCTTGTTTGCCCTCGACCAGGATCGGTGCCTCGTCCATGACTCTCCCTTTCGTGACCTCTCCCCTTCACGGGCCACGCGCGGTTCAAGCTTGCCGCCACGACTTTCATGTCGGTGGGTGGCTCATGTCAACGCCGGCGGCGGCCGTCCGCGCGGAAGTCTTGCGGCGCGGCAATTCGCCACGATATGGAGAATGATGGACAAGACGCTGCGATCCGCGCTGGTCACGGTCGAGACGCCGGAGGAAGCGGTCGCGAGGCTCGATCGGCTGCATCGCGACGCGACAGGCGCGCTGCGGCACGCCTTGGAGCGCTATTTCGAGACGCGCGAGCCGCCTTCCCCCGATGAGCGCGCCCGTTTCCGCTATCCCGAGATCCGGGTGAGCTATGAGCCCGAGGGCGTGCAGCCCTTGGTGCGGCGCGCTTTCGCCAAATTCCCGGCGCCCGGCGTCTATGCGACGACGGTCACGCAGCCCGCGGCCTTCCGCTCTTATCTCCTCGAGCAATTGCGTCCGCTGATGAATGAATATGGGGCGGCGGTCGAGGTCGGCGTCAGCAGCGAGGAGATCCCCTATCCTTATGTGTTCGAGCGCGGCGACGAGCTCTCACGCGAGGGGGTGACGGCGGCCGAGCTCGCTCTCTTCTTTCCGGCACCCTTGCTTTCGACGGTGGGCGACGAGATCGCCGATGGCAGCTTCGCACAGGCGCCCGGCATGCCGCGCCCGCTCGCGCTTTTCGACGCGGTGCGCGTCGATTTCTCGCTGCGCCGGCTCATGCATTACACGGGCGGCGATTGGCGCAATTGCCAAGCCTGGGTGATGCTCACCAATTACCATCGCTATGTGGATCAATTCATCCGCTGGGGGCTCGAGCGGGTGCGTGAGAAAGGCCGGTTCGAGAAGCTGGTGCTTCCCGGCGACATCGTGATCGATGGCGCCATGGCCGAGAGCGAGGGCGAAGCCCTCATCGCCGGCAACCCCTGGCACCGCTTCCAGATGCCCGCCTATCACGTCACCGCGAAGGACGGGCAAGGCGTGAGCCTCGTCAACATCGGGGTCGG
This sequence comes from Beijerinckiaceae bacterium, assembly GCA_035949255.1. Classification (GTDB taxonomy): domain Bacteria; phylum Pseudomonadota; class Alphaproteobacteria; order Rhizobiales; family Beijerinckiaceae; genus GAS188. Next base: position 19,813 of record DASZIL010000212.1, on the reverse strand, counting down.
CCCCTCGAACGCCAAGAACATCACCGACCATCTCGCCGTCCTGCGCCCGAACTGCTGGCTGATGGTGGGCCATTGCGGCGGCTTGCGGCTCTCCCAGCAGATCGGCGATTACGTTCTGGCCCATGCCTATTTGCGCCAGGACCGCATCCTCGACATGCAAGTGCCGGTCGACGTGCCGATCCCGGCGCTCGCCGAGGTGCAGCTCGCCTTGCAGGAGGCCGCGGCCCGCGTCACCGGCGATCGGGGCGAGGCGTTGAAGCAGCGGCTGCGCACCGGCACCGTCGTGACCTATGACGATCGCAACTGGGAGCTGCGCTGGAGCAAGGAGCGCCAACGCATCAATATTTCGCGCGCCGTCGCGATCGACATGGAATCCGGCACCATCGCGACGCAGGGCTTCAGGCTGCGCGTGCCTTACGGCACGCTGCTTTGCGTCTCCGACAAGCCGCTCCATGGCGAGATCAAGCTGCCGGGCGCGGCGAACAGCTTCTACAACCGCGCCGTCGGCGAGCATCTCGAGATCGGCCTCACCGCGATCGATATCTTGCGCAGCGGGCGAGAGAGCCTGCATTCGCGCAAATTGCGCTCCTTCGACGAGCCGCCATTCAGGTGATCCTTTTCGCTAAAGCCGCAACGATCGCCGACGACGGCGCCCGCCTGTGGCCTTGAGAGCGCCGCGCCCGGCACGACGGTATTTCCATCCGTGGGAGATTTTGATGACCATCAAAGGCAGGAACGCCGTCGTGACGGGGTCGACGAGCGGCATCGGGCTCGGCATCGCGCGCGCTCTCGCCAAGGAAGGCGCGAATGTGATGCTCAACGGCTTTGGCGACGAGGCCGCGATCGAGAAGGAGCGCTTAAACCTCGCGCGCGAATTCTCCGTCGAGGCGCTTTACGACCGCGCCGACATGTCGAAACCCCATGAGATCACGGCGATGATCGAGAAGGCGAAAGCGAAGCTCGGCTCGGTCGACATTCTCGTCAACAACGCCGGCATCCAATTCGTATCCCCGGTCGAGGATTTTCCCGATGAAAAATGGGAAGCGATCATCCGCGTCAATCTCATCGCCGTGTTTCACGCCACCAAGGCCGTTCTCTCCGGCATGAAGGCGCGAAAATGGGGCCGCATCATCAACACCGGGTCCGCCCATTCCCTTGTCGCCTCGCCATTCAAATCGGCCTATGTGGCGGCCAAGCACGGCGTTGCCGGATTCACCAAGACGGTCGCGCTCGAGGCGGCGAGCTTCGGCGTCACGGTCAATTGCATCAGCCCCGGCTATGTGTGGACGGAGCTCGTCGAGCGTCAGATCCCCGACACGATGAAGGCGCGCAACATGACGAAGGAAGAGGTGATCGACGAGGTGCTTCTCAAGGCGCAGCCGACGAAGCAATTCGTCACCGTCGATCAGGTGGCCTCGCTTGCGCTTTATCTCTGCTCGGACGCCGCCTCGCAGATCACGGGCGCCAATCTCTCGATCGACGGCGGCTGGACGGCGCAATGATGAGAAGGCTGGCCTCACGCCGATATGTATTGACCCCATGCGCGGCCCGCGTCCACGATCGCGCTCCCCCTATTCGCAAACTTGCCGCGGCCCCATGGCGAAAACCATCCTTCTCACCGGCTTCGAGCCTTTCGACGGCGAGGCGGAAAACCCGTCCTGGGAGGCCGTGCGGCCGCTCGATGACGAGCGCATCGACGGCCATCCAATCGTCGCGCGCCTCATGCCTTGCGTCTTCGGCAAGGCCATCGCAAGGCTCGAAGCCGAGATCGCGGCGCTCGACCCGCAAATCGTCATTTGCGTCGGCCAGGCTGGCGGTCGGGCGGAAATCTCGGTCGAGCGCGTCGCCATCAATCTCGACGATGCGCGCATTCCCGACAATATCGGTGCGCAACCGCTCGACCGGCCGATCGTTCCCAAGGGGCCGGCCGCCTATTTCTCGAGCCTGCCCGTGAAGGCGATCGTGCGTGATTTGCGCGGCGCCGGGATTCCGGCTGGACCCTCACAGACCGCCGGAACCTTCGTCTGCAACCATATCTTCTACGGCGCCTGCCATCTGCGGGCGACAGGGCGGCGCAAGCTTCGCACGGGCTTCATCCACATCCCCTATTCACCCGCCCAAGCCGTCAATCATCCCGGCCTGCCTTCGCTCGCGGTGCCGATCGTCTCGGAGGCGCTGCGCATCGCGGTCGCGACGACGCTGCGCAACAAGGTCGATGCGCGCGAGGTCGGCGGCGCTCTCAGCTGACGCGTGACGTTTCGGCCCGCCTCGGAACGAGGCCATATTTTTCGCGGCGCACCCAACGTGCCGTCATGACAAGGCCGACCACGCCGAGGCTCGAGACGATGCCGGTCCAGAGTCCCGTGCCCGCGAAGCCGAAATGGAAGGCGAGGAGCGCGCCGAGCGGCAGGCCGAGGATCCAATACCCGAAGGCGGCGATCCACATCGGCACACGCGTGTCGAAAAGGCCGCGCAACATGCCGGCGATCACGACTTGCAGCGAATCCGTCATCAAAAACAGCGCCGCAAAGCCGAGATAGGTGAGCGCGAGCACGACGACCTCGGCGTTCGCGGGAGCGTCGACATCGATGAAGAGGCTCGCGAGAAAGCGAGGCTCGAGCACGACGAAAAGCGCCACGAGGCCGGAAGCGCCGAGCGCCATCGCATAGGCGGTCCAGCCGGCGCGCCGGATCCATTCGGCATCGCCCGCGCCGCGCGCGAGGCCGACGCGCACGGTCGCCGCCTGGGCAATGCCGGTCGGCACCATGTAGCCCAGCGTGCCGATCTGCATGGCGATCGCATGGGCCGCGACGGCGGCCGCGCCGATCAGCCCCATCATGAGCGTCGCGGCCGAGAAGATCGTGGCCTCGAAAGCGAGCGCGATGGCGATCGGCAAGCCGAGCCGCATCAGCTCGAAGAAGCGCGGCCAATCCGCGCGCCATACCCGGTCGAACAGGCGATAACGGCGAAAGCGCGGATCGAGCGTGACGACGAGCGAAAGCCCGATGAACAAGGTCGTTCCGGCGAAAGCGCTGGCGATGCCGGCTCCCGCGAGGCCAAGCGCCGGCAGGCCGAGATAACCATGGATCAAGCTGGTGCCGAGCCCGAGATTGACGAGGATCGCGCCCGCCGCTGCGGCGAGCGTCCACAAGGGGCGCCCGAGCACCGCGAGGAATGAGCGCAGCACCATGTAGAAGAGCTGCGGCAGCAGCCCCCATTGCACGTGATGCATGTAGAAGGCCGCGCGGCGAGCGCCTTCGGGCGCCTGGCCGAGCAGGATGAGAAGCGGCTCCGCTTGCCAGAGAGTGAGCCAGATCGGCACCGCGATGGCGATCGCGGCCCAAAAGCCCTGGCGTACCGTGCGCCGCAATTCTTCCGTCGCGTGTGGATCGCGGCCGCGCTCATTCGCCATCATCGGGGCGACGGCCGAGACGAAGCCCAGGCTGAACACCAGGAAGGAATTGTAGAGGCTGTTGGCGAGCGCCGCGGCCGAAAGGCTCTCAGGCCCGAGATGCCCGACCATCATGGTCGTGGTCGCGTTGATCGCCATCTGCGCGATGCTCGTGAGGATGAGCGGAGCGCTCAGCAGCGCCGTCTCGCGAAGCTCGCCGGTCCAGGCGGCGAGGCTCCGCTTCGACTCGGCGCGGCAAATCACCCGCGCGCCTGCGGCCGCGGCGCGCTCATCCTCGATTTCAGATCGGGTCGCCGCCGTCTCCATTTCGAGCTCCGAAACGGCGGGGCCCTCCCCGATGCTGCCGACGGATCAAACCCGGCGGAATCTCTTCCCGCCTGGCCGTTCCGCGACTCGATGAAACGGGGCCAAGCCATTTCCGACGAGGGAAACTCCTGATCGAAGGCTAACCCGTGGCGCAGGGTGGTCCCTGGCAGGCGTGTTGTAGCAGGTGAAGCGGCGCCCGCAAGGGCGCTCGGCGCCGGCTCATGGCGTGACGGGGCTCGCGCTGAAAGGCCGATTTTGCATCCTGCCGCTTGACGGCCTAACAGTTCGGCTTGCTCCGAGAATGACCCGCACGGGACCCATCCCATGACGCTCGCCACCTGGCTCGCCTTCCTCATCGCCTCCGGCATCTTGGTGTTGATCCCGGGGCCGACGGTGCTGCTCGTCGTCTCTTACGCGCTGGGCCAAGGCTTGCGCGCCGCGCTGCCGATCGCGATCGGCGTGGCGCTCGGCGATTTCACGGCGATGACCTTGTCGATGCTCGGTCTCGGCGCCTTGCTCGCGGCCTCCGGCACGGTGTTCACCCTGCTCAAATGGATGGGCGCCGCCTACCTGATCTGGCTCGGCGTCAAGCTCTGGCGCGCCGGCGGGACATTCGACGCAACGCCTCGGCGCGACGCCATCCCGCCGCTGCGGATGCTCACGCACGCTTTTCTCGTGACGGCGCTCAACCCGAAAAGCCTCACCTTCTTCGTCGCCTTCCTGCCGCAGTTCATCGACCGCAACGCGGATTTCGTGACGCAGATGCTGATCTTCGAGGCGAGCTTCCTTGTCCTCGCCTTCGCCAACGCCTTGGGCTATGCGCTCGTCGCTTCACGAGCCCGCGTGCTGATGCGCAACCCGCGCGCCGTGGCGCTTGCGAACCGGGTGGGCGGCAGCTTGCTGATCGGCGCCGGCATCGCCGCGGTGAGCCTGCGCGCGGCGCAGAATTAGCCTTCGATCGGCCGGGCTTCCTCGGGCAGCATGATCGGGACGCCATCGCGGATCGGATACGCGAGCTTCGCCGAGCGGCTGATCAGCTCCTGGCGGCGCGCATCATATTCGAGCGGGCCCTTGGTCAAGGGGCACACCAGGATTTCCAAAAGCTTGCGGTCGACCGCGGCGCGGTTGTCCTGATCACTCGATTGCGGCTCTTCCATCAGGATCTCCCTCATTGCAATGGAGTTTCGGAACCGCCGCCCGTCTTGGCGAGCTCGAATTCCGTGATCGCGACCAGGATCTCGGCACGCGATTTGAGATCGGGCGCTTCGAGGAGCGCTTGCTTCTCGCGCGCCCCGAAAGGGCTCATCATGGCGAGCGCGTTGACGAGCGCCTCGTTCGGCGCATCCTCGATGCCCTTCCAATCGACGCGCAGATCATTGGCCTTGGCGAAGCGGCGAAGCGCGTCGAGCACGGCCTCGCGGTCGACGAGGTCCTCTCCCGCGCGCGCGGTGAAATCGCTCGCATATTTACGGAAATCGACCTGGCATTGCCGATAGGGCGTGTCCGCGGAGAGCTCGGCCGAGATCGCAAAGCGTGCAACGCCAGTGAGCGTCACGAGGTAACGCCCATCGCCGGTCTCGGCGAATTGGGTGACGCGCCCGGCACACCCCGTGCCGTAGAGCTTCGGCGCGAGCGCCTCGGAAGAGGCTTCGTCGTCGGGCTGGATCATGCCGACCAGCCGGTCCGTCCGCAGCGCGTCGTCGACGAGCGCGAGATAGCGCGGCTCGAAAATATTGAGCGGCATATGACCGCGCGGCAAAAGCAAGGCGCCGGCGAGAGGAAAGACGCGCAGCGTCTCGGGAAGATCGGCCGGTCCCCGATAGGGAACGTTGATGCCCATCAGCTCCCCCTAGAGCCGGCTGCGTTCGGACGGAGAAAACGCCATGCCCTCGATCCATCGTTTCGACGCGTCGTGCATGAAGGAGAAGAGAGAAAGGCGCCGCGTCGATTTCATCTCAACGCCTCCGACACGGTATTTCGCACGTCAAGAGAAGAGCACGGATGAGAGCTTACGCCGCCCGAGCTTCGTCATCTCGTCCATCGGTCCCCAAGCCTCGAAGAACTGCAGAAGCTGCTTGCGAGCGCCGTCATCCTTCCAGCCGCGGTCGCGCTTGATGATGGCGATGAGCTGGTCGATGGCTTCCTCGCGCCGACCCTTGGCGTTGAGTGCCGCGGCAAGATCGAAGCGCGCCTGGTGATCGAGCGGGTTCGCCGCGACCGTGGCCTCGAGGCCCTTGAGGTCTCCCGCGTTGGCCGCCTGCTCGGCAAGCTCCAACGCGGCGCGCGCGGCCGAGATCGCCGGATCATCCGCCTTGTCCGCCGGCGCCATGGCAAGGAAGCGCTTCGCCTCTTCGAGGGCGCCGCTTTCGATCTGCATGCGCGCGAGCCCGCCGAGAGCGCGCGCATTGCCTTCCTCTTGCGCGAGCGCCGCCGCATAGGCCTCGGCGGCGCCCCCGATATCGCCCTTTTTCGCCGCCTCATCGGCTTGCGCCAGAAGCGTCTCGATCGAGGAGGGGCCGAGTGGCCCGACGAGCCGCTCGATGAAGGCCTTCACCTGGCTTTCCGGCACCGCTCCCATGAAGCCGTCGACCGGCTGGCCACGCTGGAAGGCGATCACGGCGGGAATCGACTGGATGCCGAGCTGGCCCGGAATCTGGGGGTGCTCGTCGATGTTCATCTTGACGAGCTTCACCTTGCCCTTCGCCGCCTGCACGGCCTTCTCGAGAATGGGTCCAAGCTGTTTGCAGGGGCCGCACCATGGCGCCCAGAAATCGACGAGCACCGGCTGGCGCGCCGATTCCGCGATGACATCTTGTCGGAAGCCCGTGGTCGTCGTGTCCTTCACGAGCTCGGTGGCGCTCACCTGATCTTGCATGGCCTTAACCGGTCCTTTTCGACTGCGCTCATCACTGCCGTGGTGGCCTGATCAGGCCCAGATGAAGCTACTCAAGCGAGAATTCCTTGATCGCGCCCTTTCGATAGCGCCACCATGATCTATCGCAAAGCCTATAACGCTCAAGCCCGCGCTTCGCCCTTTGGGCGCGGGTCGCGCCCGGTGAAGCCAAAGGCTTCAGATGGTGCGAGGCCGAGGCTTTGGCAACGCGGATGCCCGCTTTGCGTCCCCAGGCCCACTACTGCGCCTCCGCCTTGAATTCAACGTCGATGACGAGCGGCACATGCCCGGTCGTCTCCAGGAAGCGCATGAGATCGTCGCGAGACAGCGCCGTGGTCATCGTGTTGGTCAAGGGATGCGCGTTGATGACATCGAATTCGAGCAACCCTTTGTCGATCGCGACCGTCACCTCCTTTTTTCCGTCATTCACCGCGCCGAAAAGCGTGACGGCGCCGGGTTCGACGCCGAGCTTGTCCATCAATTGCTCGGCGCTGCCGAAGGAGAGGCGGCCGGACGCGCCGAGCCGCTCGTGCAGGCGCTTCAGATCGACATTCGCGTCCTCGCGACAGGAGACCAGGAAGAAACGGCCCTTCTTGTCCTTGAGGAACAAATTCTTCGTATGGCCGCCCGGCAGTTCACCCCGCAGCTCGCGCGACTGGGTCACGGTGAAGAGCGCCGAATGCTCGACCGTGCGCGTCGCGATGCCGAGACCTTCGAGATGGGAAAGGAGCGCTTGGGGAGACAGGGGCATTGGGGTCGGGAATCCTCACATTTGTTGGCGATCCGGCCGGTCTTGATCAAATCCGGTCCTGATCAATATCCTTTTTGATCAAGATTCCTTGGGCCAAAAATCGCTTCCATTTTTGCGGATGATGCTCTAGAGGGCAATCGCGAAAGCTTTCCATCAACAGCCATCGCTCGGGCCGCCTGCGGCGAAGCTCGGCGTTTTTTGAAGAGTGACCGGCATGAAAGCCGATACCCATCCCGACTACCATTTCATCAAAGTCGTCATGACCGACGGGACGGAATTCCAGACACGCTCGACCTATGGCAAGGCGGGCGACGCGCTGACCCTCGACATCGATCCCAAGAGCCATCCGGCCTGGACCGGCGGCCAGCAGCAGATCACCGATCGCGGCGGACGCGTGTCGCGTTTCGCCAAGAAATTCGGCGACCTGAAATTCGGAAAATCCTGAAAGCTTCAGTCGCGGGCGCCAAAGTCGCTAGCGCCGAGAGCAAGGCGCAGCTTCGCGATTTGGTCGTTGACCGGATTCTCGAGGCTTGGCGGCGGCGCCTCCCCCTCGAGGCTCTGGGTGATCTGGCGATCGAGATGGCAGATGCGCTCCTGAATCCGCAAGGAGCGCGCGATCAGCGCCAGAAGCCCTTGCGGCAGATGAGCGATCGTTTCCTCGGGGGACGGCGCTTGCATATCCTTAAGCGTAATGCGCGCCTTGTCGCGCTCGGCCTGTAGACGGCTGAGCTCGCCCTCGCCGACGGCGCGTTGCAGCAGGAGCCATGAGGCGAGCTGCATGAGCCGTGTCGTGAGGCGCATGCTTTCCGTCGCGTAGCCGAGAGCCGCTTGTTTCTGGAGAAGCCGCGAATCCTCCCGCCCCTTGCCGTCGAGATAGCTCGCGGTTTCCTCGACGAGCCCCATGCCCTCGCGGAACAAGCCGGAGAATTGCTCCGAATGGACGAAGCTTTCGGCGAAGATCACGGCGCCATGCGCCCCTATTCGCGTGACTGGTCGCGTCTCGTTCACCTTGCGCCTCGTTCGCGTCGCTGGCCCGTCCCTTGGCCGTCGTCCCTCGAGACTCTCGTCTCGAAAGGGAGCGGGCTCGATTGATGAAATCGAGCATCGCAAGTGTAAAGCCAGGACGACGTGCCCGGCGCGGTTACCTTTCGTTAAGGTTAATCGCGCAAGTTTTCCGTATTCTTTAACAAACGAGAACAAAAAAAGAGCCGCACGAAGCGGCTCTGAAGGTAAAACAGGGAGGCGTCAAACAAGTGGACAGGAGAGCCACCTGACATTTACCTTGATACCGCCTAAAGCTTAACATTGAGTTAATTTTTACCGAATTTTTTAAGCGCGCCGAAACGGATCACAATCGCCCTTAAATGATATGAAGGACGGGGGCGACGCGGTGGATCGGCGCCGGCGATCTTCCTTGGACCGCGACGCGCCAAACGGGACGGAAATGTCCCTCTACCGCTTGAAGAAGGATTGCGCCGAGCCTTGCGCCGCAAGCTTCTGAGCCTTCGCGGTTTCAAGCCGCATGATCTCATTGCGCAAGGCGGCGACCCGCTCTTCGATCTCGGCGATCGACAGCATCGAGAGGTCCTGCCCGATCACATGGGCCGGCGCCGGGCGTTTGGGACGAAGCTCGTCATCCTCCATGAGGGTTCCCTCCGTCTCCTTCATGCCTATTCCGGCCGCGCGCGCTGTTGGCAGCCGGCGCGAAGAAAGTTAGATCATTTCCCTTGAGGAGGCGAGCGCCGGCCAGGTGAAGCCGCTTGCGCGAGCCTGAAAAGCAAAACCTTAAGGTGAGATGATGCCGCAGACGCTCCCCGCGACCATGACGGCGATGGCGATCCCGAAGCCTGGCGGCCCGGAGGCGCTGGTCGCCGAGACCAGGCCGGTGCCGAGGCCCGGCCCCGGCGAGATCCTCATCCGCGTGGCGGCGGCGGGCATCAACCGCCCGGACGTGCTGCAACGGCAAGGCCATTACCCGCCGCCGCCCGGTGCTCCTGACCTGCCGGGCCTCGAGGTCGCCGGCGAGGTCGCCGCGCTCGGCGAGGGCGCTTCGCGTTTCCGCGTCGGCGACAAGGTCTGCGCGCTCGTTCCGGGCGGGGGTTATGCGCAATTCTGCAAGGCGCACGCGACGAATGCGCTGCCGGTCCCGAAGGGCCTCACGATGGTCGAGGCCGCCGCGATCCCGGAAACATTCTTCACCGTCTGGACCAATGTGTTCGACCGCGGGCATTTGCAAAAGAGCGAGAGCTTCCTCGTGCATGGCGGAAGCTCCGGCATCGGCACCACGGCGATCATGCTCGCCAAGGCCTTCGGCGCACGCGTCTTCGCGACGGCGGGCTCGGCCGAAAAATGCGAAAGCTGCCGCGAGCTCGGCGCCGATCTCGCCATCGACTACCGTAAGCAAGATTTCGTCGAGGCCGTGAAGGGCGCGACGCACGGCAAGGGGGTCGATCTCATCCTCGACATGGTCGGCGGAGATTACGTGCCGCGCAATTACGAGGCGGCGGCCGAGGAAGGCCGCATCGTCCAGATCGCCTTCCTCAAGGACTCCAAGGTGACGCTCGACCTGCGCCGCCTGATGATGAAGCGGTTGACCCATACGGGCTCGACCTTGCGGCCCCGCTCGGCGGAGCAGAAGGCACGCATCGCCAGGTCACTCGAGGAGAAGGTGTGGCCGCTTCTGGAGCAAGGGCGCTGCAAGCCCGTGATCCACGCGACCTTCAAGCTCACCGACGCGCCCAAGGCGCATGCGCTGATGGAATCGAGCACACATATCGGCAAGATCGTGCTGACGGTGGAGTGATCGCGAGACCGCGCGGCCTCGATGCGTTGCCCCATTGCGTCCTGCCCGGGCTTGGCCCGGGCATCCATGCCTATGTGGTAAGGAAAGCCGCGGATGCGCGGGCCAAGCCCGGGCAGGACGACTGCGGGTTCCGTTTTTCGCCAGCTCGGCCGGATTAGGTAAAACCGCTAAGGCTCGAGCGCGCTACTCCTTCACCGCGCCGGTGAGGCTCGAGACGTAATAATCGACGAAGAAAGAATAGAAGAGCGCGACCGGGATCGAGCCGAAGAGGGCGCCCGCCATCAGCGCCCCCCATTGATAATCATCGCCCTGCACGAGCTGCGTCAGCACCGCGACCGGCAGCGTCTTCTTCTCGGAGGATTGGATGAAGGCGAGCGCGTAGATGAACTCGTTCCAGGAAAGGGTGAAGGCGAAGATGCCGGCGGAGATCAAGCCGGGCACGGCGAGCGGCAAGGTGATCTTGCGCAGGATCTGGAGGCGCGAGGCACCGTCGATCAGCGCGCATTCCTCGAGCTCGTAAGGGATCGACTTGAAATAGCCGATCAGGAGCCAGGTGCAGAAGGGCACCAGGAAGGTCGGGTAGGTGAGGATCAAGGCGAGCGGCGAGTCGAAGAGGCCGAGCTTCACCACCATCGCGGCGAGCGGGATGAAGAGGATCGAAGGCGGCACGAGGTAGGCGAGATAGATGGCGAGCCCCACCCAATTGGCGCCGCGAAAGCGAAGGCGCTGAATCGCGTAAGCCGCGAGCACGCTGGCGAAGATCGACAAGGCGGTCGCGGCGGCGGCGATCACCATGGTGGTCCACAGCCATTGCGGATAATCGGTGTCGAAGAAGAGCTTCTTGACGTTGGCGAGCGTCGGCGAATGCACGAAGAGCGGGTTGAAATCCTTGTAGTTGTAAAGCTCGTTGTTCGGCTTGAAGGTGGTGATCGCCATCCAATAAAAGGGAAAGAGCAGCACGATGACGAAGCAGGCGAGCGGCAAATAGACCGTCACGAGCTTGCGCGGGCCGCTTTCCCAGGAGATGACGCCGAGCCGCTCGGGCGCGGCCGGCTCGGGTGTGGCGAGCGCCGCGTCAGTCATTGGCTTCGCCCTGCTGCCATTTGCGCCGCGCGAGGCCAAAATAGCTGAAGAGCGTCGCAGCGATCAGGAAGGGGATCATCGAGACCGCGATGGCCGCGCCTTCGCCGAGCTGGCCCCCCGGAATGCCGCGCTGAAAGGCGAGCGTCGCCATGAGATGCGTGGAGTTGATCGGCCCGCCGCGCGTGATGGCGTAGACGAGCTGGAAATCCGTGAAGGTGAAGAGCACCGAGAAGGTGAGCACCACCGAAAGAACCGGCATCAGCATCGGCGCCGTGATGTGGCGGAAGCGTTGCCATGAGGTCGCTCCATCGAGCATCCCGGCCTCGTAGAGCGAAGGCGAGATCGTCTGCAGCCCGGCGAGCAGGCTGATGGCGACGAAGGGAATGCCGCGCCAGATGTTCGCCGCGATCAGCGAGAAGCGCGCCGCCCAGGGCGTGCCGAGAAAATCGATGTTCGTCGACCTCGCATGGAGCACGTCTTTCAGGATGTAGGAGATGATCGAGAATTGCGGATCGTAGATCCACCAGAAGGCGACCGCCGAGAGCACGGTCGGCACGATCCAGGGCACGAGCACGATGGCGCGGATGAGCGATTTGAACGGGATGTGATGGTTGAGAAGGAGCGCGAGCCAAAGACCAAGCGCGAATTTGCCGATGGTCGCCGTCGCCGTGTAGAAAATCGTGTTGCCGACCGCGGTCCAGAAGATCGGGTCGTGCCAGAGCGAGACGAAATTCTCGAGCCCGACGAAGGCGCCGCCGCGCCCGATCTTCGTGTCGGTGAAGGCAAGCCAGAGCCCGAGGCCGAGCGGATAGGTGAGGAAGACGACGAGAAGGCCGATCGCCGGCAGGAGGCAGAGGAAGACGAGAAAAGGCTTCCAGTCGAAGAGGCGCGCCAAAAGATTCGGCCCTTGCGAAGCCTCCCGCGCGACGCTCCATTTTTGTGCGATGTCGGCCATGGGTCAGGAGGCGCCTTGTCCCTTGAACGGTCGCGTGCGCGCCTTGGCGACGAGGCGCACCCGGCAACGGCCACGATGCCGCTGGCAGGGCCGTGGCTTGAGGCGGCTGAGGCGGCGCTCGTCCATTCGCGCTTTCGGATCAACCCGTCTTGTAATAGCGCTTGGCCCGCCGATCGGCTTCGGCCGCGGCCTCCTCGGGGGTCGCGGCGCCCGTCGCCACGGAAGCTGCCATGTCGACCATGACGTAATCGGCGACAACCGCCGCCGAGGCCTCATTGATCGGCCCCTTGAAGGCATACCAAAGCGAATCCCTCATCGTGTCCTTATAGGCCGCGATCTTCGGATCTGACTTCCACACATCGCTCTGCTCATAGGCCTTGAGCGGCTGCGCCCAATAGCCGTAGGTGCCGGTGAGCCATTTATCGTATTGCTCGACTTCCATCATATAGGCGAGATAGGCCTTGGCGGCATTGGGATATTTGGTGTGCTTGAACACCATGGAGTTGATGGCGAGCGCCGTCTCGGTCCCGAAGCCGACGGGACCGATCGGCATGCGCGCATGGTCGAGATCGGGCGCCATCGCGGCGATCTTCGGATCGGTCGAATTCTTGATCGAGTAATAGAGCGAGACGCCGTTTTGCGTCGCCGCGATCTCGCCCGCGATCAGCGCCTTGTTGTTCGAAGGGTCGAGCCAGGATTGCGTGCCCGGGATGAAGGTCTCGAAGAGCGCCTTGCCGTATTTCAAGGCTTCGATCGTCTCCTTCGAATTGATCATCACCTTCTGGTTCTCGTCGATCATGTAGCCGCCATGGGCCCAGACGAGCCAATGGCAGAAGGCGTTCCCGTCGCCCGTCGCATGGCCGAAAGTATATCCGGCGGGGTGGCCGATCTCCTTGAGCTTGCGGCAAAGCTTGAGAAAATCGTCGAGGCTCGTCGGGAATTTGTCGAAACCCGCCTGCTTCACCCAGGAAATTCGGTAGACCGAGGGCCCGCCCGAGCCGCCGAAGGGAATCGCGACCCAGTCGTTCGTGCCGAATTTCTTGCCGTAGCGCTCGGCGAGCGGATACCAGCCGCCGTATTTCTTGCCGAGATATTCGGCGACATCGGAAAGCTCGACGAGCTTGTCCGAGTAAAGATGCGGGTCGTCCGTCCAGCCGAGCACGACATCCGGGCCGGCTCCCGTGTTCGCGGTCACCGCGGTCTGCGGGCGCAGATCCTCCCAGGCCGAATAATCGACCTTCACCTGGACGCCCGTCGCCTTGACGAAGCTCTGGGTGTTCGCATTGAAGATGGTCTCGTCGGGATCGACGAATTTCGTGGGGCGCAGCACGCGCAACGAGGCGCCCTTCTCGATGTCGAGCTTCGGGGCCTCCACATTGGCGGTTGGGATGGCTGCGCTCGCGCCCGTGCCGAGCGTCGTCGCCGCAAGCGCGCCGACGCCGAGCGCCAAGGTGTCGCGCCGATTGAACCGATTCATCTCACATCCTCCCAGGAAGCCTCATGATCCGCCCTTGTGCGAACGGAGCCGACATCCGCCATCAATGTAGAGCATGGGTCAGTATTGGGGAATGCCAAAATCCATCCCGACGGATGCGCCTTTAAGCCAGTGGTCATGCGCTTGCCCATTCGCTTTGCAATGGGAAGCCTGTAAGAGTTTCGGGGAACCGCGGAGACATCAAATGGACGAGCTCATCGCCAAATTGACGCAAGCCGCCGGCATCGACGCCGCGACGGCCGAGAAGGCCGTCGGCATCATCCTGAATTTCCTGAAACAGCAGGCGCCGGCCGAGGCTGTCGAGCAGGCGACCGCCGCGATTCCAGGCGCGCAACAGGCCGCCGATCAGCAAGCGCAAGCACAGGCAGGCGGCATCGGCGGAGCGATCGCAGGGCTCGCCGGGGCGATGGGCGGAAACGGCGGGCTGATGGCGCTCGCCGGCCAGTTGACGAGCGCCGGCCTGTCGATGGGGCAGATGCAGACGGTCGGCAAGACGCTTTTCGCGCATGTGCGTGAAAAGGCCGGTGAAGACGTGGTGGGCGGCATCGTTTCCGCGGTGCCTGGACTTTCCCAATTCATATGAGAGCGGCGATGCCGGGGCTCGAGCCATCATCTCTTGTGGAACCTGCCCGATGATGATGCATGCGCGGCACCGGAACTGACCGATGGCGGCCACAAAGGGCAAGAACGACATCGTGGACGATCGCGCTTTGCATAGCTGGCGCAAGCTCGTCGCGCAGACGCTGAGGGGCAAGAGCTCCGGAGCGCTCGTCTCGCACAGCGCCGATGGATTGCCGATCGAGCCGCTTTACGCCGCCGCAAGCGAAACGCGTTCTCCGCCCTTGCAGGCGCGCCGGCCGTGGCGCCTCGCCCAGCGGATCGATCACCCCGACCCTCACGAAGCCTCGCGCCTTGCGCTCGAGGATCTTTCGGGCGGCGCCACCGAGATGGTGCTTGTGCTTTCCGGCTCCGCCACCGGGCGGGGCTTCGGCGTGAATGCGGGCTCGGTCGAGGCGCTCGACCAGGCGCTTTCCGGCGTCAAGCTCGACCACATCCGGCTGCGCCTCGAGACCGCGCCCTTCGACGGACGTATCGTCGCGCAAAACCTGCTGGAGCTTGTGGCGCGGCGCGGCGATGAGGCAGCAAAGCTTTGCATCGACTTCGGCCTCGATCCCGTCTCCGACATGGCGCGTTGCGGCGGCATGCCCTTGAATTGGCCGCAGCTTGCCGAGCGCTTCACGGGCACGGCGAGGCTCACCGCCGAGAAGGGCGTCGCGGGACGCGCCGCCCGCGTCGACGGGCGCGTCGCGCATGAGGCGGGCGCGAGCGAGGCGCAAGAGCTCGCCTTCGTGCTCGCGACCGGCGTCGCTTATTTGCGCGCCTTCGAAACCCAGGGTTGGAGCCTCGATCAGGCGCGCAAGGCTTTGGGCTTCCTCCTTGTCGCCGATGCCGATGAGTTCATGAGCATCGCCAAGTTACGCGCCCTGCGTCGTCTCTGGGAACGCGTCGAAGAGGCATGCGGGCTCGTGCCCGAGCCGATCGAGCTCTCGGCGGAGACGGCCTGGCGCATGGCGACGCGGCACGACCCTTACAGCAATATGTTGCGCGCGACGCTCGCGGCTTTCTCGGCAGGCGTCGCGGGAGCCGATTCGATCGGCGTCTTGCCCTTCACGGCGGCGCTCGGCCTGCCTGATGCTTTCGCACGGCGTGCGGCGCGCAATCTCCAGCATGTGCTCATCGAGGAATCGCATTTATGGCGCGTCGCCGACCCGGCCTCGGGCTCGGGCGCTTTCGAGGCGCTGACGCAGGCGCTCGCGCACAAAGCCTGGGAGCTTTTCCAGGAGATCGAGCGCGAGGGCGGCATCGTCGAGAGCCTGATCGGCGGCAAGCTGCAAGCGCGCATCGCCGGCGTGCGCGAGGAGCGCCGCACGGAGATCGGCAACCGCAAGATGCCGATCACCGGCGTCAGCGAATTCGCCCTCCTTTCCGAAGCGCCGGTCGCGGTGCTTCGGCCGGCGCCCGAGCACGCGGACGAGGTGCGATCGAGTTTTCCGCTTCGCCAGAAATTCGAAGCGCTCATGGCGCGGCGGCTCGCCGAGCCCTTCGAGCGTCTGCGGGACCGTTCGGATGCGCATCTTGCCCGCACGGGCCGGCGGCCTAAGGTTTTCATCGCCAACCTTGGCGGCGCCGCGAGTTTCACCGGGCGCCGCCAATTCGCCAAGAGCCTCTTCGAGGGCGGTGGTCTCGAAACGATCGAGAATGCGGAGGCCTCGACCTTGCCGCTCATTCTCGATCTCTTCCGCGCCTCCGGCGCGACCTTCGCGTGTCTCTGCTCCTCCAACGAGCATTACGCGCCGCTCGGCGTCGAAGCCGCGCGCGCACTCAAGGCGGCGGGCGCGACGAAGCTCGCGGTCGCCGGAAACCCGCGCGATCTCGCCGAAACCTTCGAAGGCGCGACGATCGACCTCTTCGTCTTCTCCGGCTGCGATGCCTTGGCGATCTTGAACGGGCTCTACGACGATCTCATTCCAGCAGAGGGGTGAAGCCATGGGCTGGCTCAAGGCCGGACTGACCACCACCGTCATTTCGGCCGTCGTCATGGTGGGCGCGATGCTCCTCCTCAGCGTGCTGCAGAAGGGCTTCGAGCCGATGAGCCTCCTCTCCATCTTCGTCGTCGGCCTGCCGCTCGGCCTCCTCGTTGCCGCACCCGTCTGCCTCATCGTGCTGCCGGCCGCCGACGCCATTCTGATGCGGGGAGGCGCGAAACTGTTTCGCGACATGATGATCGTCGGCGCGGCCGCCGGCGCGCTCGTCCCCCTCATCATCCTTTTCGCGCTCAAGATCAGGCCGTCCGGCGGGCTCGGCACGATAACGGGGCTTTCACTGCTCGCGGGACTCGTGGGCGGCGCCGCGGCTGGTCTCTTCTACGCGGAGATCCTGGCGCGGCTCGACAAGCGTTGACCGGTCGCACGCCGCCCGGCATGGCGGACGAGCCGCGCCAGCCAAACGATGCGCTCGTCAAGAGCGGCACGAGGGCGTTCCGGAACACGATCCTCGCACTCTTCTGCGCGGGCTTCGCGACTTTCGCGCTCCTCTACTATGTGCAGCCGCTGTTACCGGTGTTCTCCGAAAGCTTCGGGCTCGGAGCAGCGCAAGCGAGCCTCGCGCTCTCCGTGACTACGGGTCTGATGGCGCCCGCCATGCTGGTTGCCGGCGCGATCTCCGAAACGCTCGGGCGAAAGCCCGTGATGGTCGCCTCGGTGCTCGCCTCCGCGCTCTTGACGCTCGCCACGGGCTTCGCGCCGAGCTGGCCCGCGCTCCTCGCCTTGCGCGCCGCGGCCGGAATTTCGATCGCCGGCCTGCCGGCCGTCGCCATGGCCTATGTGGCCGAAGAGATCGCGCCGCCCTCGATCGGCTTCGCCATGGGCCTTTACATCGGCGGCAGCGCGCTCGGCGGCATGGCGGCGCGGCTCGCGGCCGGGCTTCTCGCCGATCTCGGCTCCTGGCGCTGGGCGACGCTCGCGCTCGGAGCCATGGGGATCATCGCCGGCCTGATCTTCTGGCGAAGCCTGCCGCCCTCGCGCCATTTCTCGAAACGGCCTTGGTCGGCGCGCGCGCTCGCCAAAGGCTTCCTCGTCCATCTCCGCGAGCCGGGCTTGCGCCTCTTGGTGCTCGAAGGCTTCCTGATCATGGGTAGCTTCGTCAGCATCTACAACTACATCGGCTATCGACTCCTCGCGCCGCCCTTCGACCTGACCCCGACGGGCGTCGGCCTGATCTTCAGCCTCTATCTCGTGGGCATCGTCTCATCGCCCGTGACCGGCGCCGTGGCGGCGCGGCTCGGCTTGCGCAATGTGTTCTGGGTGATGATCGCCGTCATGAGCGCCGGCGTCGGGCTCACGCTCTCCGGGTCGCTCCCCGTGGTCATCGCCGGCATCGCGGTCTTGACCTTCGGCTTCTTCGGCGCGCATTCCATCGCCAGCGCCTGGGTCGGACGAAGGGCGCGAACCGCGAAGGCGCAAGCCGCGTCGCTCTATCTCTTCCTTTATTATGTCGGCTCGAGCGTGATCGGCTCGCTTGGCGGCATCTTCTGGGAGAGAAACGGCTGGAGCGGTGTCGTGGCGCTCGTCTCGTTGCTCCTCGCCGCCGCATTCCTCATCTCGCTTCGCCTCATGCGCCTCGAGCCGCTCTCCTCCTGACTTGCCCCGGCCATTTCCAGGGCGGTTCGCGCGCTCGCAGCTCGATGTTGCCGATCCTGGGGCTTCGGCCTAGTTAAGGAGAGGCGAGCCGGCTAAGGCGCCCGCTCAGCTCAAAGTTTCCACCATCCGTCTCGATCCATGCCAGGAGGGCATCCCATGTCGTTCTCACTCCCCGATCTCCCTTATCCGCATGATGCGCTCGCGCCCCACATGTCGAAGGAGACGCTCGAATTTCACCACGACAAGCACCACGCCGCCTATGTGAACACGGGCAATAACCTCCTCAAGGGCACTGAGTGGGAAAACAAGAGCCTCGAGGACGTGGTGAAGGGCTCCTTCGGCAAGAACGCGCCGCTCTTCAACAACGCGGGCCAGCACTACAACCACACCCATTTCTGGAAATGGATGAAGCCGAAGGGTGGTGGCGCCATTCCGGGCGCCCTCGAGAAGAAGATCAAGGAGGATCTGGGTTCCGTCGAGAAAATGAAGGAGGACTTCATCGCCGCGGGCGTCGGCCAATTCGGTTCCGGCTGGGCCTGGCTCGCGGTCAAGGACGGCAAGATCGTCATCATGAAGACACCGAACGGCGAAAACCCGCTCGTGCATGGGGCGAAGCCCATCCTCGGCTGCGACGTGTGGGAGCACTCCTATTACATCGATTATCGCAACCGCCGGCCCGACTACATCAAGGCGTTCCTCGAGCATCTCGTCAATTGGGAACATGTCGCGGAAATGTTCGGCAAGGCGAAGTAAGCGGCCGAACGTCGAGCGCCAAAACACTCCGGGCGCCCGAGCTCTTCAGGGCCGCTTGAGTTCACCGAAACGTGCCGGCGCGGCGTCGAGCCGCGCCAAGAGGTCGAGGAAGGCGTCGCCTCGAAGGAAGCGCGCCTCCCTAGGGCGTGTTTCGTTCACCGGATCGGCCGCCACGAGCTCGTCATCGATTTCGCCTGGATGGCACATCACGAGGTGGCGCTTCCCGGGCGCCGTCAGGAAGCGGGCGAAATCTGCCGCATAATCCCGGCGCGGATCGAAGGGGACGACGCCGGCGAAGCCCCGATTCGCCGTGAGGCCTCGCGCCCGCAGCTTGTCTCCAAAGCCGCGCGCAAGCGCCGCGATCACCACGGCTTTGCCGGCCCCGACGCGTCGCCTCGCGATCGCCCCTGGACGATCGGCCGGGTCACGCAGATAGAGACGCTGCGCGAGGCCAAGACCATCGAGCGCACCAAAGAGCGCGTCGCGAACGCCGGGAAAGGCATGGACGTGCTGATGTCCGTCGAGAAAATCGGGCTCGCGTCCCATCGCGGCAGCGAAGGCATCGATCTGCCGGCGGAACTCATCGGCGATCTCGGCCAGAGGCAGGCGCCCGGAAAGCGCGCCCCGCAGCACGCGCCCGAAGGGCGGAAGCTCCCCCGTCGGGGCGAAACGCGACATCAGGGCGAGCGAATGGCCGCAGGTAAGATTGAGATGCACGCCGAGGTCGGCTCGGCCGGCGAATTCTCGCAAGCGCGGAGCGGCCCTTGCCCAATTCTCCCGGTTGGTCATCGCGCTCGTCGCCGTGATGCGGCCCTCGCGCAAGAGAGCGAGGATCGCGGCGCTCACCCCTTCGCTCAGGGCGAAATCATCAGCGCAAAGGACGAAGCGGAGCATTCCGGTTACACGGACTCGATCAGAAGGAAGACCCGATTTTATCGCGAAATGGTTTGATTTCTCTTGCGCCGGTTCGGGGCGCTCACAAAAATTCCGACCTCAGCTCTCGCCAGCACGAAGGCCAGGGACGCCATCGCCCTTGAAACGGCGTCCAGTGAGTACTGTTGTCGTCCTGAGGGATCACGTGCCGACCTGACTATGGTGCCGATTTGGTGTCGCGGATGGATCCGGCGATCGCCCGACGGCACAAAAACGCGAACGCGATAGCT
>DASZIL010000211.1:0-9020 GCA_035949255.1 Beijerinckiaceae bacterium | reverse complement strand
CAAGGCGCAGATCGAGGAGACCACCTCCGATTACGATCGCGAGAAGCTCCAGGAGCGCCTTGCCAAGCTCGCCGGCGGCGTCGCGGTGATCCGCGTCGGCGGCGCGACCGAGGTCGAGGTGAAGGAGAAGAAGGACCGCGTGGACGACGCGCTCAACGCCACGCGCGCCGCGGTGGAAGAGGGTGTGGTGCCGGGCGGCGGCGTCGCGCTCCTGCGCGCCAAGCGGGCGGTCGGCGCTCTCAAGAACGAGAACGAGGACGTCCAGGCCGGCATCAACATCGTGCTCAAGGCTCTCGAATCGCCGATCCGCCAGATCGCCGAGAACGCGGGCGTCGAGGGTTCGATCGTCGTCGGCCGCATCAACGATGCGAAGTCGCAGACCTATGGCTTCGACGCGCAGTCGGAGAAATATGTCGACATGATCGAAGCCGGCATCATCGATCCGGCGAAGGTCGTGCGCCATGCCTTGCAGGACGCGGCTTCCGTCGCCTCGCTCCTGATCACGACGGAGGCCATGGTGGCCGACCGTCCGAAGAAGGAATCGGCCGCGCCCGCGATGCCGGGCGGCGGCGGCATGGGCGGCATGGATTTCTGATCCACGCCACCTCGCCACTTACGAGAATATGAGAAGGCCCCGGAGCGATCCGGGGCCTTTTTGGTTGTGAAGAGGTTGATTGGGCTGGCGCCTGATCCTCATGTCTCCGCTATGAGGCCAACGCATCGCGCGGGTCATGTTCGCAGGGCGTGGATGCGCGGGCCTGATCCTCGGAACAAGCCCGAGGACGCGCATGACGGCGAAGACCACGGGCATGGCGCTGGGGCTATCGGCCTCGCGGAATCCTCCGGTCGCTCACCGCCGCGTCAGCGCGAAGGCGAATTGCAGACCTTGCTTTTGCACAAGGGCCTGCTTGATCCAGAACATTGCCATCGGCTCGAGGAGGCGCGCCGTCTTCAACGGGCCCGCATCGACCGCCTCGAAGCCGAGATCCTCGGCGAGCTTGATCGCCTTGGCCTTGGCGCTTGCATCATCGCCGGCCACCGGCATGAGCGGCTTCGCCTTGAACGCATGCGCCGAAGCCATGTTGTCGGCGCCGGTCACGTTGAACGCCTTCACCACATGCGCGCCCGGCGCGAGCCGGGCGACGGTTTCGCCCGCCGAATCGGTGAAGCCGAGCGCCAGCTCCATTTCGGCAGAGAGCGGGTTCGTCGCATCGACGATCACCTTGCCGGCAACGTTGCCGAGCGCCTTCACCGCGTCGGGAATGCCTGTCCAGGGAATGGCGAGCATGATCACCTCGGCCGCTCCCGCATCCTTCATGGCGACGACATCGAAGCCGGCACGGCGAAGCTCGTCGACATCCTTCCCCGTGGTCTTCCTGAGCGCATAGCTCACGTGATGGCCTGCCTTGCGCCAGCCTTTTCCGAGAGCACCACCGACATTGCCGGCGCCGACAATCGCGATCTGCATGTTGCCACTCCCTTGGCTTGATCATCGGCAGGTAGGCGCCGCTTCGCCCGGCGGCAAGCCGGTCGAGGCCGATGGTGCCGGTCAGGCCGTATCGACGAGAGCAGCGATGTCGCCTTGGCGCTTGCAGGCCGGGCTTTGTGGAGAGCCGGCGCTGCCCGCAACGCCGGCAGCGCTCGCGGCACTCGAGATTGCGGTGGCCGTCCTCCTTGCCTTTCACGCTTCGCCGATCAGGCCAGATCGCCGCAAGCACGCCGGGTTGCGCGGCTTTTGACCCTGTGTTACGCGACCTTCGCCCCAGCGCCGCTGCCGCGGGCGCGGCGGGGCGCTCTGGCTTGAATTTTCAACAAAGGCGCTTAAGCCGCGGCCGATGGCTTCGCGGCGCGCCGGCAGTGGACGGGATCGAGGGTGGCTCAAGTCGAAACGAGCATGTCGGGCGTCGCCGGCCGCTACGCCGTCGCGCTTTTGGAGCTCGCGAGCGAGACTGGTGAGGCGGACGCCGTCTCGGCTGCCCTCAAGCGCTTCGCGGCGCTGATCGAGGAAAGCGACGACCTGAAGCGGCTCGTGAGAAGCCCGGTGTTCACGCCGGAACAGCAGCAGGCGGCGGTGGGCGCCATTCTCGATCGCGCGGGGATCGGCGGCATCGCCGGCAATTTCATCCGCCTCGTCGTCCGCAAGCGGCGCCTGTTCGCCATCCCGGCGATGATGCGCGCCTATGAGGCGTTGCTCGCCGAGCGCAAGGGCATCGTGCCCGCCGAGGTCATGGTGGCCGAGCCGATGCCCGAAACCATGATGGGCGAGCTGAAGACCGCGCTTCGGAATGCGGAGGGCAAAGAGGTATCGCTTTCCGTGAAGATCAATCCCGACATCATCGGCGGCATGGTCGTGAAGCTCGGCCACCGCATGATCGATGCGTCCTTGAAAACCAAGCTCAACGCGCTGCGCGTTGCGATGCGAGAGGTCAGATGATGGATATCCGCGCCGCAGAAATCTCCGCCCTGCTGAAGGAGCAGATCAAGAATTTCGGCCAGGAGGCCGAGGTCTCCGAGGTCGGTCAGGTCCTTTCGGTCGGTGACGGCATCGCGCGCTGCTACGGCCTCGACAAGGTGCAGGCCGGCGAGATGGTCGAGTTCGAGAACGGCACGCGCGGCATGGCGCTCAACCTCGAGAGCGACAACGTCGGCATCGTGATCTTCGGCTCCGACCAGGAGATCAAGGAAGGTCAGACGGTCAAGCGCACAGGCGCCATCGTCGACGTTCCGGTCGGCAAGGGCCTTCTCGGGCGCGTCGTCGACGCGCTCGGCAATCCGATCGACGGTAAGGGGCCGATCACGGCCAGCGAGCGCCGTCGCGTCGATGTGAAGGCGCCCGGCATCATCCCGCGCAAATCCGTGCATGAGCCGATGGCGACCGGCCTCAAGGCCATCGACGCGCTCATCCCGATCGGGCGCGGCCAGCGCGAGCTGATCATCGGTGACCGCCAGACCGGCAAGACGGCCGTTGCGCTCGACACCATCTTGAACCAGAAGTCCCTCAACCTCGGCAATGACGAGAGCCAGAAGCTTTATTGCGTCTATGTCGCGGTCGGCCAGAAGCGTTCGACCGTGGCGCAATTCGTGAAGGTGCTCGAGGAGCAGGGCGCGCTCGAATATTCGATCATCGTGGCGGCAACCGCTTCCGACCCCGCCCCCATGCAATTCCTCGCCCCCTTCTCCGGCTGCGCCATGGGCGAGTTCTTCCGCGACAACGGCATGCACGCCGTGATGATCTATGACGACCTCTCGAAACAGGCCGTCGCCTATCGTCAGATGTCGCTCTTGTTGCGCCGCCCGCCCGGCCGCGAGGCCTATCCGGGCGATGTGTTCTATTTGCATTCGCGCCTGCTCGAGCGCGCCGCAAAGCTCAACGATGCCAATAAGAACGGCTCGCTCACCGCGCTGCCCATCATCGAGACGCAGGCGAACGACGTCTCGGCCTATATTCCGACGAATGTGATCTCGATCACCGACGGACAGATCTTCCTCGAGACGGACTTGTTCTTCCAAGGCATTCGGCCGGCCGTGAATGTCGGGCTTTCGGTGTCGCGCGTCGGCTCCTCGGCCCAGACCAAGGCGATGAAGAAGGTCGCCGGAAGGATCAAGGGCGAGCTCGCCCAATATCGCGAGATGGCGGCCTTCGCCCAGTTCGGCTCGGACCTCGATGCGGCGACGCAGCGCCTTCTGAACCGCGGCGCGCGCCTTACCGAGCTTCTCAAGCAAGCGCAGTTTTCGCCGCTCAAGATGGAAGAGCAGGTCTGCGCCATCTATGCGGGCGTCAACGGCTATCTCGATCCGCTTCCCGTCAACCGGGTGAAGGCTTTCGAGGACGGGCTCTTGGGGACGCTGCGCGCGAATCACCCCGAGATCCTCGACGACATCCGCGCGACGCGCGATCTGTCGGATGCGACGGGCGCGAAACTCAAGGGCGCGGTCGAGAGCTTCGCGAAGGCCTTCAGCTGAGCGGGGGATGTCGCGGGCCGCGGGCCAAATGAGCTATGTCGAACAGTCGCTTGGAGAAGGTGAGGTCGTCAGGCATGTCGCCCATAAACACTGGGTCATCTTCGTGGTGCCGGTCTTTCAGCTTCTCGTGGGGCTCGTGCTCGCCGGGATCGGCTACAAGATCGGCGATCTCTGGGTTTGGCTCGGCTGGCTGATGCGGGTTTTGGGCCTCGTCATTGTCGCTTTCGGCGCGCTGCATCTTCTCGGCGCGTGGGTCACGCGCGTCACCACCGAGCTTGCGGTTACGAACCGCAAGGTGATCGGCAAATGGGGGTTGATCTCGCGGCGCACGATCGAGCAGCGTCTCGAGAAGATCGATTCGATCGAGGTCGAGCAGACGATCCTCGGCCGCATCCTGGGTTACGGAACCGTCGAGGTGCGCGGCTCGGGCGTCAGCATGACGCCGCTGCGCATGATCGCCGGTCCGCTCACCTTCCGCCGTCGCGTCGAGGACGCGTTGAATGCCGCCAAACCCTGATGCCAAGACGAAATGCCAAGACGTGATGCCAATTTCTGATACCAAGTCCTGACTTCAACCTGATCTCGAAGCCAAAGCCGTTACGCAGGTAGAGACCTCACTTCATGCCGAGCTTGAAATCGCTGCGCACCCGTATCGCCTCGGTGAAGGCGACGCAGAAGATCACCAAGGCGATGCAGATGGTCGCGGCCGCCAAGCTGCGCCGCGCGCAGATGGCGGCCGAGGCTGCGCGCCCCTATGCGTCGCGCATGCAGCGCGTCCTCACCAACCTCGCATCCGGTGTTCCCGCCTCCTCGGCTCCTCCGCTTCTTGCCGGCACCGGATCGGACAAGCGCCATCTCTTGATCGTCTGCACGGCCGAGCGTGGATTGTGCGGCGCGTTCAATTCCTCGATCGCGCGCCTCGCGCGCGATCGCGCCAATGCGCTCATCAGCGAAGGCAAGAGCGTCAAATTCATCTGCGTCGGCAAGAAGGGTTACGACATCCTCAAGCGATTGTTCGAGCAGGATATTCTCGAGGTGATCGATTTGCGCGGCGTGAAGCAGATCGGCTTCGGCAATGCGCAAGGCATCGCCGATAAGGCGATCGAGCGCTTCCGCAACGGCGAGTTCGATGTAGCGACGCTTTTCTATTCGCGCTTCCGTTCGGTCATCCAGCAAATCCCGACGGCGCAGCGCATCATTCCCGCCGATACCAGCGCGGCCGAGGAGGGCGCCGAGGCCGGAGTGCCCGGGTTTTACGAGTTCGAGCCGGACGAGGGCGAGATCCTCAATTCGCTCTTGCCGCGCAACATCGCGGTGCAGATCTATCGCGCGCTTCTCGAGAATGTGGCGTCCGAGATGGGCGCCAAGATGAGCGCCATGGATTCGGCGACCCGAAATGCCGGCGAGATGATCAAGAAGCAGACGATCTTCTACAACCGGACGCGTCAGGCGATGATCACGAAGGAACTCATCGAGATCATTTCGGGCGCCGAGGCGCTTTAGGATTGGGGAGCTTGAGGCTTTCGCCTCATCATTGAATTCGCCGGGCCTTAAGGGTCGCGGGCGGGAACGGGAGCAAGACATGGCTGAGAATACGATCGGACGGGTAGCGCAGGTGATCGGCGCCGTCGTCGATGTGCATTTCGAGGGGCATCTCCCCGCGATCCTGAACTCGCTCGAGATGGAAAACCGGGGCTCGCGCCTGGTCCTCGAAGTGGCGCAGCACTTGGGCGAATCCACCGTGCGCTGCATCGCCATGGACTCGACCGAAGGTCTGGTGCGCGGCCAGTCGGTGCAAGACACCGGCCTGCCGATCGCCATCCCGGTCGGCCCCGGCACGCTCGGGCGCATCATGAACGTGATCGGCGAGCCGGTGGATGAGGCAGGCCCCATCCCGCATCAGGAGACGCGCGCCATTCACCAGCCCGCGCCGGCCTATGTCGACCAATCGACCGAGGCGCAGATCCTCGAAACCGGCATCACGGTCGTCGACCTCCTCGCGCCTTACGCCAAGGGCGGCAAGATCGGCCTGTTCGGCGGCGCGGGCGTCGGCAAGACGGTGCTCATCCAGGAGCTCATCAACAACATCGCCAAGGCCCATGGCGGCTATTCCGTCTTCGCCGGCGTCGGCGAGCGCACGCGCGAAGGCAACGACCTCTATCATGAGTTCATCGAATCGGGCGTCAACAAGAAGGGCGGCGGCGAAGGCTCGAAATGCGCCCTCGTCTACGGCCAGATGAACGAGCCGCCGGGCGCGCGCGCGCGCGTCGGCCTCACCGGCCTCACCGTCGCCGAGAGCTTCCGCGACCAGGGGCAGGATGTGCTGTTCTTCGTCGACAACATCTTCCGCTTCACGCAAGCGGGCTCGGAGGTGTCGGCTCTGCTCGGCCGCATTCCCTCGGCCGTCGGCTATCAGCCGACGCTCGCGACCGACATGGGCGCCTTGCAAGAGCGCATCACCACGACCACCAAAGGGTCGATCACTTCGGTGCAGGCGATCTATGTGCCGGCCGATGATTTGACGGACCCGGCGCCCGCCACCTCCTTCGCCCATCTCGACGCGACGACGGTGCTGTCGCGCTCGATCGCCGAAAAGGGCATTTATCCGGCGGTCGATCCGCTCGATTCGACCTCGCGCATGCTCTCGCCTCTCGTCGTCGGTGAGGAGCATTACAATGTGGCGCGCCAGGTGCAGCAAATCCTGCAGCGCTACAAGGCGCTCCAGGACATCATCGCGATCCTCGGCATGGACGAGCTTTCCGAAGAGGACAAGCTCGCCGTGGCGCGCGCCCGCAAGATCGAGCGCTTCCTGTCGCAGCCCTTCCACGTCGCCGAGGTGTTCACCGGCTCGCCCGGCAAGTTCGTCAACCTCGCCGACACCATCAAGGGCTTCCAGGGCTTGTGCGAGGGCAAATACGATCATCTGCCTGAGCCGGCCTTCTACATGGTCGGCACCATCGAGGAGGCGGTGGAGAAGGCCCAGAAGCTCGCGGCTTCGGCCTGAAGGTCGCGGCGATGGCAACCTTCCGCTTCGAGCTGGTCTCGCCCGATCACCTTCTGTATTCGGCCGATGTGGAGAGCGTCGTGGTGCCGGGCACCGAAGGCGAGTTCACCGTTTTGCCGAACCACGCCCCGCTCGTCACCTCGCTTCGCAACGGCGGAGTGATCCTGGTCAATGGCGAGCCCTCTTCCAAGGAATTCGCGGTGTTCGGCGGCGTCGCCGAAGTCACGAATTCGAGCCTCACTGTTCTCGCCGAGCGCACCACGCCGATGAAGGACGTGACACCCGAAGGGCTCGACCGAGAAATCCTGACAGCGCAGACCTATCTCGAAGCCGCCCACGGCGAGGAGGAAAAACGCCTCCTCGGCGAGAGGATCGCGCAGCTTCGCGAATTCAGGGACGTCGTCGCGTCGCGCCAGTCGAGCTGAAGTCTCGGCACCCGCGCGACGGCGGGTTCCGTCGCGCTTCTTGCCTCTTCCCACCCCCCTGATCCTTGATCGGCCCCGACAACAAACGGTGGTCTTCGGGACGAAGCTTTGAGAGAAAAGCGCGATGAGCATGAGCTTCAAGGTTGGCGACCTCACCATTCACCGCATCATCGAGCAGGAAGGCGCGTTTCTGCCGGCGCTCGAAACCTTGCCCGGGCTCACGCCCGAGGTGTTGGCCGAGAACCGGCATTGGCTCGCGCCGAAGGCGCTCGATGCCCAGGATACGCTGATCTTCTGCTTCCAATCCTATGTGGTGCGCACCCCGCACCACACGATCCTGGTGGATAGCTGCATCGGCAACGACAAGCCTCGGCCGACGCGTCCGCAATGGAACATGAAGAGCGACGACCGCTTCATGAAAGGCCTCGCCGCGGCCGGGTTTCGCGTCGAGGACATCGACTTCGTCATGTGCACGCATCTGCATGCCGATCACGTCGGGTGGAATACGAAGCTCGAGAACGGACGCTGGGTGCCGACCTTCCCGAAGGCCCGCTACGTCTTCTCCGAGAAGGAATACAACCACTGGGCCGGCGAGCACGCCAAGACGCCGGTTCCCACCTTTGGCGACAGCGTGCTGCCGATCGTGGAGGCCAAAAGGGCCGAGCTCGTGCACGACGACCATCAATTGGGCGATCACGTCCGCCTCATGCCGACACCCGGCCACACGCCGGGCCATGTCGCGATCGGCTTCGGGCGGGGCGGCGACGACGCGGTCATGCCGGGCGATCTGATGCATTCCCCGCTGCAGACGCGATATCCCGAGCTCTCGGCCCGCTTCGACACCGACATGGCGCAAGCGGCCAAGACGAGGCGTTCGTTCCTCGAGCGCTATTGCGACACGAAAACGCTCTGCTGCACGGCCCACTTCCCCTCGCCCTCGGCCGGAAGGATCAAGCGCTGGGACGACGGCTTCCGTTGCGAGCCGGTGGAGGGGTGAAATTCGCCTGCCGATTTGGGCTTGCTCGACTTGGGCTCACTTTCCAGAGCCCTGGAACCTGATCGTCGATTTAACCCGGTGCGTTAGCGTGACAATCGGTTCTCGTCATCGATCAGGGTAAGACGCGCCAGCGCCGAGTGCCCCCATCGCCACAGCACAAGGTTGAGATCGGCCTCGGTCGCTCCCGGCGCAAAGCTTCGGACCAGCATGGCGCGATAGCCTTTTGCCATCAGCTTGCGGGCGAAACCTTGCGTTCTGGCTTCGCCGTGTGCCTGCATCTGATCGCGCCATCCGGCATCCGCGAGCGCAGCCGTGTCGCACCCCTGCGCCTGAAGCGCGGCCCATGAGGGTCGGCATACGCCCCTATACCATGTCCTCGAGCCGGCAATTCACCAGAAGCTCGGCGATTGCCGCCGTGTTCGGCAAGGCGATGACGGTGGCGACGAGCTCGGCGAGGTCGGCGGGGTCGCTCATCAGCTCGGCCGCGATTGGCGTCGCGCCGGCCGTCATGTCGGTGCGCACGAAGGAAGGGCAAAGCGCGGTCGCGCGCACGCCCTTGTCCCAGCCGAGGCGGCGCACCGCATGGGTGAGCGCCACCACCGCGAATTTCGACATGCTGTAGGCGATATTG
>DASZIL010000210.1:0-7047 GCA_035949255.1 Beijerinckiaceae bacterium | reverse complement strand
GCCCCCCAGGCGGCAGGGGGCGCCGTTCCCATCACGCCGAAAAATGGCTTGAGCGGCACCTCCTGACCCCAGGGCAGGCGCCAAAGCTTTCGGCCGCGGTCGAGCGCGATGTGGTAAATGCGGCTTTCGGCGAAATCATCGGGCAAGGCGCCCGCAAGCGGCCGAACGACCTGGTACCCCCAATCGTAGAAGGGCTCGATGGCCTCGACGTCGACTTGCAAGACCTGGCCCTTTTTCGCGCCCTCGACCGCGACCGGGCCCGTGCAAATATGGCCTTGCAGTTTCGGTTTTACCTTCTCGTGGACGGCACGAAGTTGAGGAGGAACGACGAAGGGCGAGGGTGGCATGACCTCCTCTCCGCCCGAGACCGTCGAGATCGTCACGCGTCCCCCGTTGGGAATGGTCAGCACGGGCGCAAGCTTGGCATCGAAGAAGCCCCAATGGACATTGCAGGGGTCGGGATCGAGTCGAAGGGAGGGCATAAGGGGATCCATTGTAGAGGGGAGATGCGTGATTCTTAACTTCGTCCGCGCTCGATTTTATCGCAGACGCCTCGATCGGACCGAGTGGAAAAAAAGCACCGGCGCCTCATTGCGCTTGCCTGGTGTTGCAGCGCCTCGAGATTGCGGGCTGGCTCACTTCAGCGCAGGTGCGTTTCTAGCAGCCTGAGCCCTTGCTTCGTTCCATAACCGATCCCGGTCGACAGGGTTGATAGCCCGCCAAGGGATGTAGTGCCAGGTCTTTATGACCGTTTCGATGAGAAGGAGCCTGTCCATCCGCCACACGCGTTTCACGCTGCTCCAGGGTAGGGTGAACGACACCCCTTCCGCATCGCGGGTCGTAATGGCCTTATCGTCAATTTCATAACTCACTCGTCGATGGCGCGGCCGCAATCTGCGCCATTGGAGCATTCCGATGAGAACGCCAAGGACAGGCCAAACCAAACTGCCTATTACGAAGACCCACAGAGTGATTTGACCGATCCATTCCCAATCCTCTCTTGACAGCTCAAGCACGCCGTTCGGGCCAAAAGCGATCAAGACTCCCACGGCCACCCCAACGAGGGCGCTCATGAGGAAG
Source organism: Beijerinckiaceae bacterium (assembly GCA_035949255.1). Taxonomy (GTDB): domain Bacteria; phylum Pseudomonadota; class Alphaproteobacteria; order Rhizobiales; family Beijerinckiaceae; genus GAS188. Next base: position 5,967 of record DASZIL010000210.1, on the reverse strand, counting down.
CCAGCCATTGCTTTGGGAGTCTTGCGCGGCAAAATCCAAAGTTGGCTGACGAATTGGTCACCATAGATTAGTCCAGTTGAACCAATGATTTGCGGTCTTTCCACATTATGGGATTCGGGCAAACCGGCAGCCATGCTAGCTCTGGGTTCAGGCATTAGCGGCGGACTCCAGAGGCCTCGGCGTTGAATGGGCCGGCGATAGACCGCATAGGCATGCAAACGGGTTCAGGTGTGGAGAGGGAGGCGGGAGAAAGGTCTTGAGCCATTTCCCGCGGCCGGCGGGAAATGAAGAACAGCATGTTCCGACCGGGGTTCCAACCCGCTCGCGCAACACAAGTCCGAGAGCCTCGGGCGTTCACTCCACAAAGCGAGGGGGATAGCCAGTGGCGGATACCCGCCCTTACTCGCCTTTCACTATTCCCCGTGCACTCAACCCTTGCCTCTCAGGCATGAATGGCCATATCAAAGCGGCATGCCCAAAGAGCAATTGGCCCTAGACGCATCCCCCGCGGACGCCGCCGTTCTGCTCCAGGAGGCAGAGCGGCCCGCAAAGCCGCTCGACGCCAAGACCATTTCCAAGATGAATTCCTGGCAATTGCGCGAGCTCATCGGGTCGAAAGGCACGATCGAGGTCGGCGCCTTGCGCGATTGGCTCCTTGGCGACGCGCGTCGCGCCGAGGATCCCTCCAAGAATCTCACCGAGCTGTGCAACCGGTTGCTCGCGCTTGGCGTGCCGATCGAGCGCGTCGCCTTATCGATTTCGACGCTTCACGCGGAACATGACGCGGTCGGGCGCATCTGGCTCAAGGATGGGGGCGTCAAGGAAAGCGTCTATGTCAGCCCGGGCCCTGACGACCCGACCTTCCTTCGAAGCCCCTATTACGCGGCGTTGACCTCGCGCGAATGGGTCGAAATGCGCCTTGCGGAGACGCCTGACGATCGCTTCGGCATCGTGCCTGACCTCAAGGCGGAAGGTTACACGCATTATATCTGCGCCCCCATCACCTTTGCCAATGAGATGACGGCCTGGGTGACCTTGGCGACGCGCGCACCCGACGGCTTCTCGGCGCGCGGCCTTGCGATTATCGCTTCGATCTTGCCACCCTTCTCAGTTTTGCTCGAGCTTCGCGTCGCCTGGGGCACCTTGCGCAATGTGCTGCGCATCTACGTCGGTGATGAACCGCGCCAGGCGATCCTGCGCGGCAACGTCAAGCGCGGCCAGGTTTCGACCATTCGCTCGGCGATCCTCTTCGCCGATATGCGTGATTCGACCCAGCAGACCGTCGAGCTCGGCGCCGTGGGCGCAGTCGAGCTCTTCAATAATTTTTTCGATTGCCTCGTGCCGGCGATCGAGCAGCGCCACGGTGAAGTGCTGAAATATCTGGGCGACGGGCTCTTGGCGATCTTCCGCGAGGCGAAGGACGGCGATTGTGACGCGCCGGAGCGGGCACTTTTTGCCGCACGCGACAGTCTTGCGAGCCTGAACGCGTTCAACACCGAACATCCGGACAGGCCGCAGATGCGGGCCGGCATCGCGTTGCACTACGGAGAAGCCGCCTATGGCAACATCGGTTCGGGCACGCGGCTCGATTTCACCGTGATCGGGCGCGACGTGAGCCTCGCGAGCCGGATCGCCGACATGAACCGCACGCTCGACGAGCCGCTCCTCATGTCTGCGGCCTTCGCCCGCGAGCTTGGCCAGAAGGTGAAGCCGCTCGGGAAGTTTCCCGCCAAGGGCTTTGTCGATCCGGTCGAAATCTTCCGCCCCGATGTGATCGATGTGACGCTCGACAGGGTTTATCGAACGCCGAAGGCGACATTCTTCGACATCGGATGAGCGGCGCAAGGCGCGCGCCTTGCATGGAGGCTCTCGCCGGCGTTTCTTCCTCGCAACCGGCACCGCATGCCGATCGCCCTTGACACCGCCGCAAGGATTGGCTGGTCATTGCCCAAGAATTCATCGTCATTCGACTGAGGTGTGCGCTTGCTTGAAGAACGGCTTGCGGAACGGCCCTTTCTCCTCGCCGATGGCGCGACGGGAACCAATCTGTTCGAGATGGGGCTCGTCTCCGGCGAGGCGCCGGAATTATGGCTCGAGGCGCACCCCGACCGCGTCATGGCGCTGCATCAGAGCTTCGTCGATGCGGGCGCCGACATCATCTTGACAAACAGCTTCGGCTGCAACGCGCGCCGACTGATGCTCCATGATTTGCAAAGCCGTGCGCGTGAGCTCAACCGCGAGGCGGCGCGTCTTGCGTGTGAAGTCGCAGCGAGAGCATCGCGACCGATCGTCGTCGCGGGCTCGGTTGGACCGACGGGCGATCTTCTCGCGCCGCTCGGCAGCCTCACCGAGGAGGAGGCCGAGGAAGTTTTCGCCGAGCAGATCGCGGGGTTGATGGAGGGCGGCGCTCATCTCGCCTGGATCGAGACCATGTCGGCAGCCGAAGAGATGCGTGCCGCCGCGAAGGCTGCCGCAAGGCTCGCCATGCCCTTCACCTTGACCGCGAGCTTCGACACGGCCGGGCGCACGATGATGGGGCTTGCACCTTCGGCCCTCGCCTCATTCGCCGCGAGCCTCGGGCCGCCGCCAATGGCGCTTGGTGCGAATTGCGGGGTCGGCGCCTCGGACCTCGTGATGTCGGTTCTCGACATCGCCGCAAGCGGTGCGGCTCCGGTGATCATCGCCAAGGCGAACGCGGGCGTGCCCCAATGGCGAGGTGCCCATATCCATTATTCCGGCACGCCCGCCGTGATGGCCGATTACGCCTGCCTTGCCTATGACGCGGGCGCGCGCATCATCGGGGGGTGCTGCGGCACTTCGCCCGCCCATCTTTCCGCCATGCGGCGGGCGCTCGACGCGCATGAGCGCCGCGAACCCCCGACCCTCGAAACGGTCGTTGCGATGCTCGGACCGCTGGCGCAGCCGCGGAAGGAAGAGGGCGCTCCCGGCCGCCGGCGCGAGCGAAGGCGCGTCTGAGCACGGCGCTTTCGCCGAAGTATCGATCAGAAGTATCGACCAATTGGCGATAGGTTAGAACTGAATATCAATCTTTTCCTGGAAAGATCGTCCCGAAAACGCGCCGTCAAGGCGTGAAGTTTTACAACAGGGACGGCGGTCATGGTGAGCCTTTCATCCGGCAGTGCCGGGATGATTGCTTTATTCTTCATCGCGTTGACGCTCAGCTGCGCCGCCACAATGCTGTGGCTGCGGCCTCGTCTCTGGCGTGCCGAAGCGCGCGCCACCCTGCACGAGACCGAGATCGAGCGCCTGCGCGACGAGATCTGGCAAGCCCGGGAAAGCGAGGAGCGTTACCGCAGCCTCATCGAGGGCCAGAACGATCTCATCTTGCGTCGCGACCAGGACGACCGGATCGTCTACGCGAATCCCGCTTTTCTCGAAGGCGCGGGATCCGGCGAGGCGATCATCGGCGCGCGCTTCTCGCTCAAATCGATCCATACCGGCGAGGTTTTGCTCACGGCCGATGGGGCGCGCAGCTTCGACCAGGAAATCGAGACCGGACGCGGGCGCCGCTGGATCTCATGGCTCGAGACCATGGTGCGCGAACCCGATGGACGCATGCTTCGCCAATCGGTGGGGCGCGACATCACCGAACGGCGGCGCTCAGAGGAGGCGCTTGCGGGCGCGCAGCGCAAGGCCGAGGCCGCGAGCGCGGCAAAATCGCGCTTTTTGGCGACGGTGAGCCACGAGCTGCGCACACCACTCTGCGGCATCATGGGCATGGCCGATCTTCTCCTGGATACGGGCCTCACGCCCGAACAGGCGACCTATGCACGCGCGGTGAAGAGCTCGGGGGAATCGCTGCTCTTTCTGATCGATGAGATTCTCGACTTCTCGAAGATCGAATCCGGCAAGCTCGAGCTCGTGCACGAAGATTTCGACCTCACCGCTCTTGTCGAAGGTGTCGCCGAGCTCCTGGCGCCGCGCGCGCAAGGCAAAGGCATCGAGATCGCAAGCTTCATTGCGCCGCGCACGCCGCGCCAGCTTCGGGGCGATCCCGCAAGATTGCGTCAAATCCTTCTGAACCTCGCGGGCAACGCCGTGAAGTTCACGGCGCAAGGAGGAGTGGGCCTCACGGTCTGCGTGTCCGCGCAAGGACACACCGTCTTCAAGGTAGTGGACACCGGGGAAGGCATCAGCGCCAACCGGCAAGGACGCATCTTCGAGGAATTCGAGCATGGGGAAGGGACGGGCGCGGGCGCGGGCCTCGGCCTTGCGATTTCGCGCCGGCTCGTGGAGATGATGGGCGGCACGCTCAGCGTCGACAGCACGCCGGGGCAGGGGGCGGCATTCACGGCCGAGCTACCCCTTGCCGCGGTCAAGGGCGAAGCGCGGCCGCAGCGCTGCCTTCCGGCCGGGAGCCGTGCGCTTGTCGTGGCACGATCAACCTTCGAAGCTCCCTATCTATGCGAGAAGCTTCGCGAGCTTGGTTTCGATATCGACCAGGCCGTCGATCCCTCCCAGGCGCTCGCCGTCCTTGCCGCTTCGCCGGCACCCTGCCTTCTCGTCGTCGATGCGGCGATCGGCGAGGAGGCGGCCCGCACACTCGCGGCGCGAGCGACCGAAGCCGGAACGCAATCGCGCATCATGCTGCTCTCGCCTTTCGAGCGGCGCCAGCTCGGCGCGCCGGCGGCCTTCGGCTTCGACGGCTATCTCGTCAAGCCGATCCGCGAGCGCTCGCTGAGAGCAAGGTTGATCGAGCCTTTCGCTCACGCAACCCTGGGAGACCGGCGCCCGCTCGATGCGATACGCCCCGTCGACAACGCTCCCTTTCGCATCCTTCTCGCGGAGGATGATGAGGTCAATGCGCTTCTTGCGACGCGCTTGCTCGAGCGGGAGGGCGCCGAGGTCGAGCGTCATCACGACGGCTTGAGCGCGCTCGAAGCGGCACTTGGCGCGATGGAGGGCAAGCGTCGAGCTTACGACTTCGCGCTTCTCGACATTCGCATGCCCGGGCTTGACGGAAATGAGTTGGCCCGCCGGCTTCGCAAGGAAGAGGCGCGCCTCAAGCGCGCGCCCTTGAGGCTCGTCGCGCTCACCGCCAATGCGCTGCGGGAAGACAGGGTGGTGGCCCTTGCCGCGGGCTTTGACATCTTCCTGGTGAAGCCCGTGCTGCGCGAGGATTTGGCGCGGCTCCTGTCGCAAGGAAGGGCGCAAAGCAAGGTCGCCTGAAGCAACGCTCGGTCCTTGACCCTGCGTCATGCTCGCGTCATCTCGTCATGTTGCCGTTTCCGCGAGAGAATCGCAGGGGCAATGCCGAGTGATCAGCAGTGGGCGGAAGAAGCGCGGTGCGCGGGGGGCTCAGCCTCTCTGGACCCTGTTCGCGGGTGCGAGCGCTCCCGTCGCGGCATTCGCCAGACCCGCTCTCGCCTTGCGTGGATTGGGCGCCCCGGCGAGTCTCGCGCGCTTTGCGCTCTCGCCCCTCATGGGCTCGGACAGGGCGCACAAGCGCCTCCCGGGCGAACGCCTTGCCGATGCAGCCGAGATCGGCGGCCGTTTGGGCTCGCTCGAAATCCGGCTCGCTCGCGACGCACGCGACTTGCGTGAGGCGCAACGGCTTCGCTTTCGCGTGTTTTATGAGGAAATGTCGGCGCTCGCCAATCCGATGAGCGCGCTTTTGCGCCGCGATGCCGATCGTTTCGATCGGATTTGCGACCATCTCGTCGTGGTCGATCGCGCGGAGCGGCCGCATCTTGCGATACTCCCCGGACCGAAAGTGGTCGGCACCTATCGCCTGCTTCGCCAAGAGATCGCCGAGGAAAGTTTCGGCTTCTACACGAGCGGCGAGTTCGACATCGCGCCTTTGCTTGGCGCCCAACGCGACATGCGCTTCCTCGAGCTTGGCCGCTCTTGCGTCCTCGCGAGCCATCGCGACAAGCGCACGCTCGAGCTTCTCTGGCGCGGCATCCACGCCTATGTGCGGCACCATCGCATCGACGTGATGATCGG
>DASZIL010000209.1:0-6494 GCA_035949255.1 Beijerinckiaceae bacterium | reverse complement strand
CTGAAGAATGGCGAAGTCGCCAAAGACCTTTACGTCGCCTTCACCGCCAAGAGCGCGGACGCTGTCAGGGCCAGCTACAAGGCGGCGATAGACGTGGGAGCTACTTCAATCAAGGAACCGAGCCTTCGGCCCGAATGGCGTACCGACTACTTCGCCGCAAACATCGGCGACCCGGACGGATACAACATCGAGATTGCCTACAAGCCTTGGCTCTACAAATAAAAGGTAAGAGCCATCTACCCATCCGAGGCCAGCAAAGTCGCCATGTTTGTTGACTTTCTGGCTGAGCTGCTCGCCGAACACGGACGACTGATCTTTTCCCCAGAGTGGCGCTTGTTACGCCCGGTTTCTGAGTCGAACACGGCGACACGTCGGTTGCCGTAGCCGTCAGCCACAAAGACCTGAAATCAGATTATTACCTATAATCAATACGATAATTAAAATAATTATCGTCCGGTGAAACGCGGCGCGCGCTTCTCGAAATAATGGGCGACGCCTTCCTTGAAGTCCTCGCTCCCAAAGGAGGCATACATTTCCTTTTCGGCCTCTTTCCAAGACTCAGCGAGATTGCGGAAGAGGTCGTCATAGACCTGGCGCTTGATCACCGCCGTCGAACGCGGCGACGAGTTCAAGGCGATGGCGCGCGCTTTCTCGTAAACCGCGAGCAAGAAGCCTTCCTCAGGCAAGAGATCGGCAAGGCCGAGGCGCGCCGCCTCGGTGCCGTCGATCACGCGGGCCGAGTAGAGAAGATCGAGCGCCGGCATCAGCCCGACGAGGCGCGGCAGCATGAAGGACATGCCGTGCTCGGCGATCAGACCGCGTCGCGCGAATGCCGTCGTGACCTTGGCGGAGGGCGCGATGTAGCGCAGATCCGTGAAGAGCACAAAGCAAAGGCCGATCCCAGCGACCGGACCGTTGATCGCGGCCATGATCGGCTTTGGCACGCGCAACAGATAGCTGAAGCGCTGCCGGTAATTCACCTCGATGCCGCTCATTCCCTCGGTCGCGGCTTCATGACGTGCCAACGTACCGCGTTTGCCGCTTTCAAGCGAAGCCTTCATCCGGTCGAGATCCGCGCCCGCGCAGAAGCCGCGCCCGGCACCGGTGACGATAATCACGCGAACCGCGTCGTCGGCCGCCGCCGCCTCCATCGCATGGCGTACCTCCTGCTCCATGAGCTGCGTCCATGCGTTGAGCTTCTCGGGCCGGTTCAGCGTGATGGTGGCGACGTGGTCCTTCACTTCGTAGAGGATTTCGCGACTTTGCATGAGCTCGAACCTTTGCGTCTGGCGCGCTCGTGCCGAAGGCGCGCCTACTCTTGATCGGCGCCGCCGCGCGTCGGTGCGCTTGCGGCCTACATCATCCGCACAGCCGGATCGCCGCCGGTGCGATGCGCATCCTGCGCGCCGTATTTGCGCAACTCGAGCTTGGCGATTTGATTGCGGTGCACCTCGTCGGGGCCATCGACCATGCGCAAGGTGCGCGCATAGGCATAGGCGCGCGCCATGACGCGGTCGGTGAAGCCGCCGGCACCGAAGCCCTGGATCGCCCAGTCGATCACCTGGCAAGCCATGCTTCCCGCCGCGACCTTGATCATGGCGATGTCGGCTCGCGCCTCCTTGTTGCCGACCGTGTCCATTTTGTACGCCGCTTGCAGCGTGAGCAGCCGGGCTTGGTCGATGAGGCAACGCGACTCCGCGATGCGTTCGAGCCACACGGTCTGCGTGGCGATCGGTGCGCCGAACGCGACCCGTTCCTTGAGGCGCCGGCAGAGGCGTTCGAGCGCCCGCTCGGCCGCCCCGATGATGCGCATGCAGTGATGGATGCGGCCTGGCCCGAGCCGGCCTTGCGCGATCTCGAAGCCGCGTCCTTCGCCGAGCAGCATGTTCGAGGCCGGCACGCGCGCATTGTCGAACTTCACTTCCATATGGCCATGGGGCGCATCGTCGAAGCCGAAGATCGTCAAGGGACGAATGATCGTCACGCCCGGGTGGGGGAGGGGACACAGGATCATCGACTGACGCTTATGCGTGTTCGGATTCTTCGGATCGGTCTGGCCCATCACGATCAGGACGCGGCAGCGCGGATCGCCGGAGCCCGAGGTCCACCATTTATGTCCGTTGATGACATAGTCGTCGCCGTCGCGCGTGATCGCGGTTGCGATATTGGTGGCGTCGGACGATGCGACCGCGGGCTCGGTCATGGCGAAGGCCGAACGGATCTCGCCTTTGAGCAAGGGCTGGAGCCATTGTTTCTTCTGCGCCTGCGTCCCGTAACGCACCAGCACTTCCATATTGCCGGTGTCGGGCGCGCTGCAGTTGAAGATTTCCGAGGCGACTGGCGAACGCCCCATGATTTCCGCGAGAGGCGCGTATTCGAGATTGGTAAGGCCGGCGCCGAGCTCGCTCTCGGGAAGGAACAGATTCCACAAGCCGGCGTTGCGCGCTTGCGCCTTCAGCTCGTCGAGGATCGGGGAAATCTCGCGCCAACGCGCCGGACCTTCATGCTCGGGATGAAGCTTCTCCTCGTTCGGATAGACATGCTCTTCCATGAACGCGAGGAGCTTCTCCTGCAGCGCCTTCGTCTTCGGTGAATATGCGAAATCCATGATGCGTTCCCGTTACCCTGCTGAAACCTCTCGATCGGGCGGCTCGAAGCCCGTGGGCTCGATCGCGCGAAATTCAATGCGAAATTCAGTTCTTGGCGGACGAAGCGATCTCCCAGCCGATTTCCGCCATCATGCGCACCCGCTCGCCCTGCTGCACAGCCGAGGCGTCGGCGGCGTTGCCCGCAAGGCCGCGAGCGTAGACTCCCTGGACAATCGCGGCGATGCGGAAAAAAGCCAAGGCCTTGTAGAAATCCCAATGAGGGATGTCGGGGCGCGCGGTGGCGCGGGCGTAGGCGGCAAGCACTTCCTCCTCGCTCGGCACGCCGAGCGAGGAAAGCTTGGCGCCGCGAAGCCCGCCGCTTACGCCGGGGCCGCCGGGCGGCATGCTGTAGGCCATGCACAGATAGGCGAGATCGGCGAGCGGATCGCCGATCGTCGCGAGCTCCCAATCGAGCACCGCCGCAAGGCGCGGCTCGCTCGGGTGGATGATGGTGTTGCCTACCCGGAAGTCGCCATGCACGATCGAGGATGCGGCATTCGCCGGAAGATGCGCGACGAGCCAGGCGGAGAGCTGCTCCATCTCCTCGATGTCGTCGGTCTTCGAGGCGGCATATTGCTTGGTCCAGCGATCGATCTGGCGCGCCGCGTAATTGTCGGGCCGGCCGAATTCGCCAAGCCCCGCCGCGCGCCAATCCACCTGGTGAAGAGAGGCGAGCGTTTCGACGAGTGAGCGGTAGACGCCTTGGCGCTCGGCGGGCGAAAGGTCGGGAAGGTCGGCGGTCGGGATCACTCGTCCAGCCACATAGCCCATGAGGTAGAACGGCGTGCCGACGATGCTCGCGTCCTCGCACAACAGAAGCATTGGCGCGACCGGCACCGCCGAGCCCGCGAGCGCCTTTTGCACCTTGTATTCGCGCTCGACCATGTGGGCGGAGGCCAGGAGCTTGCCGGGCGGCTTCTTGCGCAACACATAGGTCGCGGCCGGCGTCTCGAGGAGGAAGGTCGGGTTCGATTGGCCGCCCTGGAATTGGCGGATCACCGGGCTTCCGCCGCGATAGCCCTCGACGTGCTCGGCGAGATAGCCGTCGAGCCTTGCCTCATCGAAACGATGTTGCGGGAGGGGTTCGATGAGGACGGGCTTCACGCTCATGGAACGAAAGCTCCTGGAACGAAAGCTCCTGGAACAGAAGCTCCGTCAGAAGGACAGTCGGCGCCTTCCCGATGAGGCAAGCGCGCAAATGGCCGAATGTGGACCCATGCCTCCATGCGATCGATGACGGCCTCGCCTTCCTTCATCCCGCTGAGCCACCGATCGTCACGCCCCCATCGGCGACGAGCACTTGCCCCGTGACAAAGCGCGCCGCGCGCGAGGCCAGGAAAAGGGCGACGCCGGCGATGTCGATCGGCTCGCCGAGGCGCTTCAGCGGCGTCTCGGCTTCGCGTTTCTTGCGGGCGGTCTCGTTTTCCCACAAGGAGCGGGCAAAGTCTGTCTTCACGAGGCCGGGCGCGATGGCGTTCACGCAAACGCCGGAGGGGCCCCACTCCACCGCAAGATTGCGCACCAAGGCGGTCTCGGCCGCCTTCGAGATGCCGTAGACGCCGAGCACCGGCGTGCCGCGGATCGCGGCGATCGAGGAGATGACGATGAAATTCCCTTCCCGGCTCGCGACGAGATGGGGTTTCGCCAATTGCGCGAGCCACCAGACCGCCTTCACATTGGTCGCCATCGTCTTGTCGAAGGCCTCGTCGGGAGCATCGGTGAGCGAGCCGTAGAACGGGTTCACCGCGGCATTGGCAACGCAGATGTCGAGCCGGCCGTAATGAGAGATCGTCTTCTCCACCAGCGAAGCGAGCTCCGCTTTCGAGCCGGCATGCGCCGCCATGGCGATGGCGTCATGACCCTCCGCCAGCAAAAGGTCGCGCACCTTCTCGCAAGCTTCGAGCTTGCGTGAGGAGATCACCACCTTGGCGCCCGCACGCGCATATTCCTCGACGATCGCGCGACCGATGCCGCGCGAGGAGCCGGTGACGAGCGCCACCTTGCCGGAAAGATCGAAAAGCCTGCTCATCCGGCAATCGCTCAGGCGATCTCGAAAAGGCCGGCCGCGCCCTGGCCGCCGCCGACGCACATGGTGACGACGACGTGTTTCGCGCCGCGCCTTTTCCCTTCGATGAGGGCATGGCCCGCAAGGCGCGCGCCCGACATGCCGTAAGGGTGGCCGACGGCAATCGCGCCGCCATTGACGTTGAGCTTTTCGGGATCGATGCCGAGCTTGTCGCGGCAATAGATCACCTGCACGGCGAAGGCTTCGTTCAGCTCCCAAAGGTCGATGTCGTCGATGCCAAGGCCATGCCGCTCGAGGAGGCGCGGCACGGCGAAGATCGGGCCGATGCCCATCTCGTCCGGCTCGCATCCCGCCGCCACGAAGCCCTTGAACACGCCGAGAGGCGCAAGGCCGCGTTTTTCGGCGAGCTTCTCGTCCATCAGGATCGAGATCGAGGCTCCATCGGAAAGCTGGCTCGCATTGCCGGCCGTGATGGTCTTGCCTTCTCCGCGTACGGGCTTCAGCGCCGCGAGCCCTTCGGGCGTGGTGTCGGGCCGGTTGCCCTCATCCTTGTGCAGCGTGACCTTCTCCTTGCGCGTCGCTCCGGTCGCCTTGTCGGTGACGACCATCTCGGTCTCGACCGGGACGATCTCCTCGGCGAAACGTCCGCCCTGCTGCGCCGCCGCGGTGCGGCGCTGGCTCTCGAGCCCGAAGGCGTCTTGGGCCTCGCGCGAAATCCTGTAGCGCGCGGCGACGACTTCCGCCGTGTCGATCATCGGCAAATAGAGCTCGGGTTTCGTGGCGAGGATCGTCTCGTCGCGATTGCGGAAGCTGTTGGCGTGCTCGTTCTGCACGAGGCTGATCGATTCACCCCCGCCCGCGGCCGCGATCGAGACGCCGTCATGCATGATGGAACGCGCGGCGACCGCGATCGCCTGCAAGCCCGAAGCGCATTGGCGATCGATCGTCGTTCCGGCGACGCTCACCGGGAAGCCCGCGCGGATGACTGTTTGGCGCGCGAAATTCCCGCCCGTCGTGCCCTGTTGCAAGGCGCAACCGACGACGACATCCTCGATCTCGCCGGGATCGACCTTGGCGCGTCGGGCCGCGTGCTGGAGCACGTGCGCCGCGAGCGTCGGCCCGGACGTATCGTTGAAGGCGCCCCGATAGGCTTTGCCGATCGGCGTTCTGGCGGTCGAGACGATGACGGCGCGGCTCATGATCACTTACCCTCGTTGCTCTTGCGCTCGTTGAATTTCTTGCCCTCGCGGGCGAGCCGCGCCAGCAGTTTCGCCGGCGTGAAGCGCGGGCCATGAGCCTTCTCATAGCCTTGCATTTTTTCGACCACGGCCTTCAAGCCGATCACATCGGCCGACCACATCGGCCCCCCGCGCCAGGCCGGGAAGCCATAGCCGTTGACGTAGACCGTATCGATGTCGCTCGCACGAAGCGCAATGCCTTCGTCGAGGAGCTCGGCGCCGGTGTTCGCGAGCTGGAAGAGCAGGCGCTCGACGATTTCATCGGGTCCGATCGCGCGCCGCGCGATCCCTTGGCGCTTCGCCTCGTCGGCATACATCGCCTCGACCTCGGGATCTGGCTTCGGCGTGCGCTCGCCCTTGGCATAGAGATAAAAGCCACGGCCCGTCTTCTGGCCGAAGCGGCCAAGCTCTGCGATCTTGTCGTTCACCGCGTAGCGCATCTTCTGCTCGTTGGTGAGCGGGCGTTCCTGGCGGATGCGCCAGCCGACATCGATGCCCGCGAGATCGCTCATGGCGAATGGGCCCATGGCAAGGCCCCAATCGGTGATCGCCTTGTCGACCTGCGAAGGCGTCGCGCCTTCG
>DASZIL010000208.1:0-92050 GCA_035949255.1 Beijerinckiaceae bacterium | reverse complement strand
GCGACCGCCTCTTCCGAGCCTCGGCTGAGTGTCATCGCCGGCGAGTAGATCTCGCCCTCGCCCTCCATCCACAAGACGAGGGCGTGATCTGTCGCGCCGCGGCTCACGATGCCTTCCGCCGCGAGGGCTTCGCGGCGCTTTCCTTGGAGGCGGCGGCCTTCGATTTTCCTCCCGCGATCGGAAGCTTGAGCTGCGGCTGATCGCGCTGGCTCGCCTTGGCGCTCGCGCGCTTTTTAGGCGCCGGAGCGGCTTGCTCCGCCGGCGTCCGCCCGCCCGCCGCGAGACTCCGCTTCAAGGCATCCATGAGATTGATGACGTTGCCGCTCGTCGGCACGCTCTTTGCCGGCCTCGGCTTCGCGCCCGCCTGCTTGTCGCGCACCAACTGCACGACCGCATCTTCGTAACGGTCGTTGAATTCGGCAGCATCGAAATGACCGAATTTCCGCTTGATGATCAGCTTCGCCATTTCCTTGAGATCCTTATCGAGCTTGAGCTCGGGCACCTCCTCGAAATAGGCATCCTCGGCGCGAACCTCGTAAGCATAGCGGAGCATCGTTCCGAGCAGCCCCTTGTCCCAGGGCTCGAGCATGATGATGCGCTCGCGCCGCGCCATCACCACGCGGCCAAGCCCGACGACGCCCTCCTCTCGCATGGAATCGCGGATGACCGCGAAGGCTTCTTCGCCCACCTTCTCGGTGGGAGCGATGTAGTAAGGCACGTCCATGTAGCGGGGATCGATCTCGGAACGCGGCACGAACTTCTCGATCTCGATCGTGTGCGTGCTCTCGAGCCGGATCTCGTCGAGATCGCTTTCCTCGATGGCGAGGTAATTGTCGCGATCGACCTGGAATCCCTTTACCTGGTCCTCGTTTTCGACGACTTCGCCTGTGCCGGCATCGATGAACTGGCGTTTCAGCCGATTGCCCGTGTGCCGGTTGAGCGTGTTGAATCGGACGCGGGAGGAGGAGCTCGACGCCGGAAAGAGCGCGATCGAGCACGAGACGAGGGACAACTTCAGGAATCCCTTCCAGTTACTCCTCGGCGCCATGGTCTTACTCCAAGCCACTCACTACAACTGGCAACTCGTTATCATTTGACGATTCAACTTCTGCTCTGCCGAGTCAATCAGCGCGCGCAAGTCAAATGGCCGATCGGGTTCGATAAATCTTGGACAAATCAAGAACAGACCTTCAATATCTCAGAACTGATTAACTCACCTCGCAGCTTTTTGTTCTTTTTGCTCTGGCGATGTCCGGCGACGTCGCTCGCGGCGGGTTTGCCATGGCTTCGCATCGCCCTTGACCGCTCGGGGATGCTCCGCGCGATTTTGCGAGAGCTTGCGTCAGCCCGGGCGGGCGATCACGCCGTCGATCCAGGCGGCGAGGGTGTCGAGCATGACGCTTCGAACTTGCGGATCCTTGAGCCCGGTGCGGGCCGGGACGTGAAAGGAATGATCGGCCTCCGGGAACAGCTTCAGGCTCGCGCGTGGCCGCAGCGCCTCGCAAAGCGGCTCGAGCTCGGAAAGCGCTGCGAGACTATCGCGCGTTCCCTGCAGAAAGAGCATCGGAATTCGCACATCGAAAAGATGTTGGCCCCGCTCCCGTGACGGGCGCCCGGCAGGGTGCAGCGGAAAGCCAAGGAACGCCAATCCACACACCCTCTGGAGCGGCGCGGCGGCCTGGGCTTGCGATGTCATGCGGCCGCCGAAGGATTTGCCGCCGGCAAAGAGAGGGAGCGTGGGCAGGAGGCGACGCGCTTCGACCACCGCGGCACGAACGGTCGCACGCGCAACCTTCGGTGCATCGGGCCGCTTGCTGCCTTGTTCCATGTAAGGGAACTGATAGCGCAAGGTGGCGATGCCGCGCTCGCCAAGCTCATCGGCGACGGCCGCCATGAAGGGATGCGCCATTCCGGCTCCCGCCCCATGGGCAAGCACGTAGCAAGCGCGCGCTCGCGGCGGGGTCCGCAGCAAGGCCGAGACGGAAAGCGCTTCATCGACCGCGATGGTGAGAGGCTCAGGCGAAGACGGCACCTTTCGCTCCCGCTAAAACGCCCCTGCCCTTTTAGTCTATCGCGTCGGGCAAACTGTCCCAAGAGACAATGCAGACGAGGTGAGGTGAGCGGAGAAGGGCATAAGCCTGCCCCATCCCATCCCCTCTGCTCGAGAACGCGCCGAGGCTCTCTCTTGCCCGGTTGAACGTGCTTTAAGGTTCAACCCCCCGCGAGCCGCTCTCCGAGGACTGCCAAAATGTCCCGTTCGACATTCGCGAAGGCGAGCCGCAAATAGCCTTCGAGCCCGGGCCCGAAATAGGAGCCGGGCAAACCGAGGACGCCGGCTTCGGTCACGAGCTTTTCGGCGACGGCCGATGCGGTCTCGCCCTCGTACGGATGGGCGACGAAGGCGAAATAGGCGCCGATCGAGGCGAGGCGCCATTCCTTCGCCTTAGCGAATGCGGCGCGACAGGTGTCGGCACGCAGCGCGAGCTCGCGACGCACGGCCTCGCGCCAATCGCGCGTTTCCTCGATCGAGGCGACGATCGCCATCTGCACGGAACGGGGCGGGCAAATCTGCAAGCTGTCGAGGATCTTGGCGGCTTGCGCGATGAAGCTCGGCGACGCGGCGATCGCACCGAGCCGTTGACCCGGGATCGCATAGGCCTTCGAGAAGCTGTACAGATGGACGAGATTGGCGTCCCAGCCCGGCTCGGCAAACAAGCCATGCGCGCGGTTCAACCCGAGAGGCAAGAAATCGCGATAGGTTTCGTCGAGCACGAGCGCAAGTCCGTGCCGGCACGCCAAGGCATGAAAATGCGCGATCAAAGCCTCGGAATAGACGGCGCCGGAGGGGTTGTTCGGGCTGACAAGCACGATCGCCTTGACGCCATCATCGATCAAAGCCTCGGCGGCATCGGGGTTCGGCAAAAAACCATTCTTCGGGTCGCACGCCAGAGGTCTCGCCTGGATGCCGAGCATGTCGAGCGTCATCTTATGGTTGAAATACCAGGGCGAGGGCAGGATGACCGCGTCGCCTGCCTTCGCCACCGTTTGCGCGGCAACGAAGAAAGCCTGGTTGCAACCGGCCGTGATCGCCACTTGCTCGACCGCGACCCGGCCGTCGTAGCGCGTGGAAATGTCGGCGGCCAGGGCCTCTCGTAAGGCGAGATCCCCAACGATGGGCCCATAGCGGCTCGCCTCCGGCTGGCTCGCCGCCTCTCCCAACCTGCAGAGCAGGCTCTTTGGCGGCGGGTGACCGGGAACGGCTTGCGACAAATCGATGAGCGGCCCGTATCGGCCTTTGTAGCGGGCCTTCCAAGCTTGCGCGATAGGGATCGGGGGCGCCTCCGTCGCCAGGACGAGCGGGTTGACGGTGAGTTCCATCGCAACTCCTTGCCGGCCGCGGTTCCGCGCCGCCCTCTACCACGACAAATGCCTTTCGCGCCCCTTATCGTTGCGAGCCAGCGCGAGAGCGAGCCGCATCCCATCCTTCGAAGCGAGATTTTCGGCAAGAGGTGGGCGCAACCATCTCGCAAGAGCTTGCTTATGGAATTGATCCCATGTGTTATGATCTCGGCGTGATCGCCAAGAATGCGCCGAGAATCCGCAGACCGCCAAGAATGGACGGCAAAAAGAGGACCGAACCCATGGACGCCAAGATTTTGGGCCTGTGCACCACCGCCATCATCATTGCGGCCGCGGGGGCGATCCCCTCTTCGCGGTCGCTTGCCGCGACGACGCGGAGCGAGGAAGGCGTCTACGAGAGCTACCAACGCTATTCCAAGGCGCCCGCGAATGATTTTTGGTACTATCATCCCGGCGGGCCGTTCTACCTTTACGCAAACAGACACTACGCCTATGCGGGAAGGCATGCCCACCATCGCGCAAGCTCGCGCGGCGCCCATTGGCGGCACGAATATGCCTGGCGCGGCGGTTACGGTCACTGGGGTGGTCCCCCGATCGACGGAAGATGCTGGTCGGGCGAACCCTCCGTCTGGGGATGGCGACAAATCCGGGTGTGCTGATTTCACGACAGGCTGATTGCGCCTCACCCGAGGCACGCTCGTCGTGCATGTAAAACTGCTTGCCTAGCGCGAGGTTCGATTGGCGTGTGAGCCCACACAAGGCGAGCAGAGCGCCAAGGGCCGGAAAGCGCCGCGGCTCAGACGCGTGTCACCTTGATCACCCGACCATCGACCGCATGGATTTCGCCCCAAGGCACTGAGACGCCCGTGTCGAGCTCGCAGCCATAGATTTCCTCATCCTGCGCGGCGACCTGGCAGTTGAGCGCGACGAACCTTCGCGCATCTTCGGGCTTTGCCGCCGCGACATTGAAAATCGTCTGCTCGGCGCCGCTTCTGTCGAAAAGGCAGTATACCGGCATCGCGACTCTCCGCGACGGGAGGGGTTTGAGCAGCCTCAAGCGTCCTTGGCGATGGTTCCCGTCCGCTTACGATTGTATTCGGTATCTATCGGAGGGCAAACTCCAAAGGCCAGAAAAGTGTTCCCGTCTAACAAGCGCGTGCTCTACCGCGCGTGACGAGACGGTTCAAAAGCCGGCTATTGGGGGCTCGGAGAGATGGGAGATCAAGCAAGCCCAGGCGCTCCAACGCAACCGCGAACCTTGGATGAGCAAAAGCACGGTTGCGCGCATGGAAAGGTGGTATCGCGGATGCCCGGCGTCGCAAAAGCGGCGGCCCGGCTTGTGTGCCCGTGTTCTCTGTGGATGACTGTCCCCAATCAAAACAGGATGTCGATGTGTCAGTCGAGAAAGTCGAGACGTTGATCGTTGGCGGCGGTCAGGCCGGGTTGGCGATGAGCGAGCAGCTGAGCAAGCGCGGCCTTTCCCACGTTGTCCTGGAACGGCATCGGATCGCCGAACGCTGGCGCTCGGAAAGATGGGACGGTTTGCACGCCAACGGTCCCGCCTGGCATGACAGATTGTCGGGCTCATCCATCGCCGGCGTCGATCCCGACGGCTTCGCAACGCGCGACCAGATGGTGGATTACCTTGTCGGTTATGCCGACCGGATCGCCGCACCTGTGCGCTGCGGTGTCGCGGTGACATCGCTGCACGAGCTAGGCGGCGGGGCCGGCTTCCGCGCCGAAACGTCGAAGGGTACGATCGAAGCCAAGAACGTGGTCGCGGCCACGGGGCCATTTCAACGCCCGATCATTCCTGCCCTTGTGCCGCCGGAAACCGGGATCGTGCAGATGCATTCCAACGGATACCGCAATCCCGGCCAGCTGCCGAAGGGCGCCGTGCTCGTGGTCGGGGCCGGTTCTTCGGGTGCTCAGATCGCCGACGAACTTTCGCGCGGGGGCCGGCGCGTCTATCTGTCCGTGGGCGGGCATCAGCGGCCGCCGAGACGATATCGGGGGCGTGACGCCGTCTGGTGGCTGGGCGTGCTGGGCGCGTGGCAGGCCACGACCCGCGGGCCATTAGAGCGGCACGTAACGATCGCGGTGAGCGGGGCCTATGGCGGCCACACCATCGACTTTCGACGCCTTGCAGGGCGCGGAGTGATGCTGCTGGGCAGGGCGGAAGCCTTCGCCAATGGTGTCATGCGCTTCTCTCCAGACCTCGTGAGCAGTCTGGCGCAAGGAGATGCCTACCTCTCGTCCTTGCTCGACAAGGCCGACGCCTATGTGGCGCGCGAAGGTCTCGATCTGCCCGAGGAGCCAGCGGCGCGAGCGGTCGCTCCGGAACCGCCATGCGTCACCGACCCCATCCTGGAGCTTGACCTCCACGGTGCCGGAATAACCGCAATCGTCTGGGCGACGGGATACGCGCTCGATTTCAGCTGGCTGAAGGTCGACGCTTTTGACGAACGCGGCGCGCCGGTGCATCGGTGCGGCGTAACCAATGTGCCCGGGCTGTACTTCCTTGGGCTGAGCTGGCTATCCCGAAGAGCGTCGAGCTTCATCTTCGGCGTCGAATACGACGCGGCCTATCTCGCGGACCACATCGCCGCGCGCGCCTAGCGGCCGTCGTGCATTCGGGCAAGCCGGTCCTGACCTCGGCGGGCCAGGTGCGCGGGGAAGCGGTCATTGGGTCGAGCCGCATCCGCGACGGAACATGCTGAACTGGAAGCGCTGTTTTGAGCCCCAAGGGGTCAAATGTTCGTCACGGCGGGTCTCGATCAACTCGAAGGTGCCTCCAAGCGCCAGGCCGAGGCTTTCGGCGTCGTAGCGCATGACCGGAAGGCCGCTGCAGCGTTCTGGACCATCCGGCGCGAAGGTGGCGATGATCGCATGGCCGCCAAGCTTCAGGCTCTTGGTCAGCCGGGCGATGTAGGCCGCGCGGTCGCGCTCCTCGGTGAGGAAATGGAACGCCGCCCGGTCGTGCCACAGGTCATAGGTCCGATGCGGCTCCCAGGATGTGACGTCGGCGACGACCCATGCAACGTGATCGGCCCGCCCGCCGAGGCGAGCCTTGGCGGCCGCGAGCGCCGATTCCGAGAGGTCGAGCACGGTAATGTCGCGAAAGTTCATCGCGACCAGGGAATCGACCAGGCGCGAAGCGCCTCCACCAATGTCGATGACGGCCATTTGGGTTGTTGCACCGGCGCATGTCATCAGCTCCAACGACTGGGTGGGAGCCCTCTGAAACCAGCTCACCTCGCTCTCGCCTTTGGTGGCGTAGACATTCTCCCAATGGTGCTGACGGCTCACTTCGCTCATGATGTTCCTCCCTCTTGACCGCAAAACCGCGAAGCTATCGGAACATGGTCACTGCTCCCATCCTCGACAACAAGCAGCCTACTTCTCCTTCGGTGTTCGCGCCGGCGGCCTTGCTCCGCGAAGCACGGCGACAGAAAGCGTTGGCGGCAGTTGACGTGCCGCGAATATGCCTCCTCGATCCGGACGGTGACATTGTCCATTGGCTTCGTGAGACCGGCCAGGCCAAGCCTTTCGGAGACTGGCCCTGCTATCATACGGAACTTCACAGCTTCACATTGGGCGGCCACGAAGTCGGCATCGTGGGTCGGGTCGTTGGAGCATCATTCGCGGTGCTCGTGGCGGAGGAGCTTTTCGCGAGTGGCTGCCGCCTCTTGGTGAGCCTGACCTCGGCGGGTCAGATCACCCCCGCAGGGAAGCCGCCTTATTTTGTCGTTATCGATCGGGCTCTGCGCGACGAAGGCACGAGCTATCACTACGTGGCCCCTTCCGAGTTTGCCGAGGCGGACCCGCATCTGATCGCGGAGGCGAAGGACGCGCTGGCACAAGTAGCGCTGCGAAGTGTCGTCGGACCGAGCTGGACCACGGACGCCCCTTTCCGTGAAACCGCTGAAGCCATTGAGGCCGCTCGCCGCAAAGGCATTCTTGCGGTCGAGATGGAGGCTGCGGCGCTTTACGCCTTCGCCAAGGCGCAGGCCCAATCCGTCCTTTGCCTCGCCCATGTGACGAATGCCATGGGCCAGAATGGAGACGATTTCGAAAAAGGCGAACGGGATGGCGCCGCGGATGCAATGCGGCTTCTCGCCGCCATCATCCGGCGCCTCGCACCTACGTGAAGCGCAACAGGAATTTCGGCATACGCCGCCCGATGCCCGCGTCCTCACGCGCCAACGCGTCAAAGCCTAGCGATCTCCCGAAAGCCTCGAGCGAAAACAGGGCCAGCAGGAGGTGCACAAACGTGCGACATTGGGGCAGATCGTCGTTTTATCTATGACAACAAGTGGTCAAGCTGCCCGCCAGTGATCGGGGACCTTCTTGTCATTCAAATGTCGGACGCGTGCGACAAGAGGGTGATGGCCCTCGCTCTTCGCCCACTCGATTGCTTCGCGCTGCGACTTGAAGGTTTGCAGCACATGGTCCGCATGATCCTCGACCACATAATCATCTATGTGGCTTCCCTGGGGCCAGCCTTTCGGACGCGGTTCGATGAAAACGGCCCCCATGCTGTTCGCTCCCCTCTGGAATGTTTTGGATTGGCAGTGAAAGATGATGCCGTTCGGAACGCGCAAACTGTTTTGATGGTTCCTGCTATGCGGAGCACCAATGGACATGGCTGGTCATTATCCTAGATGTATAATTTTATGGGTGACGCCATGACCGGATTTTTGTTCAAGCCCCTGGACGTTATGAAGGCGAGAGCTGCGAATTGCCGTGCCAAAGCGAGGGCCTGGCGCAAACGGGCCCAGTCAAGCGCAACGGGCGATCTTCGGACGAGCTTCGTCCAAATCGCCGAGACCTATGACGCCTTGGCGGATGGCGTGGAGTTAAGGCGCGTCAGGGATATCCCGATACTTCCGCTCAACTGCGATACCAGCCTCGGATCACCGGGTAACGCAACTCGCCCGCAGCGGTGAAGCCGCGATACTCGACCTGCCGCTGGCGCCTGCCGCCAGCGCCGAGGACATCTGCAAAAGCCTCGAGGTGTCGAAGCCCCAAAGTAATGCCTGCTTTGCTTGGCCACCCCGTTGTCAGCGGCATACCAAGATACGGATATCGATGGTCCGGGTCCCATTGTATTTCGCCAGGCTAATGCGGATAGAGTCGCGCGAACGTCTTAACCGCTCATATAGCGGGGACGGTGCACTGCGCCGTTCGCGCCGTGCGGATATGGCCCGCTTTGCCGTGCGTGCTGTGCCCCGCATCTTCGTAAACGCGGACGTAGTCCACCTGAATCTCGCCGGGAAAGATAGTCGCGTCAGTGGGGTTGCCGTCGAAATTGCCGCCGACCGCCAGATTCATGATGATGAAGAAGGGCTGATTGAACGGCGCAGGGTAAGGGTTCCGTAACTTGGGGGTGCTGGCGCTCCACCAGGCGGTCTGGGTTTCGTAGAGGTGGTCGTCCACGAACCAACGAATGGCCCTTTTGGTCCATTCAACCGCGTAAATATGAAAATTTGCCACGGAGTCGCCGGGCGGGAAATTGTAGGAAGGCCCGTGGGAATGAGTGTTGCGGGGAGAAGGGCCGCCATAATGTATGGTGCCCAACACGTTGCGCGGATTGTCGCCCTTGTTTTCCATGACGTCGATCTCGCCGGAGGCGGCCCAGCCGCCGTAAACCTCATGCTCCGGCATGAGCCAGAAGGCGGGCCAATAGCCTTTGCCCTGGGGCAGACGCGCGCGAAATTCGAAGCGGCCGTATTTTTGGCAGAAGCGGCCGCGGGTCTTGAGCCTGGCAGAGGTGTAGTTGAAATCATGGTAGAACTCGCGGCGGGCGACGATATGCAGAAGGCCGTGCCTGACGAAGACATTCTCCGGACGCGAGGTGTAAAATTCGAGTTCGTGATTGCCCCAACCGTTGCCGCCGTTGCCAACGTCGAATCCCCAATGATTGGTGTTGACGGAGTTGCCGTTGAATTCATCGCTCCAGACCAGCCGCCAAGCGGCTTGGGCGCCTCGACTTGCGCCGAGAGTCAGCCCAGCGATCAGAATGGTAAGGATGAGTGGACCAACAAAGCTTGTAGCGACAGCGACCCAGACGACTCGCCAGATCGACTGTGAACGTGAGACTGGCAACGCAGTCACGGGAGCAGAAGTGCGGCAACCGCATGGCATTCGATTCGATAACTCCGTCGAGAACCGCATTTAAAGCAGCGACAAGGCCTTGAGAAGCAACCTAATCAGGAAGGTAGTCCACGTAATTGTCAGCAACCCGGCAGCCACGGCAAATATGAATACGGCCACACGCGAAATGGGCGTGCCGGTCTTAGCCTGAGCCTGGTCGCGTGAAGCGATTCCTGCCTCGCTCAGCGCTCTTGGCGGGCGGGCGGCAGCGTGCACGAATGGGGTGCGAGAGGGGCCAGTTGCGGACATCACGTAAACGCTCGCCGCGTACCTCCGCGATGTTGCGCGAGCGCCAGCTCGACCTGTTCATTCCCGTAGGCGTACGTTTCGTGCCACACCATCGCCGCAGCGTCTTCCAAAACTCTCACGATGGTCCGGTGCCGATACAAATTGCACGCTGCGTTCAGTGCCGTCGCGTCATGAAACCATCGAAGAATACTGCGAGCTGCTCGTAGCCATCGAGCGGAAGAACGTGCGCGACGTATTGGTCTGGCCGCACGACCACCATGCAACCCCCTTCGCGATCGATGCTACGCATGGTGAAGATGTCGTTGCCGCTTTCTAGGTCGGGGCAAAACATTTTTTCATAGTCGCAAAGTCCGTAACGTCCCTTCCGGGGCAGAAGAAAAGACGGCATGGCCTCGAGGGCGAGCTCGCGATGACCTTGCTGGAAAATCGCACGGACATCGATCACCGAGTCGATGTCCTCGCCCGTCGGTGTGTATTTCCTCACAGGAGACTCCGGTGCTCCAGCAAGAAAGTCGCATAGGGCTCGGATGCCGGAGTTGGGCGCGGCGGGATCCTTCGCTCCGGCAAAGGCGAAGATGCGCCAGCGGCCATCCGCCTTGACCGCGTGGCCGAGGTGAACCGGCTTGGCGTCCGCCAGACGGATAACCGGCGCGGAATGAAAGCGCATGCCAGCCGCCAGCCCCTCGGCCAGATGCTGATGGGTCGGTTCGCCGGTGATGATCGAGGGACGGTAATGGGCCGCGGTTCCCGCCGTGTAGCGCCCGTGCCTGACAAAATACCTCTGCGTCTCTGCTGGATCGGACCCTTTGCCCTGTCCACCCGTCGTTGATTTTGAGGAAGCGAGTATCTCGGCCCACTCGCGATCGAAGTCGATCAGGTCCTTGGCGATGGCCTGACGTTCCGCCGAGTAGGTATGCAGGAGGCGAGGTGCGCACCGCTTCCGTATGACCGAAGCCAGCTTCCAACCGAGATTGAAACCATCCTGCATGGAGACGTTCATGCCCTGGCCGGCTTTCGGGCTGTGCGTGTGGCAGGCGTCACCGGCAATGAACACGCGGGGCAAGCGCTCGATGTCCTCTTCGGGCACGTCATCGAACTTGTCGCAAAGGCGCTGGCCGATCTCATAGACCGACCACCAGGCAATCTCTTTCACTTCGAGCGTATGAGGCTTGAGGATGCGCCGCGCCGCCGCGATCAGATCGTCGGCCGTGATGTTGCGATTAGAAACTCTTTCGCCGACGTCGAGCTCGTCCATCTCGATATACAGGCGAACAAGATAGCCGCCTTCCCTCGGGATGACGAGGATGCTGCCGTCGTTGGCGGACTGTATCAACGACTTGAAGCGAATGTCCGGGAAGTCGGTGACGGCCAGCACATCCATCACCCCCCAGGCGTGATTGGTGGAGTCCCCGCGCAGCGCCCGTCCGATGCACTTGCGCACGGTGCTGCGCGCCCCGTCGCAGCCCACCACATAGCGAGCCCTGATCGTCTCGATCTGTCCCTCGTGCGCGGGATCGAGGCGCTCGAGCCCGGCGGTCACTTGATAGGGATAAGCATTGGCGCCGGCGGTGGCCACTGAGTCGATCCGGAGATCGAGCAGGCGCCGCGCGTAGTGCGGCTCGAGCCGTGCCGGCGATTTGCGCATGACGTCCAGGAAGAAATCGTGCACCCGCGCCTGATTCAGAACGACATGCGGAAACTCCGACAGCCCGTCTTCGGTGTCTTGCACCCGTCCGCTGCGGACGATGTTCTCGCGCTGCTTGCCGTCAGGCTTCCAGAATGTGGTCTCATTGATCCAACAGGCTTCCTTAAGCACACGCTCGCTGAAACCATAGGCCTCGAACATCTCCATCGTGCGGCAGGCGATGCCGTCGGCCTGGCCGCGGAGCAGAGGACCCGACTTCTGTTCAACGATGCAGGTCTTGATGTCAGGAAAGGCGGACAGTTGGGCCGCCAAGGTTAAACCGGCGGGCCCGCAGCCGACGATGAGGATGTCAACCTCCTCCGGGACAGTGCCGGAACCTCCTGAAGGTGCATAGCGCTGCGTCGGGTCCGCAATCTCCGGGTCGCCGGGTTCGAATCCGTTCAGATGAAATTGCACGAAACCTCCCCGTGTCTAACGGGCCTTCCGGGCTGGCCCCCAGAGCAGACCGTCAATCTCACGCGTCGCCGGCTTCAGGTCGGCCGCGACCGGCCGCGACCGCCGTGCCGCGCAATGAAATCGCG
Organism: Beijerinckiaceae bacterium; assembly: GCA_035949255.1. GTDB lineage: Bacteria > Pseudomonadota > Alphaproteobacteria > Rhizobiales > Beijerinckiaceae > GAS188. Next base: position 80,059 of record DASZIL010000208.1, on the reverse strand, counting down.
ACGCTGCATTCTGACCACCCCTCAGAGACGGCATCTTAGCTGGTAAAACAAGTACCACGATAGGGCAGAAACTGCATTCAGAGTATTGTGGTTGGGCGTGTCCAATGTCTCGGTTGGGTCAAAGACGGAAGCTGCAGGGTGGGGGCTGATCAGCGCATCGTTTTTGACGCCTAACTACGACATCACTTTTAGCATGGTGAAGCCCGCCGAGCGCTACAAGCGCAGACGAAAGAAGGACGTTTGCTTAGATCAGCGTGACTTGCCAAATAGCACGGAAGGATTACGTCCCGCTCTTTTGCAAACTCACGCATGGCGTGCGAGGTAGACGCACTGTGTTTTTCAATTCAGAATTCGCGCCCGACGCGCCTGGCTGCTTGGTTGAATGTCACCGTAGCGGAAATCCCCGAACCACCTTCACGCGCTTGCTGAAGGCCTTTCAAGCGCATGTCGCGTCCAGCCAACATGGCCTGTCGATGGCGAGCTTATAGGAGCCAAGCTAAACTCCGCGAGATCCGTAAGTGGCTCGCTGGACCGGCCTGGCGTGATAGTTGCTCCGTCGCCGACTGGCGTGCGTGGCGATCGACCAATGGCAGTTAGCCCCCCCCGAGCGAGCCGTCCTGAAAATCGGGAGATCGCGCTCTCTAATCTTACGCCTTTACCGCCTCCGGCTCCCAAATCCTCATCTTGCGGGTCTCCGGCATCAGGAAAAGGCTGAGCACGAAGCATACCGCAGGAACAGCGATTGGGTAAATCAGAGCATAGCCGAGACTGCCCGTCGCCTGGTACGCCGCCGTGGTGATGAACGGCACCAATCCGCCGCCCCAGCCGTTACCGATGTGATAGGGCACGGATACCGACGTGTAGCGGATCCTGCTGGGGAAATATTCAGCGAGGAACGCGCCGATCGGCCCATAGACCATCCCAACATAGGCGACGAGAATGGCGATGATGATGATCGCGATCGGATAGTTGATATTGCCCGGCTGCGTGACCGAACCGAGCCACGCATACAGCGGATAGTAAGTGACCGCCGCGAGCAGGAAGCCGGCCAATATCACCGGTTTGCGGCCGATGCTGTCGGACAGCCAGCCGAAGAGGATCAACGTCGGCGTCCCAATGATCAGACCGGCTCCAACGATGTACGACGTGGTCAGCACGTCCACTTTGGAAACCTGCTGTAGGAAGTACAGCGCCCAGAACTGGCCGCTGTACCAGACCACGCCCTCACCGAGCACAACGATGGTCGCGATCAGCACGAACTTGATATTGGCGCTGAGGAAGGCCTCCTTCCATGGATTCTTGGTCATCTGCCCCTTGGCCTTGATCTCCTCGAAAATCGGCGACTCTTGAAAATTGACCCGGATGTAGTAGGCGATGAACATCAGCAGGAAAGAGAACAAGAAAGGGACACGCCAGGCCCAGTCGTTGAATGCGTCAGTGCCGAAATAGCTGCGTACGGCGATGATGACGATGAGCGACAGCACGATCCCGAGGGTGGGCGAGGTCTGCAGCCAGCCGGTATAGTAGCCGCGGCGTTCATCCGAGACGTGCTCAGCGACATAGGTGATAGCGCCGCCGTATTGGCCGCCCAGGCACAGGCCTTGGACTATCCGGAGACAAAACAGGATAATCGCGGCGCTTATCCCAATCGACTGGAAGGTCGGGATCAGCCCGATCGCCCCGGTGCCCAGAGCCATGCCGCTGAGCGTAACGAGGAACGTGTATTTGCGACCGACCCGATCGCCCATCCAGCCGAACAGGAATGCCCCGAGCGGACGGATCAGGAACCCGGCGGTGAAAAGCGCGATCGTACTGAGCAGCGCCGCGACGGGGTGGCTCTTTTCGAAGAATTTGACCGACAAAACCGCGGCCAAGCTCCCGAAAATATAGAAGTCATACCATTCGATGACGTTTCCCCCGGCCGCGGCAGTGATCACGCGTCGGAAGTTTGGCGGAACGTGCGCAACCATGGTTGTCCTCCCCACGCTCAGTCTTGGCGCCGGACAGCGGTCGATGAGCAATCTAACACTGTGACTGGAAACCACCTATACGGTTTTTTGCAAGGCGATTGCCCTCTTCAATCGGGTGGATACATCAAGAGCCAGACGGATGAAGGCATGGTGGCGCCGCCGGAAGGGCAAAATTCTTCCCTTCAGGGGCAACATTCTTCCCGCGCACGATCGTCCGAGGCTTCGTTGGCGAGAACTGTGGCTTGGTGACGTTCGGGGCACCGAACTGTGACAAGGAAGCGAATGATAACCTTTCGGCTAGGCCCCGCTCGCAGATCGCGCGCGAGGGGAGGTAGGTTTGTGGGTAGATAACGTTGGTAATCGAATTATTCTAATATCTCAGCTATTTAGAATATAATTTGGCGGAGACGGAGGGATTCGAACCCTCGAGACCCCTTTCGAGGTCTGCTCATTTAGCAAACGAGTGCCTTCAGCCTCTCGGCCACGTCTCCTTGCGCCTTGCCCTATAGGGAGGCCTGCGCTCGGTCAACAACGGAGCGCCGGACGCCGCCGGGGCCCCGCTTCCCATTCACGCCCCTCTCAGGAACCGGCTGATCCCGTCTCGATGAGGCGGCCGAGCAGATCGGCGAGTGCTCGCGCTTGCGTTTCCCCGCCGAGCTTTCGCCCCACATGGCGCGCGATCGCCGATCGATAGGCGGGCCACATCCGGCGCAAGAGATCGCGGCCGTTCGGGGTGATCATGACGAGCTGTCCACGGCCGTCCTCCGCGACCGGTCGGCGCTCGACAAGCCCCACTTTCTCGAGACGGTCGACGAGGCGAGAGACATTATGCTGCGCGAGCAAGAGTTGCGCCTCGATCTCGAGGTGCCGAAGGCCCTTGCCCGGCGAGCGCCGCAACGCAAGCAGCACGTCATACCAAGCGAGCGAAGGGAATCCCGCCTTCTTCAAATCGGCTTCAACGGCGCCAAGGACCTTGTGCTGCGCCTTCACCAGGCGCGCCCAGGCCTGGACGACGGCTTCGGACGGAGCGCTTTCCAGCATGCGGCAATATTACCGGTTCATACAAAGGCATCAAGCTCACATCGAGCTTGCGAAGTCGATGCACCTGCATATATATAGATGCAACTGCATTGATAATCAACGAAGATCGCGCAAGCTTCTCCATCGGAGAAACACGGCGCGCCGCTCTTCCGGGTCGCCGGATGAAGCTTGCGTCGAACGTCCGGCGTCACGCCCCGCGCGCAAGAAAGGTTTCGAGTGGCCATGTCCAGCTCTCTTCTCCTCGTCAGCCACAAGCTCTGCCCTTATGTGCAGCGCGCGGTGGTCTCACTCACCGAAAAACAAGTTCCTTTCGAGCGCGTCGATATCGACCTTTCGAGCAAGCCCGATTGGTTCAAGGCGCTTTCGCCTCTCGGCAAGACCCCGGTGCTCAAGGTCGGCAACTCCGCCATTTTCGAATCCGCCGTTATCCTCGAATATCTCGAGGAGACACAGCAAAAACCCTTGCATCCGAAGGATCCGCTGAAGCGCGCCGAGCACCGCGCCGCGATCGAGTTCGGCTCGACGATCCTCAGCGACATCTGGGGCTTCTACGCCGCTCCGGCCGAGGCCGCGTTCGAGGCGAAGCGCCAGCTTCTTGCCGAGCGCTTTGCCTGGATAGAGAAGCGCCTCGATGGCGGCCCCTGGTTCGACGGCGCGGAGTTCTCGCTCGTCGATGCCGTTTTCGGGCCGGTGTTTCGCTATTTCGACGTCTTCGACGCCATCGATGATTTCGGCATCTTGGCGCAAAAGCCGAAGGTCGCGCACTGGCGCTCGAACCTTGCGGCGCGCGCTTCCGTCAGCGGTGCGGTGAGCCCGGATTATCCTCAGCTTCTCCTCGATTTCCTGATCGCGCGCAAATCCCATTTGTCGCGCATCATCGAGACGAAGGGGATCCGCAGCCTGGGCGCGACCCGCAAAGCGTGATCGCGCCCGCCTGCCTTCAGCCAGGAGGCAAAAGCTCGACGAGAACGATTTCCGGCGGCACGCCGAGGCGCACCGGCAGCTTGCCGGGGCCGAGGCCGCCGGAGACAACGAGATGGCGACGGCCCTCGACCACATGGCCATATGCATAACGGTTGCCGTAATCGGAGGGCACGAGCGGCGAATAGCCGAAAATCCGCACCTGTCCGCCATGCGTATGTCCCGAAAGCGTGAGCGCGACGCGCTCCGGGACCGTGGCAAAGATATCCGGCTCGTGAGCGAGGAGCAGGATCGGCGCGGTATCCGAAACTTGCGCGAGCGCGCGATCGAGGTCATTGCGGCCGATCCATGTGCGGCCTCTCACATGATAGGCAAGCTGGTCGCCGAGCCCAACCACCCAGAACCGTATTCCGTCCTTGGCGAGAGGCACGGCCTGGTTTTCGAGCACCGGAAGGCCGGCGTTCATCAGCGCGCGTCCAGCAAGCGGAACCGAGGTGCATCTCAGTTGCGCCTGTGCATCCGACCACCAATCATGATTGCCGAGCACGGTGTGCACACCGAGCGGCGCCTTGAGGGCGCGGAGCGAGCGCGCCCAATCGGCACGCGGCACGGGGCGTGAGACGAAGCGATGGCCGGGCTCGAAATCACCCAGCACGCAGATCAGATCCGGTGAAAGCGCGTTGGTCGCGGCGACGATTTCGTCGAGCCGTGCGAGCGAGACGAAGGGTTCCCCGAAATGCAGATCGGTGAGCACGGCAACGCGCAACGCCGGGCCGTTTCGCCAGGGCTCGGGCGCGATGCGATAACGCGTCACATTGAGCTCGATCGCCGGCGCATAGGCGAAGGCGTAGCCGTTGAGAGCAACGCTGCCGATGCCGCCAATGAGCGGGGCGAAAATCGCCTGGCGTCGTGTGATGCCACCAATCGAAGGGGCGCGCCTCATGACGGGAGGGATCAGCCCTCCTCGAACCGCCTCGCGGGGATCGTGTCGGCGCTTTTGCGCGGCTCGGCCATGCGCCGCTTCGGCCAGGCGCAAGCCGCCACCACGGCGGAAAGGCGAAGCTCGCGAAATTGCGGGATCGCCGCATCGGGCTTGCGGCGGTCGTGGGAGGGATGACGAGGTTTGGTCGATGCACGCATGGCAAGGCTCTCTTCGTTCACGAGTAAGGGGAAGAGCGCATGGGCTCGGTGGCGCGTTTGTGCGCGGCGATCATGGCCCAAACTCGACGCGCCGATGGCCGAGGTTTGAGCCTCGCTCCGCCATGGTGAACGGGGCTTTAACCTGCCTCCTCGCTCGGCGAGGGGGAGCCGCGACGTGGCGCCTTGCGCGATTTCGTTCCCTTTTTCCCTCGCACCCCCTCGGCCTCGCGGGCGGCGTCGCGCCATCGCCCGAGAAGCAGATGCAGCAAGGCGAGGTCTCGCGCAGCGAGCCGGCCTAAGCTCTTCTCGATAAAAGTCTTTTGAACCGCGAACCCCGCGGCGGCGAGCGCCTTGCCGTCTTGCGTCAAGACGAGCGAATGGGATCGGCGATCCTTTGCCCCGCGACGGCGCTCCACAAGCTTTGCATCCACCAAACGGTCGATCAAGCCCGAGACATTGCCTTTGGTGACGAAGAGCTGTTGAGCGAGCTCGCGTTGCGTGATGCCGGCGCCCTGGTCCAAGGCCGAAAGCACGTCGAATTGCGGGATCGAGAGGCCGATCTCCCGCAAAGCGCGCGCCATCATGAGGCGCAAGCGCTGGTCGAGCCGCAGGAAGCGCAGCCACACGCGAAAGGCGTCGGGCGGCCCTTCGGACCGGCCCGAAGGCGCAAAAACCCGATCTTTCGCGGGCTCGCCCGTGGCGAGCGGAGCCCGAGCCGCGGCCGGCGCAACCTCGCGCTCGAGCCTTCGCATCTTCGCCCCTCTCATCAGGCCGAAAGACCTGTGCCAAAGCGCGGTGGGATGGGCCCATGGTACGCGCCACTCATTTCCTCGACTCTCCTCTTCATTCCTGTCGATCTTGCCGAGGCTGCGTCCCGCCATCCTTTTGGGTCCCCGGCCGCGAGCCCCGAAAGACGCCGGCAAGAAGGTGAACCTGCGCGCACTTTCGCCTCACGGTCAATTTGCTAATATCTTTGACGAGGATTAAGCGCGCGGCAGACGCGCGGGCCGCGGATGGGAGGAAAGTCGATGCTCGGGTTGATGCAGGATTGGCCGCTTCTTGCCCATAAGATCATCGATTATGCGGCACAGCAGCATCCGAGACGCCGTGTCGTGTCACGCTCCGTCGAGGGCCCCATCGTCGAGACGAATTACGCGGAGTTGCGAAAGCGCGCGCTCAAGGTCGCGCAGCGCCTCGTGGCCGACGGCATCCGGCCGGGTGATCGCGTGGCGACACTCGCCTGGAACACCGCCCGACATCTCGAATGCTGGTACGGGATCATGGGTGCGGGCGCCGTCTACCACACGGTCAACCCGCGCCTTTTCGAGGACCAGATCGCCTTCATCATCAATCACGCGGAAGACCGGCTGCTTTTCCTCGACCTCACCTTCGTGCCGCTCATCGAGAAGATAGCCGCGAAGCTGCCGACGATCGAACGTTACGTGATCCTCACCGACAAGGCCCATATGCCGAAGGCCGCGCTCAAGAACGCGGTCGCCTATGAAGATTGGATTGCCGAGGCCGACGGCAATTTCTCCTGGGTCGAGGTCGACGAGAAGGATGCCTGCGGCATGTGCTACACCTCGGGCACGACCGGTGAACCCAAGGGCGTTGTCTACAGCCACCGCTCGAATGTGCTGCATTCGCTCATCGCCTGCATGTCGGATAATTTTCGCATCTCCTCGCGCGACGTCGCCTTGATGGTCGTGCCGATGTTCCATGCGAATTCCTGGTCGCTCGCCTTCTCGGCGCCGATGACGGGCGCGACCCTCGTCCTTCCTGGACCGAAGCTCGACGGGGCAAGCATCTACGAGCTCCTCGAGAAGGAAAAGGTCACCTTCTCCGCCGCGGTGCCGACGGTTTGGTTGATGCTCTTGCAGCATCTCGAGGCGAACGACCTGAAGCTGCCGCTCCTCGAGCGCGTGATCATCGGCGGGTCCGCCTGTCCGCGCGCCATGACCAAGACCTTCGCCGATCGTTTCGGCGTCGACGTCATTCACGCCTGGGGCATGACCGAGATGAGCCCGCTCGGCACCTTCTGCTCGCTCAAGCCCGAGACCAAGAGCTTCGACATCGAGGCGCAATTCGATTTGAAGATGAAGCAAGGCCATCCGCCCTTCGGCGTCGAGATGAAGATCACCGATGACGAGGACCGGCCGCTGCCCTGGGACGCAAAGGCCTTCGGCCGGCTCAAGGTCCGCGGACCTGCCGTGTCCTCCTCCTATTTCAAGGGTGCGGGCGGAAAGATCCTCGACGATCAAGGCTTCTTCGACACGGGCGATGTCGCGAATATCGATGAGTTCGGCTATATGCAGATCGTCGACCGCTCGAAGGATGTGATCAAGTCCGGCGGCGAATGGATTTCCTCGATCGACATCGAGAACATCGCGGTCGGCCATCCCGATGTGGCCGAGGCCGCCGTCATCGGCGTGCGCCATCCGAAATGGGATGAACGCCCTCTCCTCATCATCGTGCCGAAGAAGGATCGCACGCCCACCAAGGATAGCGTGCTCGCCTTCCTCCAAGGCAAGATCGCCAAATGGTGGATGCCCGACGACATGGTGCTCGTCGATGAGATTCCCCATACCGCGACAGGCAAGATCCTCAAGACCGCCCTTCGCGACCGTTTCCAGAATCACGTTCTGCCGACTGCGCAAGAGGCCACCCTGCGCACCGGCTCGTGAAGCGGGTCGGCGCCGCTCCCGAAATGCGAGGGGGGACGCAACGTCGACATCCGATGCGCGGCCTCGTCGATGGCCAGATCATCGGCGACGTCACGAGCGTCTCGCCTTCGAAAGCCGGTGCCTTCGCCCTTGCCGTCTTATGGAATCGAGCTTGCGAGGCCGATGAGCCATGCGTCGCCTGCTGATCGAGGAGCCCGCTTCGCGTGCCGCGCTATGGAGCCGCCGGCTCGGCTTCTTCACCTGGCTGTCGCTCGCGCTCGCCCTCCTTTTGACCTGGCTCGGGCGGCTCCAACCCTTCGGCGCGTTGTCCGCCGTCCTTGCCTGCGCGGCGCTTGCGCTCGGGGCGATGCTGCTCGCGCTCATCGCCTTCATCGCGGGTTGGCGCCGCGGCGCCCGCGGCATGGGCAGCGCCGTCATCGGCCTCGCCCTCGGGCTTGCCCTCCTCGCCTACCCCTGCGGCCTTTATCTGCGCGATCTCTTGTCGCCGGCCGCTCTCGATCTCACGACCGATCCCGACAATCCCCCACAACCGCTCCAGCCCCTGAAGCAGCTCGCGAAGGGCTGGGGCCCGCCCGTCGAGGCGACCACCACCGATGCGGGCGCGCCGAGGGCCATATCCGCGCTGCTCCTCGACGAGCCTTTGAACGACGCCTTGCGCTTCGCCCTGCGGGCCGCCGGCATGAGCGGCTGGCACGTCACGACGGTCGAATATGCGCGCCCCCCGTTCAAGGATCAGGCGCGGTTCGCGGCGACCGCTCCGAGCTTCCTCATTCGCTGGCCCAGCGATGCGGTGGTGCGCCTCATCACGACGGAAGACGGCGTCCGCGTCGATGTGCGGCTCATCGCGCGACAGCCCTGGCCGCTTCTCCACGGCGATGATGGCGATATCTCCGCCTATCTCGATAGGATCGGCACCTTGATCCAGGGCAAGCCCGGTCACGCCGGGCGGTAGTGCGCATCGAAGCGAACGCGCCCAGTTTGCGAGACGACTTCGCCCCGCTCCACCAGCCATTCGAGATGGGCGAGCGTCGACAGGCTCGCAGCTCCCGCGAGCGCCGGCGCGATCGCGGGATAGGCCGCCTCGACGATCGCGTCGATGTCCTCCGCGCCGTTTCTCACCGCCTCGAGGATCATCCTCTCGCGGCGGCGGCGGTGGGCGGCAAGGCCTCGCACGTAGCGCGCCGGCTCCCGCACCGGGCCTCCATGACCCGGCCAATAGATCTCATGGTCGAAGGTCAAAAGATGCTGCAGCGAGGCCATGTAATCGGCCATGGAGCCATCAGGGGGCGCGATGACCGTGGTCGACCAGGCCATCACATGATCCCCCGACAGAAGCGCCTTCTCCTCCTCGAGGGTGAAGGCGAGATGATTGGCGGTATGGCCGGGCGTGGCGATCGCCGAAAGCGTCCAGCCGGGCCCGGAGATCGTGTCGCCCTCGCGCATGAGACGATCGGGCACGTGCTCCCGATCGCCTCCCGAATCGAGCCGGTCCTTATTCTCCGCCGCGTCGAGGCGCGCCGGCCGATGCGGGCCGCAACCGACGATCGGCGCGCCCGTCAACTCCTTCAAGCGACGTGCCGCGGGTGAATGGTCGCGATGGGTGTGCGTCACCACGATATGGCTCACCGTCTCGCCGCGAACCGCATCGAGCAGCGCGGCGAGATGAGCCTCCTTGCCGGCCGGACCCGGATCGACGATCGCCACCTCGCCACGCCCTACGATGTAGCTGCAAGTGCCGGTGAAGGTGAAAGGCCCGCCGTTATCGGCGATCACGCGGCGCAACCGCGTGGAGAGCTCGGTGAGCTGCGGGGTGGGTGCGGCCTCTTTTTCCACGGCAATTTTGGAAGGGCCGCTCATCGCGCAGCCCCCGTGAAAACGAGGACATGAGGGAAGCGGCCCCGGCCGGCTTCCCAGCCACGGCGAAAGAGCCTTGTGGCCGCAGCGGAGGCATTCTGAATTGGCATGGATTTCTCCACCACCGCCCTTGAGGCGGGCCGGTGAGGCTCATATAGGTCGAAAACGGGGCGGGCAAATCCGCAAGGGACTTGGCTTTAGAGGAGCGTGAGGAATGAGTGGCACGGGGATCGAGGAGAGGCTGGCGGGCGCGTTTTGGCACCGCCGGGCCGCGGCCAATGGGGATCGGGCGCAGGACGCGGCGAGTCCGCGCCGGGCGCGCGAGGTCGCGCTCTGCCTTGCGGGCGCTTTGCTTCTCACGCTGTCGTCGAAAGTCAGCGTTCCGCTCCTTCCTGTCCCCATGACCTTGCAACCGCTTGCGGTCCTGTGCATCGGCGCCGCCTATGGGACGCGGCTCTCGGTGCTCACGGTGGTCGCTTACCTTCTTTCCGGCATTTGCGGATTGCCCGTCTTCGCGAACACGCCTCCCCTGCCAGCCGGCCCCCTCTACCTTCTCGGTCCGACGGGCGGATTTCTCCTCAGCTACATTCCGGCGGCCGCCTTCATGGGGCTCGTCGCCGAGGCGAAGCTCGACCGCAGCTTCGCGACGATGCTGCCTTGCGCCCTTCTCGCCAATGCGATGATCCTCATTTGCGGCTGCCTCTGGCTCGCCTTCGCGGCGAATGTCGGGGCGAGCGGGCATGGCATCGGCATGGCCGCGGCCTGGTCGAAGGGCGTCGCGCCCTTCCTGCTCGGCAATGTCGTGAAAGCCGCGCTCGCGGCCGCGATCCTTCCCGCGACCTGGTCTCTCCTCGGCGCACGGCAAGGGCTTTAGCGCCGGGATCGCAAGGAGCGCGGCCGCCGATGTCCGTCGACATCCTGTGCATCGGCGAGCCGCTTGCCGAGTACAACGCGACGCGAGGCGACGGCGGCTATCTTTTCGGTTTTGGCGGCGACACCTCGAATGCCGCCATCGCCGCCGCCCGCCAGGGAGCCTCCGTCGGCTATGTGACCGCGCTCGGCGATGACGAGGCAGGCCGTGCCTTTCGCGCGCTTTGGGCGCGCGAGGGCGTCGATGCGCGCTTCGTGCGCACCGACCCGGACGCCGCGACCGGCGTCTACTTCGTCACGCATGGGGAGAGCGGGCACAGTTTCTCCTATCTGCGCGGCGGATCGGCGGCGAGCCGGCTCACGCCGCGCGACATTCCCTTCGAGCTCTTGCGGCACGCCAAGGCGCTGCACGTCTCCGGGATCAGTCAGGCGATCTCGACATCGGCATGCGACGCCGTATTCGCCGCGATCGAGGCCGCGCGAAAGGCCGGCGCGCTTGTCTCCTACGACAGCAATTTGCGGCTTAAGCTCTGGCCGCTCGCGAGAGCGCGCGCCATCATGCATGCGGCCATGGCTTCGTGCGACATCGCGCGCCCGGGACTCGAGGATGCGCGCGAGCTCACGGGCCTCTGCGAACCCGATGCGATCGCCGATTTCTATCTACGCCTCGGCGCCGGCATCGTCGCTCTCACGCTCGGCCGCGAGGGCGCGCTCATCGCGACGCCGGACGCACGCCGGCGCGTCGCATCGATCGCGGTCGAGCCCATCGATGCGACCGGCGCGGGCGATTGCTTCGATGGCGCCTTCCTCGCCGAATATCTCGCGACCCGCGATCCCTTCATCGCCGGCCGCTACGCCGCCGTCGCCGCTGCGCTCTCCACGCGAGGCTTCGGCGCCGTCGCGCCCATTCCGAGACGCGCGGAGGTCGAGGCCGCGCTGCGAGACGTCCCACCCTTCAACAAAGCGCCGAACAGCGAGGTCGCATGACGAAATCCTTCCACCGCGAGCGGCTCGAGGCTGCTCTCTCACGCATCTCAGATCCGAAGGGTGAGGGCGCGCGCGCCTGCCTGACCGTCTATGCGCAAGAAGCGCGCGCAGCGGCCGACGCCGCCGATGAACGCAAGAAATTCGGCCGCGAGCTCGGCGCGCTCGAGGGGCGCATTGTCACGATCAAGGATTTGTTCGATGTGAAAGGTGAGCCTACGCGCGCCGGCTCCAAGATTCACGCAAGCTCCCCGTCCGCGACGCAGGACGCGCCGATCCTGCGCCGGCTGCGCGCCGCGGGCGCCGTCATCATCGCCAAGACCAACATGACCGAGTTCGCCTTCTCGGCGATGGGCATCAATCCCCACCACGGCACGCCCGGCAATCGCGCCGATCGCTCGCGCGTGCCGGGCGGCTCCTCCTCGGGCGCCGCGGTCGCCACCGCCGATGGCATGTGCGACATCGCCATCGGCACCGACACCGGCGGCTCCTGCCGCATCCCCGCGAGCTTCTGCGGTATCGTCGGCTACAAGCCGACGGCGCGCCTCGTGCCGAAGGAAGGCGCGTTTCCCCTCTCCTATACGCTCGATTCCATCGGCCCCTTGGCGACATCGGTCGCCGATTGTGCCCTCACCCATGAAGTGATGGCCGGCCATGAGGCCTCGGCGCCTGCGCCGATGGGGCCTGCCGGGTTGCGGCTCGGCATCCTCGCAGGCTCGCTTCTCGATGATCTCGATGCCACCGTAAGCAAAGCCTTCGAGGCCACGCGAAAGCGGCTTGCCGACGCGGGTGCGCGCTTGAGCGAATTCAAGACCTCGCGCCTCAATGAGATGCAGGCGGCAAACGCCAAGGGCGGATTCTCGCCGGCCGAGGCCTTGTCCATTCACGGGGCTTATTTCGACACGAGAAAAAGCGATTTCGATCAGCGGGTGTGGCAACGGATCGCCGCCGCCCGCACCATGTCGGCGAGCGATTATGTGCATCTTGCAAGAGAGCGCCTGCGTTTGATCGCCGCTCTCGATGAGGAGATCCAAGCGGTCGACGCCTTGATCTTGCCGACCACGCCCAATGTCGCGCCGACAATCGCCGAGGCGAACGCCAGTGACGAGGCGTTCTTCATGCATAACGCGCGCGGTTTGCGCAACACGGCGTTCGCGAACTTCTTCGACTTATGCGCCATCTCGCTGCCGATGCCGACCGGCGGATTGCCAGCGGGTCTCCAGCTTGTCGGGCGCGGCGGCGAGGATCGAAAGCTTTTCGCTATCGCCCGCGCGCTCGAGGCGGCGCTGCGCGGCTGAGGCTGCCCTTTCCGGCAATCAGACCTTTGCGAACAATGTGCGTATGATGCCGGCTCTTACGGAGAATGCTGTCGAGAGGTCCCGATGACGAGCAAAGACTTCACCTTGCGCGACGACCCCTTCGCGCTCTTCGCCGAATGGCTGGAGGAGGCCGAGGCCAGCGAGCCCAACGATCCGACCGCGATGGCGCTCGCGAGCGTGGACGAGAACGGCCTTCCCGATGTGCGCATGATCCTGCTCAAGGGCCATGACGAGCGCGGCTTCGTCTTCTATACCAATTTCGAAAGCGCCAAGGGCCATGAATTGGCGGGGCAACCCAAGGCCGCTGCCGTCTTCCATTGGAAGAGCCTGCGACGCCAAGTGCGCGTGCGCGGCCCCGTCACTCGCGTGAGCGAGGAGGAGGCCGACGCCTATTTCAATTCCCGGCATTTGCAGTCGCGGCTTGGCGCTTGCGCGTCCGATCAATCGCGGCCGCTCGCCGATCGCGCGACGCTCGAAGCGCGGGTGAAGGAGATTGCGGCGCGCTATCCGGAGGGCAAGGTGCCACGGCCGGCGCATTGGTCGGGGTATCGCATCGTGCCGGTCGCGATCGAGTTCTGGCAAGACGGTGCCTTTCGCCTGCATGATCGCGTGCAATTTGCGCGTGGCGCCCCCGGCGAGCCTTGGAAACGTCAGCGGCTTTATCCGTGAGGCCCGATTTCGTGTAAGCTTCGGGCGGGAAAAGGGCGAAGCACGAAAGCGCGACAGCAAATGGCGACACGGGAGAATGACCGCAGGGTTCTTTTGCTCACCGGGGCTTCGCGCGGCATCGGCCATGCGACGGTGAAACGTTTCTCGGCCGCGGGATGGCGGGTCATCACCTGCTCGCGCCATCCGTTTCCGGGCGAGGATTGCCCTTGGGAGATGGGGCCCGAGGATCATGTCCAGATCGATCTTGGCGACGCCGCCAACACGCGCGCGATGATCGAGGAGATCCGCACGCGCCTGCCGATGGGTAAGCTCGACGCTCTTGTCAACAACGCGGCGATCTCACCGAAGAAGCCGGGCGGCGCACGCTTAGGAATGCTCGACACGAGCCTTAAGGATTGGCAAGCCGTCTTCCAGGTCAATTTCTTCGCGCCGATGTTGCTCGCGCGCGGCTTGATGCGCGAGCTCGAGGCGGCCAAGGGATCGATCGTGAATGTGTCCTCGATCGCCGGCTCGCGCGTGCATCCTTTCGCGGGCTCGGCCTATGCCACATCCAAGGCCGCGCTCGCCGCGCTCACGCGTGAGATGGCGACGGATTTCGGCCCTCTCGGGGTGCGGGTAAACTCCATCTCGCCCGGCGAGATCGAGACCTCGATCCTTTCGCCGGGAACCGAGAAGCTCGTCGAGCAAATCCCCTTGCATCGACTGGGCCAACCCGACGAGGTCGCAAAGGCGATCTATTTCCTGTGCTCCGATGCGAGTTCCTATGTGAATGGCGCCGAGCTGCACATCAATGGGGGCCAACATGTCTGACCTTGGCCCACGAAAATCGCCCGCGCTCGCGATGCTCAATGGCGCTGAGCTCGCCGCGACGGAGCCAATGACGTGACGAGCCGCGCCTATCCGGAGCACCCTTTGCTCGCGGCATCGCTCGCCGTGATCCGCGAAGGGCGCATCCTGCTCGCGACCCGCACCAAGCCGCCGGCTCAAGGCTTGTTCTCGCTGCCCGGCGGCCTCGTCGAAGCCGGAGAAACGCTCGAACAAGCCGCCTTGCGCGAGCTCGAGGAGGAGGTCGGCGTCACCGCCTCGATCGTCGGCTTCAACGATCATGTCCAGGTGATCGACCGCGACGAAGACGGGCAGGTGGCGCGTCACTTCGTCATTGCCTCGTTCGTGGCGAGCTGGGTGAGCGGCCAAGGCACGCCGAGCTCCGAAGCCGGCCGGGTGATCTGGGCAAGGCCGGATGAGATCGACGAACTGCCCACGACGCTTGGCCTTTCGCGCATCGCCGCGCGCGCCTTTCAGGTGCTGGAAGCCAACGTCTCGGCGGGCCGTTCCGGCGCATGAACACGCGTATGTCCCGTGCGGACCGAGAGGCTTTACGACCCGCGGCACGTCGCGGACGCCTCGTCACGGCCGTCCTGCTCGCGGCCCTTTCAATGCCGGCGGTGCTTCTGCCTGCGGGAGGCGTGCCCGCTCTGGCCGCTCCGGCCCCTCCCCCACCACCGCCGCCCCCGCAAGCGCCACCCCAACCTTATGACGGCCAGCTCTTGCGCTTATCGGAGATTCTCGGCGCCTTGTCCTATCTCACCTCGATTTGCGACACGACGAGGAAGGACCCCTTCAGGGCGCAAATGCAGGCGCTCATCGACGCGGAGGCCAACGCCTCACCACGGCGCGAGGAATTCGCCGGCGCCTATAACCGCGGCTATCGGGGCCTCGCCTCCACCTACGCGCGCTGCACCGACAATGCGCGCGCCTTGATCCGGCGCTTTCGTGATGAAGGTGTCTCGATCACGCGCCAGGTGCGCAATCTGTATGGTGGAGGCTGAGTGCTGAAGTTTTAGAGCCGCTGCATTTCGTGCGGCTCGCGGTCCGCGCCAGGTTCCGGCGCCGCATCGGCAAGTCCGAAGGCCCCGGCGATCAGCTCATAGGACCTTCGTCTCGCGCGGTGCTCATGCACGATCGTCACGATCATGACTTCGCTCGCGCCATACTCGCGCGCCACCGCTTCGATGCCCTCGCGCACGGTTTCGGGCGAGCCGAAGACGAGGCGCCGGCCCGCCGGAGAGGCATCCTTGGAGCCCGCCCGCTCCTCGAGCGAGACGAGCGCCTCCTCGACAGGGGGCACGGCGATCGGTGCCCCTGAGCGGAGCGCGAGCGACGCCAAACGCCAGCTTGCCGACAAGCGCCAGGCCTCTTCATCCGAAGGGGCGCAGATCGCGGATACGGCGATCGCCGAACGCGGCTCAGGGCAGCGCGCCGATGGCTGAAACTGCGAGCGGTACCCAGCCATGATGCCCGCGCCGCGCGGGCTGATGAAGTCCGCGAACATATAAGGCAGGCCCTGATCGGCGGCCCAGATGCTGCTTTGCGGGGATGAGCCCAGGAGCCACATCTGCGGCACCTCCGGCCTGCCGGGAAGCGTTGCGGCAAGCGCGGCGAAAGGATGGTCCGTCGGCAACGTCTCCTCGAAATACCCCATGAGCTCGGCGAGCTGCTGGGGAAAATCATCGGGGGCGAGCGTGCGTCGATCGCGCTGCAAGGCGTAAGCGGTGCGCTGATCGCTGCCCGGCGCCCTGCCGAGGCCGAGATCGATCCGTCCGGGATGCATGCCGGCGAGCATGCTGAAGCTCTCGGCGACCTTCAGCGGGCTGTAATGGGGAAGCATCACCCCGCCACTGCCGACGCGCATCCTTTCGGTCGCTTCCGCGATCGGGCCGATGAGAACCTCCGGGCTCGCGCAGGCGAGCATCGGCGTCGCATGATGCTCGGCGACCCAATAGCGGCAAAAGCCGAGCCTGTCGGTGAGCCTTGCGAGGTCGAGCGAGTTGCGCAAGGCGTCGCCCCCGCTCGACCCTTGTGAGATCGGCGCCTGGTCGAGGACGCTGAGGCGAAGCGCTGAACCTTTCATTCCGCACGGAGATGGCGTGGATCGCGGCCATCCGCAATGGCTGGGAATGCTTTCCGGCCGCGCTGAGCTTGTCTCGTCTCGGGGGAGCGGATGTCCGGCGATGTCCCTGACCTGAAACACTGTTTTCCCTCGCGAGATCCGCCCGCGTCGACCGAACCGCGCGCAAAATCGCGCATCCGCGCCCCGTTAACTGCGAATCAACGCTGTCTCTCTCATATTGTTGCGACTCCACCACCCATCGGCGCGGTGGGGTGGCGCTTGGGCGATTGTCGCGATCGTCCTTAAGCTTTCGTCGGAGAGCGTGAGGCCCGGTCGTATGCGTGGTGAGTTCTCGGGCTTGCGGTGGGCCGGCGCGACGATCGCGCCGTGGTGCCTCGCGAGCGGGCTCTTGATGTCCTTCACCGCCTCGGCCGACATCGAGGCGAGCGCGGGCGGGAGCCGCGCCGTCCGCGAGGCCGACCATCCGCGGCCCTCCTATTTCGTGGCCGGGCCCGGCACTGCCGATCTCGCCTTGTTGATTGCACCCGAGATCGCCATGAACCGCTTGCGTGCGCCCTGGCTCACGCCGCCGTCGGATACGGCACTGAACGATGCCCCGCGGGGCGATGCGCCACGCATGGAGCTCAAGCGTGATGTGCGGGGTTTTCCGACGGTCGAACGGGCGATGAAGGGAGATCCCCTGATCCAGCTCAGGACAGGGCGTTGGCAAGGCTCCGGCCGCGAGCGGGAGCTCGCCGCAGCGACTTTCGGCAAGCTTGATCTCTCTCTCGCCGATGATCGGCCTTCCTTCGAGCCCGGCGACCCTTGGACCAATGAGCTCGTCGGCTCGAAGAGCTTCGTCGGCTGGTCCGTCGAGGACGGCGCCACGGCACGCGCGCCGCGCGGTGCCTTCACCTCGGCGGCCGACATCGTTTCGGCGACGACACGCGCCAAATTGACCGCAAGCAACCCCGATGGCGCAACCCCGTCGGTACCTCGCGCCGTGCGGCTTTCGTCCACCACTCCCGCTCCCCCCGATTCGACGCCGATCGAGATCGCCGCCGTGCCGGTCTCCTTCCCCGAGCTCGCCTCGCTCAACTCGCGCGAGCTCGCCAAGGACAAGGGGATCACAACGGCGCGCAAGGAAGAGGGCGAAAAGCCGAAGTACGCCGAGCTCGTCGCCCCCGATCACATGGGCCGCGAGGAGCGTTGCCTCGCGGAAGCCGTGTATTTCGAAGCGCGAAGCGAGCCGGAGGCGGGTCAGGCCGCCGTCGCGCAGGTCGTGCTGAATCGGGTCAAGAGCGGGCTTTATCCAACATCGATCTGCGGCGTCGTCTATCAGAATCGCGACCGCTACCTCGGGTGCCAATTCACCTTCGCCTGTGAAGGCAAATCGCTGCGCGTCACCGAGCCCGATGCCTGGGCACGCGCCACGAAGGTCGCAATGAATGTGCTCAAGGGCGACACCTACCTCGCCAATGTCGGCGATTCCCTGAACTACCACGCGAATTATGTTCGTCCGGGCTGGGCGCGGTATTTGCAGCGCACCAGCATCATCGGCCACCATATCTTCTACAAGCCGAGAGACACCGACGGATAGCGGCTCGACGGCTGCCCTGTGATCGTCCTGTGACGAGGGGCGGCCCCACACCCGACCCTTTCAACGCTTCGGGCGATTTGTCATCCTTCGCGCACGCGTCTACGAGAGACGGCGAAGGCGCACTCATGCCGGCATGTCGAGGAGCAGCGAATGCAGTTCAAGGCCGTCCTGGTCGAGAAGACGGATGCGGGCCAAAGCGTTGCTTTGAAGGAACTTGGCCTCGACGCCCTCATGGAGGGCGACGTCCTCGTGCGTGTCAGTCACTCGACCGTCAATTACAAGGACGGACTCGCGCTCACCGGCAAGGCTCCCGTGGTGCGACGCTTTCCCATGGTCCCCGGCATCGATCTTGCGGGCGTCGTCGAGACCTCGAGCCATGCTGATTGGCGGCCGGGCGATGCCGTCATCCTGAACGGCTGGGGGCTCGGCGAAACGCATTTCGGCGGTTATGCAGGCTACGCACGCGTCAAGGGTGAATGGCTCGTGCCGTTGCCGAAAAATTTCACGCCGGCTCAGGCGATGGCGATCGGCACGGCCGGATATACGGCGATGCTCTGCTTGCTCGCGCTCGAAAAGCACGGCCTCAAACCCGCCGAAGGACCGGTCGTCGTCACCGGAGCCACCGGCGGTGTGGGATCGGTTGCGATCGCGCTTTTCGCGAAGCGCGGTTGGCACGTCATCGCCTCGACGGGCCGGCCTCAGGAGAAAGCCTATCTCGAACGGCTCGGCGCCGCGGAGATCATCGATCGCAAGGAGCTCTCGGAGAAGGGCCGCTCCTTGGGAAAGGAACGTTGGATCGCCGGCATCGACAGCGTCGGCTCGCACACGCTCGCGAACGTCCTCGCCATGACCAAATACGGCGGCGCGGTCGCCGCCTGCGGCCTCGCTCAGGGCATGGATCTGCCGGGCTCCGTCGCGCCCTTCATTTTGCGCGGCGTCGCGCTTCTGGGCGTCGACAGCGTGATGGCGAAGAAGCCGCACCGCATCGAGGCCTGGGAGCAGCTCGCGCATGACCTCGACATCGCCAAGCTCGAGGCCATGACGAGCACCATCCCGCTCGAAGACGTCATCGGCGCGGGTGAGGCCATTCTCTCCGGCAAGCTGCGCGGCCGGACCGTGGTACGCATCGCCTGACGGGACGAGCAAAGAACCGAATGACGCGCGCGAGCACCAATCTCGGGGTCGATGGCGGCCGGCTCTGGGCCGATATCATGGCGCTCGCGAAGATCACCGATCCCGGCGCGCCTTACACGCGCCGCTCCTTCTCGAAGCTCTTTCTCGACGGGCGGCAATGGCTGACCGGCCGCTTCCGCGAAACGGGGCTGACGACGCGGATCGACACGGCGGGCAATCTCATCGGCCGGCTCGAGGGAGCGGGCCCGAAAGCCGGCACCATCATCGTCGGCTCGCATAGCGACACCGTGCCCTCGGGCGGGCGTTTCGACGGGATCGCGGGCGTCGCGGCAGGGCTCGAAATCGCCCGCGTGCTGCGTGAGCGCAAAATCACGCTGCGGCACGCCCTCGAGATCGTCGATTTCCTGGCGGAGGAGCCGAGCGAATACGGCGTCTCCTGTGTCGGCAGCAGAGGCATGAGTGGCAAGCTCACGCCGGCGCAGCTTCAGTTCGCGAACCCACAAGGGGAAAGGCTCGAACAGGCTCTGGCGCGTGTTGGCGGCGATGCCTCCCGCCTCGCGGATGCCGAGCGCAAGGATATCCGCGCGGCCTTTGAATTGCACATCGAGCAGGGCACGGTGCTCGAGGCGGGCGGCCTCGATGTCGGCCTCGTCACCGCGATCGTCGGCATCACGCGCATCGACATCGTCTTTACGGGTGCGGCCGGCCATGCGGGGGCAACGCCGATGCACCGCCGCCACGACGCCCTCGTCGCGGCGGCTCGCTTGATCGACCGTGTGCGAGTCATGGCGGATGAATATGCGCAAAGCGGTCGCGGCTATTTCGTGGCGACGACCGGCGTCATCGAGGCGAAGCCCAATGCCTCGAACGTGATACCCGGCTCTGCGCGCCTCGTCGTCGACGCGCGCAGCGAGTTCCGCGAGACGCTTCTCGAGTTTCGTGAGCGCCTCGACAAGGAAAGCCTTGCGCTCGCGCAAGCCGCGAGCGTCGAACGGACGCGCTTCGAGATCCTCTCCGACACGCTCCCCTGCGCCTGCGACGAAAAACTGCGCCGCCTCCTCAAGCGCGGCGCCGACGAGCTCGGCCTCTCCTCGACTGATATCGCGAGCGGCGCCGGACACGACAGCGCCTTTCTTTCCCTGATCGCAGCGGCCGCGATGGTGTTCATTCCGTGCAAGGAAGGCGCGAGCCATTGCCCGGAAGAATGGTCCGAGCCGCAGGAGATCACCGCAGGAACGGCGGTGATCCTCGAGGCCCTTCTCGCCTTCGATCGCGCCTGACGCAATGCTTTGGTGCATCGGGCCTTGAAAAGAATCGCCACCATTTGGCTGGGGCTTTCTTGGATCTTCGAACCCTCGCCCCAACTTCGGCATGGATGACGTGATTCGCAGCCATAATTCGATGTAATTATAACTGATCCCCTCTAATAATTTCGTGATTTGCCCCTATGTAATAGGTGCATTTGCACAAAAAACACATGCGAGGGCAATTTGTCCGTCAGGACCGATCGCACCACTGTTTCATTCATGAACCCTTTCAGTCTCAAGGAGCTGGAGAGTATTCAGCCGGCCGGAAGCTATCTCGTCGAGACGGATTATGAGGTGATCGAGGGCATATCGCGGCTCGCCTACAGGCGCGTGGCGACGCTACTAACCATCCCATCTATCTCGACGTCTCAAAGCCTGAGTCAGCGTGTCTTCGTCGATCAAAGCGATCTTGATTCCGCCTTGATGAAGGATCGTCAGCAGACGATGAGATCAAAGACCGGGATGTGACAGATACGAGGAAATGGCGATGAGCATTAGTTTTCCAAACGCCAGTCGCGCCTATGATCACAAAAGGCATAGCGTCAGCTTTTGGGGCTATGATTCCGCATTCGAGATCGCCTTTCATATCGAGGAAGATGCGCTGCGGCGAATCAGTCCCGAAACGCCGCGGGACGAAGCGTCGGTGCTGCGCGCGTTCGATGTCAACCGCGCCCGCATCGAGCAAGTCGCCGGGCACGCCTATGCGAAGGGCCGAAGCAATTATCATCGGCTATCGGCATCGGATTTTTAGGGCGAACAGGATTGAAAATCGCGGATTGGGATCGGGTCGTTTGACGTAAAATCGGCCTCGCCAATTGTCGCGGTCATGTCGACAACGACTTCACGACGTAGCATCCAGATCAGCGCCATTCGATCAGAGCGGGCCAAGTCTGAAGACGATGGGCCTCACGACAGATAGGACATCCCATCTTAAGAGGGGCGCGATTAATGCGCTCGGCCGGTGCCCCCCATCTCAATGGCACTAACCGTGGACCTGCCCTCGCTGATTCCAGCGTACGGCGGACCAGGCTCTTTCGTGGACGTAGTAGAGGACCATTTTTGTGGCCATCTCGGCCCCAGCGATCGAGCCGGCGAGCTTCGCGCTACCGGTAAAAACGTAGCTCAGCGCGAACGTATCGATGCTGCCCGTGATTCGCCAGCTCACCGCCTTGGCGATGGAGCGGGGATGTGAGTCTCGCACGCGAATGAACATCGGGGCTTCACTCTCCACGCGCTTCGCTTTCTCTTCCTCCAAGCAAATCTCACGTGCTTGCCTCAAGCTCTATCATGTCGGCAACCGCGCGAGTGGACCGCACGGCGATCGCCCGCGCTTCCGGCCCAGCCCTCATAATTCGAACCGCGACCTCCATCATGAGAGTGTCGCCGCCCACGTCCTGCTCGCGCCAGTCTATCGCACGAGGCAGCGGCTCGGTGAATGCTTAATCCGACAGCAGCGCAGCCTCGAGACGCGCCGCGACTTCCTTCGTGCTTTCGGACGAATTCACGATGGTCCCGCCTTCCATTACGATCAGCGTGTTTCCCGTAGGAGATGTTTGAACCACCATCACGCGATCAGGGCGAACGAAATTTGTCCCCCCGAGGCTTTTCACTTCGATGAGCTGTGCCAATTCGTGCTCGCTTTCCTTATGCCGCCGTGAGGCATGGCGGGGAGTGCGCTCGTGATAAACGCTACCAGGAGATTATCTCTATCAACGACATTCACGCGCGGTCTTCTTCCCAATGAGCGCTGCCCGCGTCAGGAATGACCGAACGGAAAGCCGATCACGCCCAGCTCGAGATCCCGCGCGCCGCTGGCATCGCAGAGGATAATGGTGCTCTTTTTTCTGCCCACCTCGCGGTAATGGGGAATGCGGGTCGACGATGCCGGCGCTCAGCACATCGACGTACTCTTCCTTCTGGGCGTCGAAACCGTAGGACGCTGATTTGTTGGCGAGGACTTTACCGACAACGATCGAGCCCTCGACGCGGTCGTGCAGCGGGCGGAATTTCATGGGCTCGTTTCCGGTCAGGTTCGCTGGGGCCGGGAAGAGGCAAATCCCTGGAGACCCCATTAGGACTATGACCTCGCGCGTACATGGCCCTAGCTGGCACTCGTTACAAGGGAGCGCCAAATCGTATTTCAATCCTGGAGAAAATCGCCCTCGGATTTGGCTTGAGCGCTCAGTTGCGGCAAAGCACCTGACGAGTTGCACCCATCCTTCGCTCAAGTCAGCGACGAGAGCTGAGGAGATGCAGCGATGCCTTTCTGGCAATGGCTCTCCTGTCATCAATGTGGGGCAGCAAGTCACCGCTGCTGTTCGAGATCGCCGAACGTGCTGTCGGTTTGCGTTTCGTTAGTGAGGCGTTCTCGGTCAGTATGCGAATTACGCTATAGATTAAGTAATTAGTGTAATAGTTGTTATTTTGTTTCACGTAAGTGCTCAGAATTCAATAAAAATCACCAGAAACGACAATTGTGTGTAATATAGACAATGGAGAACAATATGCGCCGTTCACAAATGAGCGCGTCGCCCTCGCAAAGGGGAGATCGTCGCGAACAAAGGACGATGTCAGTCATCGGTTGGGGAATTTGACGGGCGGCAGGGAGCGTCTCGGGGTGGTTTTTCAGGGTGAATCGGGAGAACGGAGGTTACGGCGGGGACATGGCCCGAGAACAAGCTCCCTGGGAGGACAGGTCTTTGTTACATTGTATTCGATCGATCGGCGCACCATGTTACGAATGTTGGTCAGCAGGACCGGAGCCGTTGGTTCGGATCGATGCTCTCCACAATACGCGTTCAGTGAACGCGCCCTCCTAGATTGGAATTTATTATGAATGTTGTTGTAAGAACTTATAAAGGCAAGGGTTCGAAAGAGCTATTCTCATTGCTGGAGACGCATAAGGCGGACGTCGAAAAGCTTATGCGATCAGTCAAAGGATTTGAAAACTACACTCTAGCTCGCAGTAGTGACGGCGAAGGCGGCCTATCGATGACGGTATGCCAGGACAATGCCGGCACTGAAGAGAGTGGCCGCGTTGCGAAGGAATGGCTCTCGAAAAATGCAGCGAACGTTAGCTTCGAGGCGCCAAAGGTTTCCGCAGGGTCGATTATCATTCACGCCACTAAACACTAGTTTTCAGTGGGTTTGCCCGGCCGAGCAAACCAGCCCGGCCGGGCTTTCCGTTCCATCAGCCACGCTTCTTCAGCCCAACCGGGTAAAGGATTCTTTTCACGCCTAACACATCTCCAGGCGCGGAAAACTCGCTCCGTGTGGCGGCCGAGGCGGTTCGCTGGAACAAGCGCGAGCAGACCGGGGGAACACGATCAGCCCGGGCATCACCATGACCCCTCTCGCCAGGGATGAACCGCGCGGCCGGCGCATCATCGCGTCCTCTGCGGCGGCGGGGCGCCCCACACTCCGGACGACATAGCGACTTTCTCGTGGATGGTAGAGTGATCGCCGTCGATTTGGTATGGCGAACTCGCTCCGCGATGAGCACGTCAGCAATGGATACAAGTCGGTCCTCGGGACCGGCCGCTAACCGCCAGATTTTCACCGATAACGCCTGGCCGATGCACGAGATGCGATTCTCGGCGCGTCGATCCGCGCCGACACCGGCCACCCCAACTGACGCCTCGTCACCCGCCGCCGGGGCGCCGCAGCTCAGCCTCGTCGATGGGACGCGATGCCACGCCGAAGCGGGTGCGATAGACTTGCATATTCTCGATGATGCGCTGCACGTAATCGCGTGTCTCGGTGATCGGGATGAGCTCGATCCAATCCACGGGATCGACATCGCGCCGGCGCGGATCGCCGTGCGCCGCGATCCATTCCTTCACTCTCTTGCCGCCGGCGTTATAGGCCGCGAAGGTGAGCACATAAGAGCCGCCCTCCTCCGCGAATAATTCGCCGAGATGCGCGGCCCCGATGCGCGCGTTGAGCGCGGCGTCGGTGTTGAGCTTCGCCATGTCGAGCGTAATGCCGGCGTGGAGGGCGGCGCGCCTTGCGGTGTCGGGCATCAACTGCATCAGCCCCTTCGCTCCCGCCGTCGAGGTCGCGGTCGGCGCAAAGGCGCTCTCCTGCCGCGCGATGGCGTAGACGATCGTCTTGTCTGCGGAATTCGCGACCGGCTGGTAATAGGGCACGCCGAAAGTCGGGAAGGCGAAATCATCGAGCGGAATACCGCGCTGCGTGGCGAGCTTGCCGAGAATGAGCGTCGCGCGCGCGTCACGCCCGGTCTCGACCACTTTGCCGAGTGCCGCGATCTGGCCCTCGTCGGCGAAATATTTCGCGGCATCGCTGATGATCGGCAGGGCGAAATCGCTCTCGCCGAGCGCGTAAAAGAACTCCGCGACGCGGATCGAAAGCTCGCGGCCATCGCCGGTCGCGAGCTTATGCGTCTGCCGCAAGGGTAGATCGGAAAGCCCGAGCTTGCTTCTCGCGAGCTGGCCATAATAGGTCGCGACGTGCTGAGCGGCCTCTGTGTAGGCAGCGGTCGCCGCGGCTTCGTCGCCGAGCACCTGCGCGGTTCGCCCCTGCCAATAGGCGGCGCGGGCGACCGAGGCGGGCAATGCGGCGATTGCCGCGGCGGTCGCGAAATGGGGGGCCGCGAGCGAAGGGTCCTGAAGGAAGCGTAGCGCGATCCAACCGGCGTGAAATTCGGCTTCGATGCGCTTCTCCGGGCTTTGCGCGCTGTGCTCGGCGCAAATCTGATAGGCGGTCTGCGCGTCGCCCTCATCGAGAAGCTTGCGCGCGATGAGCCGCCGCTCGATCCACCAGGCATCACCATCGATGAGGACGGCGGGGTCGCGCGGCGCGGACAGCATCAGCTTGGCCGCCTCGGCAAGCTTCTCGGGCTTATTCGCGCGCCGCAGCACCTCGATACGCGCAAAGACATAGGACGGATCGGATTTGACCTTCTCCGGCGCGGCGGCGAGCAGCGCCTCGGCGTTGTGGGCCTCATCGAGAACGGCGAACTGGGCTTTCGCGAGGGCGGTCTCCTCATCTCCCGCAAGCTTCGCAGAGCGCATCAAACGGCCTGACTCCTCCTTGTAGAAGGCGAGGTCGGCGCGGAATTTGTGATCGGCCGGCGTGAGGAACTTGCCGAACTCATCGAGGAGCTTGGATTCCAAACCCTGATTGATGTCGCCTTCGCGCCAGACCTCGCGCACCAAAGCTTGTGCTTCCTCGATCCGACCCTGCTCGCGCTCCAGCCTCGCGAGCGCGAGCTTTCCCGGCGCGCTTTCCGGCTGAGCTTTGCTGAAATACGAAGCGAGGAGAGCAAAGCCCTGCTTGTCGGCGAAAAGCGCTTCTTCACTGCGTCGGCGCAACCAAGGGCCGGACGGCCAGGTCGGATGGTCCTTGAGGAAGGCGGTGAGACGGCCAAAGCCCGTGCCGTGGGGGTCCAAACGGATCGCCGCCCAATCGAGCGCCACCCGCGCGACCTCGGTCTTGGCGGTGGACGCATAGGCATCTCCCAGCGCCATGTCGCCCTTGCGATAGGCGGCGATGGCGAGCTTCGCGGCATTCGCGTCGGGGGGCGCGATGAAGGCCGGCAACGGGGCGAGCGCAGGATTGGAATCCCCCGGCGTCACGGTTGCCGGCTCGAGCCCTTTCGGCAGCAATTGTGGCGAGGCTTCGCCAGGACCCGCGTTGTCGCTCGGACGAGGCGGCACGACGAACTGCGGCAAGGTGGGGTTGGGCTTCGCTTCCGGCTCGCCATAAGGGAGCGCGAGCGCAAGACGGGCTTGCGTCGAGGCGGGAACGGCCGGCGCGTGCCGGCTGCCTCCCGTCAGTTCGTCGATCGCAGCCGTGGGTGAGGAAGGTGAGGATGGCGACGCCTGAATGACCGGCACGCCCGAAGCAGGAGCCGCGTCCTGGTTTACCGCCACCTCCGCGCTTGGCGGAACATCGCGCGTCGTCGCGGATTCTTGCGTCGCGTCATCCGCCGCGAGAGCGGCCTCCTTGCCGGCGCCTGCATTTTCGCCGGACGCCGAAGCTTCCTTTTGCGCTCGGATCGGAGCCTTCGCCTGCATTGGCTCGAAAGCTTGGCTCGGCTCGGCGATCGGGCGCGGCGGGACGAGTTCGGCTTCCGGCGCGCTTAGACTCGGAGCAGGAATTGGGCTCGGGGCGGCGACCGGGGCCGGCGCGGCAACCTTGGGCGCGGCTTCGTCGGACGGAGGCGTTGACGCGGCGAGGGGCGCCTTCGTTACCTCGCCCTTCTCCAAACCGATCAGCTCCTCGGGGACCGAAGGCGCGAATGGCTCCGTCTGTCCAAGGGTCTCTCCAAGACTCGCGAGGATCGCGGCGGCCGCGTGATCGGCCCTCGCGAGCTGAGCATCCTCCCCCTCACCTGCCGGACCCGAGCACAAGACAGCGACGAGCGACACCGCAAGGCCTGGGGCAGCGAAGGCGACGTAGCGGAAAAGCGGGATCAAGACCTCGAAACCCCTCCATGAGGACCGGCGGCAGAGAATGCGAATGGCGTTCGCCGCCGACTCAAGCTTCACGCGCTTGTTCCTTCGTATACTCGATCTTCGAGTATGATTCCCTTAAAATCTACGTGTTTAGCCCACACAACTCGCCAAACCGCTACCGTTCCAAGCGGTGGAATGCCGAGGCCTGAACTGGAGAGAAGCTTGCAAATGCGGCGCGCTCAGGGCCGCCTTGAGGACACGATTGTCTTAGTTCTTACTTCGGCGGGGTGTGCCTGCGAGCCGGTGATGGCGCCGCACACAATATCGCTGCGCGTCCGCGATCAGCCGCCCATGAGCATCTGGGTGAGCAGCACCAGATTGAGCGCGAGAATAACGACTGTCCCAGCGATGCCCGCGACCTGGGTCATCCGGCCGTTGATGAGGTCTCCCATCAGCGAACGATTATTGGTGAAGATCATCAAGGCGACGAGCGGGAGCGGCAAGGCGAAGCTGAGCACCACCTGGCTGAGAATCAGCACCTTCGTTGCGTCGAGGCCCGCGACGATCGCGATGACGGCGGGTAGCATGGTGACAAGCCTGCGGAACCAAAGCGGGAGGCGCCAGCCGACGAAGCCCTGCATGATCACCTGCCCGGCCATGGTGCCGACGACCGAGCTCGAAATACCGGAGGCGAAGAGCGAGATGAGGAAGACGCCGGCAGCCGCGCGTCCAAGGAGCGGCGTCAAGGTCGCGTAAGCGGTCTCGATGCTGGCCACATCTTCATGCACGCCGTCGTGAAACACGCTCGCCGCCATCACCATCATGGCAATGTTGACGAGGCCCGCGAGGCTGAGCGCGATCACCACCTCGCGATTCGACCAATCCATGATCGCGCGCTTCTCATGAGGCGCGCGCGCCACCACCCGCCCTTGCGTGAGATAAGAGTGCAAATAGATCGCGTGCGGCATGACCGTGGCACCGACGATTCCGACCGCCACGAACACGCTGTCGCTCCCGCCGATCCACGGAACGACGAGGCCGTGGCCGATCTCGCGCCAAGCGGGATGGGACATGGCGAGCTCGATGAGATAGCTGAGCGCCATGATGCCGACGAGCGCGCCGATAACCATCTCGATCGGGCGAAAGCCGCGGCGCTCGAGCAGCAGGATCGAATAAGTGAGCCCAGCGGTGACGATGACGCCGATGGCGAGCGGCAGGCCGAAGAGAAGGTTGAAGCCGATGGTTGCGCCGAGGAATTCGGCGAGATCGGTCGCCATGGCGGCGATCTCGCTCACAATCCAGTAGAAGATGACGAGCGGCTTGGGGAAATGCTTGCGGCAAAGCTCCGCGAGGTTATGGCCTGTGACGATCCCAAGCTTCGCCGAGAGCGCCTGGAACAGCATGGCGATGAGGTTGGCGAAAAGCACGACCCACAACAGCCGATAGCCGAAGCTCGCGCCGCCCTGGATATTCGTGGCGAAATTGCCGGGGTCCATATAGGCGACGGACGCAATGACGGCCGGGCCGAGGAACGGCAGCAGCGCCAGAGGTCCGCGCCGACGCCCGGCGATGACGGCATCTGCCGCTCGTCGCGTTTGCGCGCTCGCGCCTTCGGGCGAAACTCGTTCCGCGACTTCCGTCATACGCGACCTTCCGTCGGGCCAATCCCCTGTCATTCTCGCCTATAAATAGCGCAGACAATGTAATATAGCAAGAGCTATATCTAATCAGCCGGGCGCGCGGATCGCCCATCTGCCCACGGAGATGACCCGGTCCTGCCCCCTTCGATAAGGGCTTGTCATCGCGAAAATTTCCTTGCAATCGTTCGCCCGCGTCGCTGACCGCCCCTTCCCGAATTCGGGCGGCACCGACCGAGCGCCACCTCGCCACACCGAAAGGAAGCGAATGTCCAATATCCAGCGGGAGGAATTGTTCCGCGCGGCCGCCGAGGCGCAACGCAAAGGCGATTTGATAGCGGCGGGCCAGCTTTATTCCCGCTTCGTCCGGCTCAATCCCGCGGTTCCGGAAGCCTGGGAACAATTAGGCGCGATCTTTGCGGAGCTTGGTAATTTCGCCGAGGCCGAGAATTGCCTGCGCGGCATCTTGCAGTTCATGCGGAATTACCCCGCGCTTTATCGGATCCACGCCCATTTGTGCTGGATCTACGCTCTGCAAGGACGCAAGGACGCAATCGAGCAAGGCCGTGAGGCGGTTCGGCTCAATCCGCGCTTCGAGGGCGGCTGGCTCAACCTGGCGAACGCACTCTCGTCAGCCGGCGAGCCCGACGAGGCGATCGCCGCCTTCAAGGAGGCTGAGGCGCTCGGCAGCGTGCGCCATCACGGCGGTCTCTACAACGTCAAACGCAGTATTTGCGACTGGAGCGGAATCGAGGCGCTCGAGCGTGTTCTTTTCGACCCCGCACGCAGGCCACAAGCGCATGACAGCGATCTTTGCGTCATGGCGGCGACACCGCAGGCGCAACGCTCATTCGCCGAGGCTTGCGCCGCGAAATATCCGGCGCGCTATCTTTATCCGCTTAGTGCCGAACGGCGCGTCGAGGGCCGAAAGATCCGCCTTGGCTATCTCGGTGGAGAATTCCACGACACTGCCATCATGTCGCTCCTCGTTTCAACCATCGAGAACCACGATCGGGAGCGCTTCGAGGTGCACGCCTTCTCCTTCGGTCCCGAGATCGAGGGCCCCATGAGGGCGCGCCTCAAGGGCGCCTTTGACCGGTTTCATGATCTCGGCGCGGCGCC
Organism: Beijerinckiaceae bacterium; assembly: GCA_035949255.1. Taxonomy (GTDB): domain Bacteria; phylum Pseudomonadota; class Alphaproteobacteria; order Rhizobiales; family Beijerinckiaceae; genus GAS188. Next base: position 50,498 of record DASZIL010000208.1, on the reverse strand, counting down.
GAATGATGAGATCGCGCGCAGGATCAAAGCGCTCGACATCGACATCCTGCTCGATCTCAACGGCTATCTGAATGGCAACCGCGTGGGCATCGTCGCGCGGCGTCCGGCGCCCATCCAGATCAGCTTTCTCGGCTGGCCCGCCACCATGGGCGCCCCTTTCATCGACGCCATGATCGCGGACCCGATCGTCGCGCCCGAAGCTCGCTGGTTCGCCGAGAAGCTCATCCATCTCGACTGCTACATGCCGACGGACGACCGCAAGCACGAGCCGGTGCCACGCAGCCGAGCCGAGTTCGGGCTGCCGCGGGATGCGATCGTGCTCGCCTCGATGAACAACAGCTGGAAGCTCGATGCCGAGATGATGACGCTCTGGTGCGAGATCTTGCGCGAGCTCCCGCAAACTGTGCTCTGGCAAGCCGCCAGAACCGTTCCCGCCGAGCGCAACCTCAAGGCCTTCGCGCGGGCGCAAGGCGTCGAGGAGCGTTTCATCATCGCCCCGCCCATCGCTTATGACGAGCATCTCGATCGTGCGGGCCTCGCCGATATCGCGCTCGACACCTACCCCTATGGCGGGCACACGACGACTTGCGACATGCTCTGGGCGGGGGTGCCGGTGGTGACGCGCAAGGGAGAGACCTTCGCGTCGCGTGTCGCCGCAAGCCTGCTCGAGGCCGTCGGCTTGCCGGAGCTTACGACATCGAGCCCCGCGGAATACAGGGCGCTGGTCCTCGCATTGTGCCGCGACAAGCCACGTGTCGAGACGATGAAGGGCAAGCTCGCCGCCGCGCGGCACGGCTCGAAGCTCTTCGACAACAAGCGCTACACCAAGGCGCTCGAAGGCAAGCTGATCGAGGTCGTCTCCTGAGGTTGGTTTCACGGCAGCTCTTCTAGGCGGAGCGCAAACCGCAAGGGAGCTCTAACCGCTCTTGCGAGCCTCGGCGGTGGGCCGCCTCAACCCTTCTCCCGTATCAGTCTCCCCTGCTCGCGTTTCCAGTCGCGGGCGCGCTCGCTTTCGCGCTTGTCGTGAAGCTTCTTGCCTCTCGCCAGCGCGACCTCGACCTTGGCCCGGCCGCGCTCGTTGAAATAGACCTTGAGCGGCACGACGGTCATGCCCTCACGCTGCACGGCGCCCAGAAGCCTGTTCACCTCACGCTTGTGCAGAAGCAATTTGCGCGGTCGACGCGTCTCGTGATTGAAGCGATTGGCCTCGAGATATTCCGGGATATAGGCGTTGAAGAGATAAATCTCTCCACCCATCTCGCCCGCGTAGCTGTCTCCGATCGTCGCCTTGCCGCCGCGCAGCGACTTCACCTCGGTGCCCGTGAGCGCGATGCCCGCCTCGAAAACCTGGCCGATCTCGTAGTTGAAGCGCGCCTTGCGATTGTCGGCCGCGATGCGGTAGCGGTTTTCGTTGCGCGCCGCCATCGTCAGGCGTTCAGGAGGCCGGCATGCACCATGGCGGCCTTGATCGCGGCACCCGTCTCGCGGCTCACCGGCAGAAGCGGCAGGCGCACCTTCTCCTCGCAACGGCCGAGAAGCGAAAGCCCATGCTTCGCACCGCTGACGCCGGGCTCGAGGAAGATCGCGGCGTGCAGCGGTGTCAATCGGTCCTGGACCCGCAAAGCCTCGGCATAATTGCCGCTCGCGCAGGCCTCGTGCATCGCGGCACAGGGAGCCGGCGCGACATTCGCCACCACCGAGACGCAACCATGGCCGCCTGCCGCGATCGAAGCGAGCGCCATCATGTCCTCGCCGGAGAGCTGGATGAAGTCCGGGCCCATCGCCTGGCGCTGCAAGGAGACGCGCGCCAGATTGGCGGTCGCGTCCTTGACGCCCGCGATGTTCTCAAGCTCGTAAAGCCGCCGCATCGTGTCGACCGACATGTCGACCACCGAACGTGGCGGAATATTGTAGATGATGATCGGGATCCCGATCGCGTCGTTCACCGCCTTGAAATGTTGGTAGAGCCCCTCTTGCGTCGGCTTGTTGTAGTAGGGCGTGACGACGAGCACCGCATCGGCTCCCACCTTCTCGGCATGGCGGGCGAGCTCCACCGCTTCCCTGGTATTGTTCGAGCCGGCGCCCGCGACGACGGGCACGCGCCCCTTCGCCTCCTCGACGCAAAGCTCGACGACACGCCGGTGCTCTTCATGCGAGAGCGTCGGGCTCTCGCCCGTGGTGCCGACCGGAACGAGGCCGGTGGTGCCGCTCTTGATTTGCCAATCGACATGGGCGCGAAAAGCCTCCTCGTCGATTCCGCCGTTCTTGAACGGCGTGACAAGAGCGGTGATCGACCCCTTCAGCGAGAGCTTGGAGCGCATAGTGATGTCTTTCCTGCTGGATCGATGCCGAGACGGTTCCCGAGCCTCGGCAAAGCCCATCCACCAACTCAAAAACTTGTCGTCGGGCGTTGCACGAAAGGCATGGATCGGCGCGGCCCGGATCGGCGCGGCATCTTTCGCACCCAGCCCATTCTTTACAGCGGCGCGGGCGCAAGGCAAAGGGGTCAGGTCAAAGGGAGTGAACCGACCATGATCCATGTCCTTGCCGTCATCACCACGAAGCCCGGGAAACGCGAAGCGGTGTTGCGGGAATTCCGTGCCAACATGCCGGCGGTGCAGGCGGAGGACGGCTGCATCGAATATGGCCCGGCGGTTGATGCCGAGGGAATGGGCGCGATCCAGACCGCGTTCGGGCCGGACACCTTCGTCGTCATCGAAAAATGGGCAAACGGCGACGCGCTCAAGGCGCATGCCAAGGCTCCCCACATGGCCGCCTATGCGGCCAGGACCAAGGATATGATCGCGAACCGAATCATCCACGTGCTCTCGCCGGCTTGATGGCGGCGGTGCCGAAAAGGTCCATCTGACATGCAAGACGGCGGCGAGGACGCGGCGTTTCGGTCGGTGTTCGTGAGCGCCGCGGATGGGCTGCGCCTTCACGCGCGCGATTATGGCGAACGATTTTGGGAGGCGACGGCGGTCATCTGTTTGCCGGGCCTTGCGCGCACCAGCGCTGATTTTCACGAGCTGGCTCTTCGCCTCTCGACCGATCCGCGCGTGCCGCGCCGCGTTATCGCCTGCGACATGCGCGGACGCGGCAGGTCCGAATATGACGAAAAGCCCACCCATTACGACGTCGCGATCGAAGCCCAGGACATCCTCTCGATCATGGCGGGGATGGGCGTCGTCAAGGCGGGTTTCGTCGGCGCATCGCGTGGCGGATTGCAATTGATGGCGCTCGCGGCGATGCGCCCGACCGTCATCGCCGGCGCCGTGCTCGTCGACATCGGGCCAGTCATCGAAGGCAAGGGTCTCGCGCGCATCAAGGGCTACGTCGGCAAGTTGCCGACCGTGCCTAATTTCACCGAAGCCACCGCGTTGCTGAAGCGCCTCGCCGCCGCACAATTTCCTGCATGGAGCGATGCTCAATGGCGCCGGATGGCCGAGCGCAGCTTTCGCCAAACACCGTCGGGCCTCTTGCCGGATTACGACCCTGCGCTCGCAAGCACGCTGAGCACGATCGATCTCGAAGCTCCCTTGCCCACGCTTTGGCCTTTCTTCGAAGCGCTGGCGCATGCACCGCTTCTTGCGATTCGCGGAGGGAATTCCGACATCCTCTCAGCCGCGACGCTCGAGGAGATGGCCCGAAGGCACCCGCGCTGTGAGACCATCACGGCCGAGGGCGAAGGACACGTCCCCGACGTTGGAGCGCCGTTGCTCGCCACGCGAATCGCAGCCTTCATTGAAAAACTGGATACGCCGGCCCCGGATTTCGCCGCGCTGGCAAGCGGGCTCGCGCAGGCGCGATAACGGCCGAACGTCTCTTGCATCCCGCCGAGAGGAAATCGCGCGCCAATTCCTTCTCGTGCATCCTGCTCCTGAAAGAAAAAAGCCCCGGCACGAGGCCGGGGCTCTTATCAGGTAAGGGAGAAGATCAGAAAGCGCGTCCGATCTTCAAGCGGCCGAGCCATTGGGAATCATCGCTTGCGAGGAACGGATATCCCCGATTCGGATCAAAGTGCCGACGTTCGTCGGCGTTCCTGACGTAGATCACCTCGACGCCGATATCGAGATTCTTCACCGGCGACCAAGTAATATTCGAGCCGAGCTGCCATTGAGCCCCGTCCATGTAGAAGGGCGAGAACGGGTTGAAGTTCGCGCCGGTGGACAAGGTCGTCGTTCCGATGCAGGTCGGGCAGGCGGCGCCAAGGGCAAAGCCAGCTTCGTTATGGATCGAGTGGCCGAAGCTCTCTTTCCAATAGCTGCCGAAGAATGCCTGACGGATGGTCGGCGTCCAGTAGTGCAGATAATCCGCCATCACCGACCAGGAATTCGTCAGCTTGAGCTTCCCAGCGGCATTGATGACGCCGTCATAGCCTTCGAGCGTGCTCGCACCGTAGTTAAAGGCGCCACCCGAGCCCTGGCCCGGATAGCCGCTGTTCGTGAAGGTGCTGCCTCCCTTAGCGTAGGCACCCTCGAGCCAGAGGTCGTCGCCGGGCGCGATCATCGGCAGGTTGATCTTCACGCCGCCCTGGACGGCCCAGCCGTTCTCGTCCTTGCCGCCGAAGCCGCCCGCGACAGTGCCAGCGCCAGAATTGGCCGCGCCCAGGACCGTGCTGTTGATGAAGGAGCCTTGCGTGCTCACATGGTGCCAGGCGCCGGACAACTGGGCCGAGCCCCAACCTTGATCGACGCGCAAGGCGCCGACGATGTCAGGCGTATTTTCACGCTGCCCGTTGTCGAAGGCGCTGAAGGCGCCCGGGAAGGCCAACGCCGAAGCTCCGATCGGGTTGATGATCTGCGGGAAAGTGATGGCGTAGTTGTTGAAGGCCGGACCCGCGAAGACGCTCGGGAAAATGTTCCCAGCCGCGACCGTGCCTACGCCCGCGACGACGTTGCGGCGCTCGATGCCGTCTTCGACCGCCAAGGTCGCCGAGAAGCCGTTTCCGAAGGTGTAGGTATAAGCGACGCCTTCGGTCGTGACGTCCGAGTCTCCCATGCCGTGGAAGTTGTCGTTATCGGCATAGAAGTCGAAGAAGGACTGGAAGCGACCTGCCGTCAGCCCGCCCCATTGGATGAACGCCGACGGGATGTTGACGCTCGATTCGAGCTGGATGCCGCCGGTCTGCGAGTAGGAGTTCACACCGCCGTAGCTCGGGAACCCGCCGTTCGGGTTGACGCCACCGCCGTAGCCGATGCCGAAGCCTTGGCGCATCGAGGTGCCCGAACCATACCAAGCGCCCGTGCGGCGACGGATGTCAATCTGCACGAAGGTGCGCAGCGTACCCCAGTCGGTCGCGGTGCGAGCGTCCATGCTCAGGCGGCCCAGCGCATTCGTGCCATAGCTCGGATCGGCGTGAGCGCGCGGCTCATCCCATTCGAGATCGAGCTCGACCCTGCCGCCAAGTTTGATGCAAGTGTCGGTGCCGGGGATGTAGAAGAAACCCGGACCATAAACGGTACAGATCCGGACGTAATCGACAGGAGCCGCCTTCCGGGTGGGAAGATCAGCGGCCTGTGCCCCGGTAACCGCGATGAAACCGGCGGCCGATCCGAGGAGAAGGCTCTTGGCGAGCTTCATTGAGACCTCCAAAATTTAGACCCATTAGGATCGGGCTTCGCCGTCGCCGCAGCCCCCCAAGAGGAGCATTGCCTTGGCATCCCTAACCTAGACCCGCTCTCGCCTCAGGCTCCCAAAGGAACAGGAAGTCGATAAACGGAAGCGGCAGGACCTTCCCGCCACACCACCACCATACTCGTGGCGAAGGCATGTTCAACCTTCTTACGGTAGTTTTGCCCCGCCGAAAGGTCATTTTCGCCGAGATGTTGCAAGATTGTCACGACTTAGAGGTCGGAAGCCCCATTTTTGAAAGATTGCGTTTACCAACTACCGCCATGAGGCGACGAAATGATCGTTCGAATACTTCGACGACCTGTGGGATTTGCGAATCAATTTTCCGATTCCAGGTGATTTCATCTCTCATCGATAATGAGGGTATGACGGGAATTCTTTCGAGAGGCGCTTCGGGACGGCAAGCTTTGCTCGCGTCTCACGACACCCACGACGTCAATTGTCGGCTCGGTGGGCTCCGACGCTGCGCCGCAGGAAAAGAGCGGTGGCGATGAGCTTGTCGAGCCCCGTCTCATCCTCGATCTGCAGGCGCACGGGAAGTTCCCGCAGGCTCACGTCGAAGATCGCCGCGCTTTCACTTCCGCGGTGATCCGCTCGTGCGGGGTCGCTCACGGCGACCGCATCTCTCACGCGGACCATGTCCTTCTCGGTCGTCACGAGAATCGCGTCGCGTGCGCGCGCCTTCGCGGCAAGCGCGGCGAGCTCGCGCGCCTCGAAGGGGTGATGGTCGCCAAAGCCGTGCTCCGCGACAACGAGAGCGCCGAGCGACCTCAAGCTTGCAAAGAATTTCTCCGGCCGGCCGATGCCCGCGAAAGCAATCACGGCTCGGCCGCGAAGCGCTTCCACGGCTTCTGGGTCCGGGACGAGCTTCGCTTCCAGCACCGTGATGTGCCGGCGCGCGGCCTCCTCCATGAGAGCTCGGCAGGAGGTGCCGGGAAAGCCGACCGGCACCAGCGCTTGCACGAAGGGCCATTGTGCCGCCAAGGGCGCGCGCAACGGGCCGGCCGGCAGGCAGAGCCCATTGCCGATGCCGGCCTCGCCATCGACCATGGCGAAGACGAAATCCTTCGCGAGCGAGGGATTTTGCCAGCCGTCGTCCATGACGATCACGCTCGCGCCCGCGCTTTCGGCGAGCCTTGCGCCCGCGTCGCGTGCCCGCGCGACGACCGTCATGGCGTGACGCGCGAGCAACAAGGCTTCATCACCGACATCGAGAGCGCGATGCCTTGACGCCTCGACCATGATCGGTCCGCGATACGTTCCGCCATAGCCGCGCGTCAAGAAAGCCGGGCGCTCGCCCATGCGCATGAGATGATGGGCGAGCTCGATCGCGAAGGGCGTCTTGCCCGCTCCTCCGGCACTGAAGTTGCCGACGCAGATAACCGGAAGCGGCGAACGCATGCCATCGCGTGACATGCGCCGCGCCACGACGCCCCCGTAGAGCGCGCCCAAGGGCTGCAGCAGCCTTGCCCCGAGCCCCGGCGAACGCCACCAGAAGCCCGGCGCGCGCATCATGGCACGGTCCTGTCGGGGACGACCCGGAAGAAACGCGCGACCGTCGTGGCGCGCCCATCACGGGGCCGCGGGCACAGGTGCGAAGGGAATGTCACCTGCAACGCGCGCCTCAGCGCGCCTCCAGCGCGAAATGCACGAGGTACGGCTCGATGGCCCGCATCGTCCGATCGACGGCTCCGGTCAGCCGCTCGACGGCCGAACTCGCGGCACGCACCATCTCCCGCAACCTCTTCGGGTCAGCGATCATCTGGGCAAAGGCGAGAGCGAGCGTTCGGCTGTCGGAGATCTGGCGCGCACCGCCCGCCTCGTCGAGCGCCTCGTAGACACTCGCGAAATTATGGACATGAGGGCCGTGCAGGATGGCGGCGCCGAGCTTGGCGGGCTCGATCGGATTTTGGCCGCCATGAGGAACGAGGGATTTGCCCATGAAGACGATCGGCGTCAGGCGGTAGAAGAGGCCGAGCTCGCCCACCGTATCGGCCACATAGATGTCGCAAGCACTGTCCGGACCCATCCGCCGCGAGCGCATCGCCGGACGCAGGCCCGCCGCCTTCACCGTCGCGGCGATCTCCGCGCCTCGTTCGCGATGGCGAGGCGCGATGATCGTAAGAAGGTTCGGGAAATGCTGGGCGAGCATGCTGTGCGCCTCGGCGACGATCGCCTCCTCTCCGGCATGGGTGCTGGCGGCCAAGAGCACCGGGCGTCCCGCGGTCATGCCCTTGAGCGAAGCGAGCGCGATTTGATCGGCGGGGGGTGGTGGCACGTCGTATTTGAGATTGCCGGCCGTGACCACCCCATGCGCGCCGAGAAAACGGTAACGCTCCGCGTCGAGCTCGCTCTGGGCAAGGCACAGATCGAAGCTGCCGGTGAGCACCTCGATGGTGCGCGGCAAGCGGCGCCAGCGCGCGAGCGAACGTTCCGACATGCGGGCATTGATCAGCGCCAGCGGGAGTTGCCGCCGCCGCGCCTCGATGATGGCGTTCGGCCACAGCTCCGATTCGGCAAAGAGCGCGAGATCGGGACGCCAGTGGTCGAGGAAGCGGCGCATGAAGCGCGGAGCATCGAACGGGGCGTATTGATGCAACGCGCCGGCCGGCAACCGCCGCGCCAGAATTTCCGCCGAAGTCGTGGTGCCGGAGGTGACGAGCACATTCAGCGATTTCTCGCAAAGTCGCGTCACGATCGGCAAGAGCGAGATTGTTTCCCCGACGCTCGCGCCATGCAGCCAGACGAGGCTGCCCTCAGGCCGCGGCCGGGCCGCGTAGCCTCGGCGCTCATCGGCACGGGCCAAATCCTCCTTGCCGCGGCGGGCGCGATACGCAAGGAGCGCTCCGGCAAAGGGCTGCGCCATGCTCATCGCCGCCCGGTAAAGCGCTAAAGTGGGCGGCATCTCGACGGCTCTCATACGCGTTTTCCCCCCCTCACACCAGGATCGGCGCTGCCGATCAGGGCGTAGGCGCGCTCGTGCAATCTGTCGAGCCCGTTCTCAAGAGCTTGCCTTGCCTGCTCCATGTCGTCCGGCGAGGCGTCCGATGCGACGCGGACCGCATCGCCGAGCGCGATCACGCCGCGACCGAACGGCAAGCCCAGGCTCGCATGGTCCCAGGTGTCGAAGTCGATGCGGCGGCTCGTGACCACGGCGCAGGGCCGGATCGGCCGTCCCGAGAGCTTGGCGAGCATGATGATGCCAGGCCCGACGATGCGTGGGGTCTTTGGAATATCGGCCGTTATGCCAATGATGAGACCCGAGGCCAATGCGTCGAGCATTTCGCGCAACGCCTTTGCTCCCCCTTTGCGCCGCGGATCGCCCTTGCCGGCACCTGAGCCCCGCAGCACACCGATGCCGAGGTAGCGCGCGGCACGCGCATTGATCTCGGCCGTGGCATGTTTGGAAATAAGGCACGTGCAGTTATCGACTTCGCGGATCATGAAAGGCAGCATGAAATGCTGGCCATGCCAGAGCGCGGCGATGAACGGCTTGTCCTTGTCGACATCGACATAAAGATCAGCCGGATCGAGCGTAAAGCTCGTGGTATGGCGCAGAAGCCGCAAATAGCTCGCCAAGGCAAAACCGAGGGCGGCCAATACGGGGCGTGTTCGTCCGATTTGCTTCAGCATGAGGTGATGTTCGCCCGTTCCCGCCGAAGGAGTCTCAGGAACCCTGCCCGGGATCGAGAAGGCGATGCAGATGCACGATGAAATACCGCGTCTGAGCGTTGTCGACCGTGGATTGCGCCTTCGCCTTCCAGGCCGCGAACGCGCTTGCGTAATCGGGAAAGATGCCCACGACGTCGAGAGCCTCGAGATCCTTGAACTCGACACCATCGATGCTCGTCAGCTCGCCGCCGAAGACGAGATGAAGAAGCTGTTTCTTTCGGGCGCCTTTCGCCGCTTTCTCCGCCATCGTCCTACACTCGCTTGCGCCGGCCGCCCTGCCCTATCGTCTGGCCGATTCGCGGTTCGCGGCCGAGGATTCGGTAGCGGTCAAGGGCTTCTCGGGCAAGCCGGCCGCGCGCCTCACCTCGCCGAGCATGCGCGCGAACCCTGCCGCGGGAGCGGCGAAGAGACGCCCATGGCTGGTGCAAAGCCGGTTGTAAGCGGGCGCAACCCCGTCGAGATCGGCAAGCCTTCCGCCGGCACGCTCGACGATGAGATGGGCGGCCGCGATATCCCAGTCATTGGCGTCGGCCGAAGCGAGCGCCGCATCGAGCGAGCCGTCGGCGACCTTGCAAAAGCGATGAGCGAGCGACGGGATCTTTGCGATCGGGACGACTCCCGCATCCTCGCCCGTGAGGGCGTCGAGAAGGGAGCGCGGCCCGGCGATGCGTGCTCGTGCAAGAGAAGAGACCGGGGAAACGCGAATCGGCTGCCCGTTCAGCAGAGCCTGACCGCCACGGACCGCTTCATGCGTCATTTGCAGCGCCGGAGCATGCACCACGGCGGCGACCGGGAGGCCGTCCGCGACGAGCGCGATCGAAACGCACCAACGCGGATCTCCTTCCAGAAAGGCGCGCGTTCCATCGATCGGATCGACGACGAAGAGGCGGCGGCACTCGAGACGCTCAGGCGAATCGGCCGTCTCCTCCGACAGCCAGCCGAATTCAGTGTCGGCAACCATGAGGCGGCGGCGCAGAAAACTGTCGACCGCGATATCGGCCTCCGTCACCGGCGAGCTCTTGCCCTTCGTCCAGACACGCGCGTTGGTGCGCTCGCCTAGCCGAAACCAGCGCATCGCGAGCGCGCCCGCTTCCACCGCCGCGGCACGCACCAGCTCCTGAAGGTTCTGGCCCATTCCTTCGTCTGCAGGCGGTTTCTCATCCATCATTCAAGCGCCCCCCAGAGGAGCCTCAGCGCCGCGGCGACGAGCACCAGCATCGTGGCGGCGACGCCGATGGCGCGCCCGACACTTGCGCCTTCATGCCGCGAGAGGCCCGCGGCGTGAGCGACGCGCCCCACGAGAAAGGTGGCGCCGAGCGCGTGAATGAAGCCGGCCGACACTCCGCTGAGCGCCAACAGGACATAGGCCGCGATGGCGAATGGGGCGTATTCGGCGAAGTTGGCGTGCACGCGGATCGCTCTCGCCAACGCCTTGTTGCCGCCGTCGCCGATGCCGACGCCGGCGGCACGCCGACGCCCGATCACGAACATGGCGAGGCCGACGAGCATCAACATCAACAGGCCGGCGTGAAACATCGCGGCGCCGAGTGACGCATTGGGGGACATATCGCTTCCTTTCGAAGAAGCTCGATAATCCTTCGTCAAGCAAGACTCGACGAGGAGGCCCGAAAAAGGCCCAAGCACAGTGTCTTAACCACGCCCCTTAAGCTTTCGCCAGCGGTTTCTCGTGCAGGATCGCGTCAACAAACACCGGGCGCCTTCAAAAGAAAGCCCGGCAGCCTTCAACAGGGGCGTCGAATGTCGGATGTAGCCAGGCCGCGGGCCGGGTCGGAGGGCGCAAGCCGCTCCGTCCCGGCCGGCGAAACACTCAAGCGCGCGCGGGAAACCCGCCTCGAAATTGGGCAAGCCTTCGCCGGAGCGACGGGCGAGCTTCTCGTCACGCGTTCACTTGCCTCCACGAGGATCACTTGCCGCGAGCCGCGAGCCGCTTTTCAGGGCGTCATGCTGAAGGTGCCGCCCACTCGCGCGCTCGAAGGCTATGCGATCGTGCTTGCCGCCGTCTGCGGTCATGAGGATGTCGTGCTGGCGCGCGATCTTGGCGAGGATGAGGTGGTGGCGCTCTGGCGCGGATTGGCCGCCTCGCTCGGCCTGCCGCCACTTGTTTGCCACGCGAATGGCGAGACGGAATTCCTGCACAAGCAGCTCGGCGCGGTCGCTCTCGGGCGCCAGCCGGCAAGGCGCCGAAGGAGGCTCGCCGCCAATCGCAGGCCGCGTTTCCTGATGCGTCGCAAGGCCGGGCGCATGGTGACGGCGAAAGCTTGAGAAACCGAGGTCTGATCGGCTCGAGCGCCGGTGTTACGCACTCGCGAAGAAAGCGTCCGCCACGAGGCCGGCGAACAGGATCAATCCCGCCGCCCAATTCGATCGAAACAGGATGAGTGCCTTCGCAGGGTTGTCGATATCGATCGAAGCCGTCTGCCAGGCGAGATGCGCCGCAAATCCGGCACAGCCGAGATATCCGAAAACATTGCCGCGCACGAGAACGAGCGACAAGGTCACGAGAATGACCGCCAGCGCCTGGAATGAGCCGACCGCAAGACGCACGCGGCCGCCGAACAGCCGCGCGGTCGAGCGCACCCCGATGATCGAATCGTCGCGCAGATCCTGCAGCGCGTAGATGGTGTCGTAAGCGATCGTCCAGGCGATCGCGCCGGCATACAGAAGAACCGGCGGCCAATCGAGGCTGCCGAACAACGCGGCCCAGCCCATCAACGCCCCCCAGGCGAAAGCAAGGCCGAGCACGGCCTGCGGCCAAAAGGTGATGCGTTTCATCAAGGGGTAGATCGCGACCACGGCGAGCGAACAAAGGCCGAGCCCGATGCTGAAGCCGTTGAAGGTCACGAGCACGGCGGCGCCGAGCAAGCTCAAGAGCCCCATGAACAGCAAGGCCGCGCGCGGGCGCAGCTCTCCGGCGGGCAAGGGGCGCGCGCGTGTGCGCTCGACCTTCGCGTCGATGTCCCGGTCGAGAAAATCGTTCCAGGTCGAGCCGGCGCCGCGCATGGCGATGGCCCCGAGCAGGAAGAGCAGGAGATGGTAGGGATTGGGCCAGGGATTCTCCGCCGCGATGGCAGCAAGAGCGGCCGACCACCAGCAGGGCGCGAGCAAGAGCTTCCAGCCGATGGGGCGATCGAGCCTGGCGAGGCGCACATAAGGACGCGCCCAATCGGGGGCAAATCGTCCTGCGAGTGTCCCTGGCGCCGTATCGAGAAGACGGGCTGGCGCGCCCGCCGCGCTCACAGCGCGCTCGGGGGGATCTTGACGGGTGGCGCGAGCGGATCGGAATGCATGTCGACGCTGAAAGCGTCGTCCTGCCGATTCTTCGCCGCCCGCTCCGCCTCGTTCTTGAGCTTGCTGAATTGCGCGGCCGCGGCGCAAGCCTTGCCGCGGATAGCCGAGACATTGGTGGATTCGGCCTCGAGACCCGCGATCTGATTATCCTCGATCGAGCACCAATCCTTATTGGTCTTCGCCCAGGCGAGCACTTTCGCATTCGCGCCGGCAAGGCCGTTGAAGAGCGAGCACGCCGCGTTCGGATCGGCATGCTTGCGCGGCAAAGCCTGGATCTTCTGGATCCAGCTGATGCGCGCCTTGAAGAGGTCGCCCCCCTTCTCACAATCCGATGACACCTGCGCGACCGCCGTGGCGGGAGCGAGCGCGAGCGTCGCGAACAGTGTCGCGGCGACAAGCTTGAGGCAGTGAGGTGAAAATCGGGTCGATGCTGGCATCAAGATCCTCCCCAAATCGGAGCGGTCAATAGCGGTGGCGGCAATGGAGCGCAACCTCAGAACCGTGGATTCGGTCAAAACCACGCGCGCCACCGCAGGGAAATTACAAGAAAAAAAGGCACAATTGAGGGCGCGGGCGATCTCGACGCCTGGACCGTATCACCTGCGGCGCGATGCAAGAGGCTCGATGCCAAAGAGGCTCGATGCCAAAGAGGCCCGATGCAAGAGGCTCGATGCAGGACGCGCGGCCCGCACGGGGCTTTTGACTTGCTTTGGGGAAAACCTGCCGCCATGACGCGGCGTCGAGGCCGCGCGGGGCCGGTGCAGGATCAAAACAGCATGAGCACACAAGACCTTGGCGCCTGCAGGCTTTTCGTCGAGGCCGATCTCGCCGAGGGCAGATCGGTCGAGCTTTCGAAGCCGCAAGACCATTACCTTCGCCACGTGTTGCGCCTGGAGGCCGGCGCCGCGCTTCGCGTCTTCAACGGACGCGATGGCGAATGGCTCGCCCGTCTCGCCCGCGAAGGCAAAAGAGCAACGAGGCTCGAGCTCGCGCAGATGACGCGGCCGCAGACGGCGCCGGGCGATCTTCACCTTCTCATTGCTCCCCTCAAGCAGGCGCGCTTCGACTACATGGCGCAAAAAGCCGTGGAAATGGGCGTCTCGCGCCTCGTCCCGGTGCTCACCCGCTACACACAGGTCACAAAGATCAACGATGCGCGCCTTCGTGCCAATGTGATCGAGGCGGCCGAGCAATGCGGCATTCTTTCCTTGCCCGATGCGGCCTCCCCGCTTCCCCTGGCGAAAGCCGTCGCCGGGCTCGAGCCCGACCGCCTCCTCATTTTTTGCGACGAGGCCGCCGAATGCGACGATCCGCTTCGCGCTCTGCGCGGGGCGAAGCGCTCAGCGCTCGCGGTGCTCATCGGCCCGGAAGGCGGCTTCGCCGAGGAGGAGCGGCGTGCGCTCCTCACGAGGCCCGGAACGCTTCGCCTTTCGCTCGGGCCTCGCATCATGCGGGCCGACACCGCCGCCGTGGCCGCCCTCGCTCTCGTGCAAGCCTGTATCGGGGATTGGCACGTAAGTGCCGGATGACGGCCGGCATGCTGACGATTTGCGCAGGCGAACACGAGATCGTGTGTTTTTCCGCTTCGGCTCCATGGCGACATTGCGGCCTTACCGCGAAGCACATATGTAGATTTTTCCCCGCAGCGGGCGGGTGATCGCATCGGCGGCCTGCCGAGCGACATCGCCCCATTCGTTTCACCGGTAGAGGAGCAGTTCGGCATGGCGCGCGACGTCTCGGACACGACGCCGATCGAGAGCCGCGACCAGCTCGTCGCCTGGATCGAGAAAGGCTGCAAGCCGAAGAGCGCCTACCGCATCGGCACGGAGCACGAGAAATTTCCCTTTTATCGGGCCAACCACGCTCCCGTGACCTATCAAGGCGAGCGCGGCATTCGCGCACTTCTCGCCGGGATGCAGAAAAGCCTGGGATGGGAGCCGATCCTCGACGGCGGCAATCTCATCGGCCTTGCCGATGGAGCGGGGCTCGGCGCGATCTCGCTTGAGCCTGGCGGCCAATTCGAATTGTCCGGCGCGCCGATCGAGACGATCCACGACACCGAGGCCGAGCTCAAGGACCATCTCGACCGGCTGCATGCGGTCGCGCGCCCCATGGGCGTGGGCTTCCTTGGCCTTGGGCATTCCCCGACCTGGACGCGCGCCGAGACGCCGGTCATGCCCAAGAACCGCTACGACATCATGCGCGCCTATATGCCGAAGGTCGGCACGCGCGGCCTCGACATGATGCTGCGTACCGCGACCGTGCAGGTCAATCTCGACTTCTCCTCGGAACCCGACATGGTGAAGAAGCTCAGGGTGTCGGTGGCCTTGCAGCCGATCGCCGCCGCGCTCTTCGCCAATTCGCCCTTTTCGGAAGGAAAGGCCAACGGCTATTTGTCGATGCGATCGGAAATCTGGCGCGACACCGACAATCAGCGCGCCGGCATGATCCCATTCGTCTTCGAGGGCGGCATGGGATTTGAGCGCTATGTCGATTACGCGCTCGATGTGCCGCTGTATTTCGTCAAGCGTGGCGACACCTACCATGATGTGGCGGGCTGCTCCTTCCGCGACCTTCTCGCCGGAAAGCTCGCCGCGCTTCCGGGCGAACGCGCGACCATGTCGGATTGGGTCAATCACCTCGGCACCTTGTTTCCCGAGGTGCGCCTCAAGCGCTATCTCGAGATGCGCGGCGCCGATTGCGGCTCGCCCGCGCACATCCTGGCGCTGCCGGCGTTCTGGGTGGGATTGCTCTATGACGAGGCGAGCCTCGACGCCGCTTACGACATGGTGAAGGACTGGACCACGTCAGAGCGCCAAGCGCTGCGGGACGCCGTCCCCAAATTGGCGCTCTCGGCCCCCTTCCGCGGGGGCATCGTCAACGATCTTGCCCGCCAGGCGCTGGACTTGTCGCGCGCCGGGCTGAAGCAGCGCGCGCGCCGCGATCACCACAGCTTCGATGAGACCCGCTATCTCGCGCCGCTCGAAACCTTCGTCGAGCGCAAGCGCACCGCGGCCGAAGCCTGGCTCGAGGCTTATCACAAGAGATGGGGCGAAAAGATCGAGCCCATCTTCAGCGAGGCGGAGATCTGACGCCTCACGAAGCCTTGCCCGTCGCGCCTTTCATATAGGCGTTGAGGATGTCCTGGACCGCGGCGACATGGGCGCTCTGCGCCTGGGCGCCCGTCTTGAACATTCCGGTCAACACCTCGAGCCCTGCTTGCATGGCCGGGTTCATGCCCGGCATCCCGGCCGAAGGAGCTCCCGGCGTCGGCTGCGGCCCCGCCGCCTGTTCACCGGGCTGAGCGCCGCGCATCATGTTGCCCATGACATTGCTCAAGATACTCCCGAGCATCCCCCCTGCCGGCTGGCCTGGCGTCTGTCCCGCGGGCGCGGTCCCGGCGGCGCCTCCGAAGGCACCCGAGGCGAGCTGCCCGAGGAGCCCGCCCAGGCCCTGGTTCGAAGCCGATTTGAACATGCCGCTCATGAGCATGCTGGCGATGATCGGCATCATCGCCATGAGAACTCCGGGATTGACGCCCGTCGCCTTCGACACCTGCTGCGCGATGGCCGTCGTCGCCTGGCCGGGGCCGAAGAGTTGGCCGAGCACGTCATTGCCGGCACTCACGGTCTGTTGATTGAGATGAGAGTTCGGATCGTCGAATGTCGTGGTGTGTTGACCTCCCAGCATCGCACCGATGATCTGGGACAGCGAGCCCATGTTCTGGGCCTGATTCTGCAAGCCGACAGAAAATGCAGGAAGAAGCGCATTGATGGCCGATTCGGTTTGCTCTTGTGTCAACCCGAATTGCTTGGCGATATTGGAGACGGCTTGGCCGCCTTGGGCCGACTGCATGATTTCCGACAGGTTGAACATGACGCACACCTCTATCTTGCGCCGGCGGGGCGTCGGCAATCTTGAACTTAACTGAGCGCGCAAGCCGCGCAAGCCGCGCGGCGGCCACGGGCGGCGTCGGCTTCAATCGAGCGGAATGCGGGTCTCGTATTTGACCCGCGACAGGCTGAAGCTCGTTCGAAAGCGCTTGATGTTGTGCTCGGTGGCGAGCACTCGGCGCGCGAAGCCGTTATAGGCTTCCATGTCGCGGCAAAGCACGGTGAGCAGATAATCGATATCGCCCGAGACGAAATAGCATTGCTGCACTTCCGGCTCCGTCGCGATTCTGCGCTCGAAGGCGGCAAGAACGTCCTCTCTTTGACGATCGAGCTCGACTCCGACGAAAGCCACGATCGAGTGGCCGACGCTTTCAGGGTCGAGCACGGCGACATCCTTGACGATCACCTTGTCGGCCCGGAGCCGGCGGACGCGCTTGAGGCAAGCGGGCGGTGACAGGCCGATTTTGTCGGCGAGCGCAAGATTGGTGATCTGGTTGTCGTCCTGAAGCACATCGAGGATACGGCGATCGGCCGCGTCGAGAGGTGTTGTGGGACGTCGAACCGAGCGGTCAAGTTGAGGTTGGCTTTTCATTTATTTCTCCCAACATGCTTCTGCACGCATTTCAACGGAATCAATGGAGCGTCAATAAGAAATTTCACGCTCCCGATATCGGCGTAGAATGACGCAAGATCGCGCAAGGAGAGCCCGATGAACCGCCCGGAACGCCCGAATCGTCTTGAAGTCCATGATGCCGACGCCCTTTCTGCCGCGCGTGACCTCATCGAGGCCTGCGCCGACGCCCGGGAAATGGGGGAGAAGGTTCAAGAAGCCGTGGCGCGAAACGCCGCCTGGCGCGGCGAGGAATGCATCAACCTCCTCGCGCCGGAAGCCCCGACGAGCCCATCCGTGCGTGCGCTCCTCGCAGCCGAGATCGGCACGCGCGCGGCCGAAGGCCATATCGGCCAGGTGAACCGGTGGTTTGCCGGCACGCGTCACATCGACGAGGTCGAGGCGCTTTGCGTCGAGCTTCTGAAGAAGCATTTCCGCTGCGCTTATGCCGATCATCGCCTGTGCGCCTCGATGATCGGCAATGCGGTCGTCTACACCGCGCTGAGTGCGCCGGGCGACGTGATCATGTCGGCGGCTCAACCCGTCGGCGGCCATTCCTCGAACCGCATCGACGGCCCGGCCGGCGCCATGGGCCGCAAGGTCGTCGATATTCCCTTCGACGCGCGAGAGCTCGTGGTCGATCTCGACCTCTTTCGAAAGCTCGCCCCTCTGGTCCAGCCGAAGCTTGTCGCTCTCGGCCTTTCCATGACGCTCTTTCCGCAGCCCGTCGCCGAGATGAAGGAGACCATCGCTGCCTGGGGCGGAAGGTTGTTCTTCGACGCGGCCCATCAATTGGGATTGATCGGCGGCGGCCAATTCCAGGACCCGTTACGCGAAGGCGCCGATATCATGACGGGCTCGGCCGGCAAGACCTTCTCCGGGCCGCAATCGGGCATCATCGTCTGGGACGATCCCGATATCACCGAGGCGGTCACGATCGCGGTCTTTCCCGTCTGGGCGGCGACGCACCAGGTCAATCGCGTGGCCGCGCTGGCGCTCGCGACGGCAGAGGCCATCGCTTTCGGCGAGAAGCTGCAAGCGCAGATCGTCGCCAACGCGAAAGCCCTGGCGCGGCACTTGCACGAACGAGGCATCCCGATGCTCGGCGCGCATAAAGGCTTCACCACAACGCATCAGGCGATCGCGGATGTGACGGGCTTCGGACGAGGGCTGAAGGTGGCGCAGACGCTCGAGCGCGCGAACATCATCGTGAACAAGAATCTGCTGCCCTCCGACCACAAGGAGGATTGGGATTATCCCGGCGGCTTGCGCATCGGCACGATCGAGGTCACCCGCTACGGCATGAAGGAAGCCGAGATGGCGAAAATCGCCGAGCTGATCGCGCGTGTCGTGGTCGGGGGCGAGGAGCCACAACGAGTGCGGCCGGAGGCGGTGGCGCTGCGCCGTTCCTTCCCGACATTGTATTATTGCTTCGAGAACGGATTGCCGCCTGACTGAGGTTCGGCGCGCGGCGCAAGCGACGCCGCGGTGCGCGGCCCCTTGCGCTTTCGCGAGCCGAGCGCCATTCCCATCTTCAGAACAGGCTCAGGAACTCGACCGCCATGGCTCAACCAAAGACTGAAGCGCCGGAGATCATCGAAGGCGACATTCGTTCGGGCGTGCTCGTCCTGTGCGATCACGCCTCGAACGCCATTCCGGCGGAGTTCGGCAATCTCGGCCTCCCCGAGGCCGAGCTCGAACGCCACATCGCCCATGACATCGGAGCGGCGCAGGTCGCGCGCACGCTCAGCGTTGCGCTCGGCGCGCCGGCGATCCTGTCGCGTTTCTCGCGTCTCCTCATCGATCCCAACCGCGGCCGAGACGACCCGACCCTCGTGATGCGTGTTGCCGACGGAGCCGTCGTTCCGGGAAACGCCGCCATCGACGATGCCGGGATCGAATCCAGGCTCGAACGCTTCTACCTGCCTTATGACCGAGCCATCACCGCCGCGATCGAGGCGAGCCTCGAGGCCGGCAGCGTGCCGGCCGTGATCTCGATCCACAGCTTCACGCCGATGATGAAAGGGAAGGCGCGGCCTTGGCATTGCGGCCTGCTGTGGGACAGCGACGAGCGCATCGCCAAGCCTCTGATCGCAGCCTTGTCGGCAAAGGGCGATCTCGTGGTCGGCGCGAACGAGCCTTATGACGGCGCGCTCGAAGGCGACACGCTCGATCGTCACTCTGGCGCGCGCGGGCTCGCGAATGTGCTCGTCGAAATCCGCCAGGATCTGATCGCGGCGAAACCCGAGGCTGAGCGTTGGGGTGAACGCCTCGGCGCCGCGTTAAGCCCGATCCTCTTGGAGCCCGGCGTTCATCGCGTCGAACACCATGCGAGCAGAGCCCGGCTCGGACGCGCGGAAAAGGACGACCGCCCCGCCGACCTCATGCCCTCGCTCGAAGCCGCCGTCTATCGCCGCCTCGTCGCGCATCTACGCGAGCGCAGCGATGTGCAGAACATCGACTTGATGAACCTCGCGGGCTTTTGCCGCAACTGCCTCTCGAACTGGCTCAAGGATGCGGCCGACGCCGCCGGCCGGCCGCTATCGAAGGAGGAGAGCCGCGCGCTCGTCTACGGCATGCCTTACGAGGAATGGCGGAAGCGTTATCAGAAAGAGGCGACGCAAGCTCAGAAGGCGGGTTTCGCCGCCGGAGCGGCGCACCGGCATTGAGGGCGCGGCCTGACGAGGTTTTGCACCAAACGCCAGCTTGACCGCGATCGCTGGTGGCGCGCGATCGATGGAGGCTACGCGAGCGCCGTCGGGCCGCCCTAGGCAGGTTTCTCGAAGATCGCGCGGCGGCGCTCGAGGCTGGCCGGCGGCCAGAGCTTGCGGGAGTCATAGTATGCGTCAAACGATGAGGTGCCTTCGGGCAAGGCGACCCACGGGAGCTTGGAGCGAACGTAGATGTGCACGTCGGGCGGCAGCGCCCCTGGATCGTCAAGAGTGCCGACTCGGACGAAGAGCAGCTTGCGGACGTCGCCGTAGACGCTCCACACCGCTACCCCGCAGGAGGGGCACCGATAGATCTCGTGTGGGCGGCCGCTGTCGGTCGGCACTGCGACCGGTTCGGGATTGCCGGACAGGAGGGTTACTCGGTCGGTCTCGATAAGCGCGTTGAGCACGAACGCGCTTCCGGTTTGCCGCTGGCAATCGCGGCAATGACAGCAATGTACGAACATCGGCCGCGAGATGAGCCGGTAGCGCACCGCCGCACAAGCGCATCCGCCTTCCAAATCATCGATCATGGGCTTCTCTCCGCATCATGCCGATCATTCGTGGCTTCGCACCGAGCCCCGATGGGTTCACGAGCGATCAAAACGTAGCGTGTTGGCTTTATTTAGGGCGTGTACTCATAAATCGGAGCAGTGCAACTCTTGGGCCGATGTCCGCTGTCCTCACCGACCCCAGCGATGAGCCGACCTCGATGAGGCGCGGCCCCTGCTCGATATGCTTCGTCGAGGCGTTCGCCATGAGCCCGCGCTCCCGCGATCAGGCTGGCGGTGCACAAGCGGCCTTGCGCTCGCCGATCGCCCGATACTGGTCGGGCCGCCGATAGCGGTCGAAATCGAAATTGGCTTTGCGGCAAAGCCGCGCGAAGTCGAGATCGGCCCGATGCATGATCATCTCGTCCTCGAGCGATTGCGCGAGCGCGGCCATTTCCCCGCTTGGCGCAATGATGCAAGATCCGCCGATCAGAAACTGTCCCTCCTCCAATCCGGCTTTGGCGGCTGCCGCCACCCATATGGCATTCTGATAGGCGCCCGCCTGCATCGGGAGATGATTGTGGAACATGCGCAGATGCGCCATTTGCGGAGCTTCCTCGAGGATGAGCGGCGTGTTGTAGCCTAGCAGCACGATGTCGGCGCCGTTCAGGGCGAGCATGCGATAGGTTTCCGGCCAGCGCCGATCGTTGCAGATGGCGAGGCCGATATTCGTGCCCCGATAGCGGAAGACCGGGAAGCCAAGATTGCCGGGCAAGAAATAACGCCGCTCGAGATGGGTGGTGAAGCCCGGCTCAACGGTCTCCGTCCCCGGGACATGGATCTTGCGATAACGCCCGATGATCTCGCCGTCGGGGCTGACGAGGTCCATGGTGTTGAAGCGCCGCTTCTCCCCTCCCTCGTCCGCCTTCTCGCAATAGCCGAGCGCGAAGCCGAGCTTCAGCTTGCGGCCGGCGGCGAAGAGAGGCTCGGTATCGGGCCCCGGAAAGGAAGCCTCGAAATAGGCCTCGATCTCGACCTCATCCTCGATCAGCCATCGGGGGAAGAAGGTGGTGAGTGCCATTTCCGGAAAGACGACAAGCTCCGCCCCGGCCTTGGCGGCGCTCTCGAGCAGGTGGACGAGACGCCCGACCGTCTCCCTGCGCGAGGTGCGCTTTTGGATAGGGCCCATCTGACAAGCCGCGAGAGCGAGATATCGACTCATTTCCGCCCTCAGCCTATCCAGACCTTGGTCAAATGCATGACGCGGGCCGGCTGGGCGCTATAACCGCGCACATTCTTCGACGCCATGGTGTAGACAGGACGCCAGATCGGCTGAACCATTATGGCCGCGTTCTGGAGGATGGTCTCGAGCGTCTTCATCTTCTCCTTGCGCTTGGCAACATCGATGAGGCCTTCGGCCTCCGCCAAGGTGGCGTCGAATTGCGGATCGGAGAAATGCGTCTCGTTCCAGGGAACGCCGCTGCGATACGCCTGAGACAGCACCATCGTACCGAGCGGCCGATGACCCCATGAGGTGGCCCCGAAGACCGTCTTATCCCAGATCTCCCAGAATTTCTGCGTGGGCAGCACGTTGATAGCAAGATTGATTCCCGCCTCCTTGAGCTGATCGCGCAGCGCCTCACAGACAGTCTGGTGCCAGGGCCCGTCGGTGTTGCCAACATCGATGGTGAGGTCGAGCCCCGAGCCGTGCCCGGCTTCGGCGAGCAGCTTCCGCGCGCCCTCCACATCGCGCTTGAGCTTGGGCAGTTCGACATATTCGGGATGGATCGGGGCGACGTGATGGTTCTCGGCGACTGCGCCGCCGTCGGGGAAAATGAGATCGAGTATCGCGCCGTTGTCGGCTGCCTTGACGATCGCCTGCCGCACGCGGATGTCGTCGAAGGGCTTCTTGTCGACTTGCATGCGGCAGCACAGCGTGTTCGCGGAAGGAACCGACAGGATCTGGCCGCCCGGTATAGCCCGCGCGAGCTGCAGTTCCTCGACGCTGATCTCATAGATGAGATCGACGGAGCTGGAGGCGAGCGCCGTGGCCTGGTTCTCGTGCTCGAAATTGTAGAAGTGAATCTCATCGAGGTAGACGTCGCCGCCCCAATATTTGAAATCCTTTCCGTCGCGGGTCTTGGTCACCCGCTTGAGGATGCACCGGTCGCCGACCTTGAGCTCGGCAATGGTGAAAGGCCCGGTGCCGATCGGATTCTCGGCAAGCGGCGGCTTGAAGGAAGGATGAACGATGGCCGTCGGGTACTCGGCACAATCCTCGGCGACGCTCAGCACCGGCTTCGATAAGTTGAGCCGTAAGGTGTAGCGGTCCAAGACCTCGACCGCGCCCGTGCGAGGCCGCAAGGTCGGCTTGCCCTTGGCGTTCTTGACGCCGGTGTCCTCGGCCAGCGCGCCAAAGGTCGACAATCCGCTGTTGGACGATCCAAGCGTCGAATCCGTCCAACGCACCAGATTGAACGCCAAGTGATCCGCAGTCAGCTCGTCACCGTTGTGCCACAACACTCCCTTGCGCACATGCAGCGTCCACTGCTTGAGATCTGGTGAGGCGTCCCAAGATTCGACGAGCATCGGGCGGACCAGATTGTCGGGTCCGACGACCGTCATGTATTCGAGCACGGGCCTCGTCTGGTTCGACATCTCGTTCCAGCTATAGGTGGCTGGATCTTCCATTTTGGCGACAGCCTGCCCAACACGCAGTGTGCCGCCCTTCTTGGCCTTCGGATCATCTGCGAAAGGGAGGGTGCCTTCGGCTCGAGCCGCCGGCGTGCCGGATGTGGCGGCAGCCGCGGCAACCGAAAGCCCGAGAAGGACAGCGAAGCGCATGAACTCGCGCCGCTCTATTTTTCCTTCCGCAAGTTGCTCACGCAGCTTGCCGACAAGAACATGCTCGGTGTCAGCGCTCATTCTCGGCTCCCTTCGTTTGCAGTTCGGCTCGGATCAGGCTCGTTCTCCCATCCCCCGTTCGCGGCCCGGCAGCGGCGAAAGACGAAGCGCTCGACCGGCCGATTTCAGATCGCCGCCGTGACCATGATCTCTACGCGGTAGAGATCGCCCGCGAGCCGCGCCTCCACGGTGGCCCTGACCGGCATGCAATCCCTGTCGATCCAGTTGTCCCAAACCGAGTTCATCTTGTCGAACTCGGCGATGTCTCTCAGCCAGATGACGGCAGTCAGGAGCTTCGACTTGTCGGTTCCTGCCATGCGCAGATAGCGGTCGACCTTCGCGAGCGTGTCCTCTGTCTGCTGCACCACATCGCCGGAAAGATCATCAGCCGTCATGCCGGCGAGATAGGCGATGCCGTTATGGGTCAGAACTCTGCAGAATCTCGGCCCGTTTTCCAGGCGCTCGATGGCCACGGCACAGCTCCTTAGAGGCCCCGCAGAATGGATGAAACAGTAACTGAGAGAGGCTACCGCATAATCTGTGAATAATTTTGGGCAAGTAATATCGGGTAACCCAGCACGCGTCTCACAACAATGCCGTGATGGTCGGGAGCGGGAAAATTGACCCAGCTCGAGACCCCGGTGCCGAGAAAGACAATGATGCGAAGATGAGGACCGGCGCCGCTTTGTCGAAGAACCGCGCCGGTCGTGCAATCGGGAAAGACGACCTACGGCATTCAGGCAGCCTCCAGCACGAAAGCGCCTTCGAGTACGAGCACGGCCGGCCCGCTGACGATGACGCGGTCGCCTCGATCCTCACAGACGAGAGTGCCGCCACGGCGCGACACCTGATGGGCAATAAGCCGTTTCTTGCCGAGCCGCCGCGACCAATAAGGGATCAGCGTACAATGGGCGACACCCGACACCGGATCTTCGGGCACGCCGTTCGCCGGGGCAAAGAAGCGCGAGACAAAATCGCTCGAATCGGAGGTTCGACCCGGCGCGGTGACGATCACCGCCGCGCGATCCAACGCTGCAAGTCGATCCATGCGCGGTGAGAGCGCGCGCACCGCATCCTCGTTCTCGAATACCGCGAGATAGTGCTGCGCCGCCAGCATCTCCGTAGGCACGGCCCCAAGGCCATCGACAAGCCCGGGCGGTGGCGCGCAAGGCACCGGCACTCTTGCCGGAAGATCCATCGCCAAAAGAGCGCCGTCGCGGCGCACCACGAGCGGTCCGCTGAGGCTCGTGAAGCGGATCTCGGCAACGCCTCGCGCGACCCGCTCAAAGATCACGAAAGCAGCGGCAAGGGTCGCGTGCCCGACGAGGTCGACCTCAAGGGTTGGCGTGAACCATCGAATGTGCCAACCCTCCTGGGTCGGCACGAGGAACGCGGTCTCGGAAAGATTCATTTCGGCTGCGATCGACTGCATGGTCACCTCGGGCAACCAGAATTCGAGAAAGCAGATTGCGGCGGGGTTGCCGGCAAACGCTCTGTCGGCAAAGGCGTCGACCAGATAGAGCGGAAGCCTCACGCCCCCGGCTCTCGGCGCAGCATGCGGCCGGGACGCATCCCAGTATGCCGGTTCTCCTGCCAGACGATATTTCCATTCACCATCACCAGCGCGATGCCTTCCGCAGGCTGCGCCGGAGCCGTGAAGCTCCCCTTGTCGTTAACCGTCACCGGGTCGAACAAGGCGAGGTCGGCGAAGGCGCCCGGTCGGAGGACGCCGCGGTCGCGGAACCCGAACCAGCGCGCCGGTAGGCTGGTCATCCGACGCACCGCCTCTTCGAGGCTGAAGAGCCCGCAGTCGCGGCTGTAATGACCGAGAACGCGCGGGAAGGTGCCCCAAAGGCGCGGGTGCGGGTGAACATCGTGCGGCAGGCCGTCGGAGCCGATCATGGTGTGCTCGTAGGCAAGGATGGCACGCACGTCATCTTCGTCGAGCTGGAAATAGATGGCTCCGGCGGGCAGCAGACGCTGCGCCGCTGCGGCGGCGCTGCAGCTCCACCCTTTGGCGATCTCGTCGAGCATCCTGCCGGCAAGATCGGGAAAGGGCGTCGACCACGTGACCATGATCCGGACACCAGGCTGCGCTCGGCCAGGGTCGAGCGTCTTCGAGCTCGCATTGTAAGGATAGGCGTCAAGCCCGACCGCCTGGTTCTGCCGTGCCTTGTCGATGATGGCGAGCGTT
Source organism: Beijerinckiaceae bacterium (assembly GCA_035949255.1). GTDB lineage: Bacteria > Pseudomonadota > Alphaproteobacteria > Rhizobiales > Beijerinckiaceae > GAS188. The sequence goes on along the minus strand of DASZIL010000208.1, from coordinate 25,080 downwards.
TTTGGCCCCTTGCCGAAATTCGCGGCGCCCGTGCACTGGTGGTGCGAGATGGTGAGGGGAACCTGCGTCTCGCGCCCAATTGCCAGCGCCTCGTCGATCGCCTCCTCCAGCCGATCAAAGTAGTTGCGGTGATGCGAGCAATAGATCCCATCATGGGGCTTCAGGGTTGCAACGAGAGGGAGGATTTCTTCGGTGGGCGCCGCAACTGCGGAGGGATAATCGAGCCCGGTCGAGAAGCCGATCGCGCCTTCCTTCATCGCGGCATCGACCTGACGCTGCATCTCGGCGATCTCGGAAGGGCGGGCGGCGCGGTCGAAGCGATCCATAACGCGATGGCGCAAGGTGATGTGGCCGACAAGGAGGCCGTAATTGACGGCGGGCGGCGACTCTCGGAGCGCTTCGACGTATTGGCCGAAACGCACAAAGTGGAACCAGCCCGGCTCGCTGCCAAGAAGGTCGAGCGGCGGCGGGGGCACCTCGGCGAGCGCAAGTGGAGCGAGGCTGACGCCGCAATTGCCGGCAACGAGGCTGGTAACTCCCTGGCTCACTTTGGGCGTCATGTCGGGCATTGAAAGCAGCGCGCGATCATCATGGGTGTGCACATCGATGAACCCCGGCGCGACGATCAGGCCAGCTGCATCGATCTCGCGAGCCCGCAGGGCACGATCGACCTCTCCTACTGCGATGATTCGATCATCGGCGATCGCCACATCGGCGTGGAAGCGCTCCGCGCCAGTGCCATCGATGACCCAGCCGTTGCGAATGACGATATCGACCTTGGTCATGGAAGCGCTCCGCGCGCCGGGTGGAGCCGCCGCCAGTGCTCGGCAATCGCGTCGCGACGGCAAATCCAGACCTTGTCATGGCCCAGGACATGATCGATGAACCGTGCGAAAGCGGCTGCGCGAGCCGGCTTGCCGGCGAGGCGGCAATGGACCGCGACGGTCATCAACTTGGGCGCCGACTCCCCCTCGCCGTAGAGCGCATCGAAATTGTCGCGCAGCGAGATGAAGAAATCCTGGGCCTGTCCCCAGCCAAGACCGCGCGCGAGACGGGTGTCGTTATCGTCGAGCGAGTGCGGAATAATGAGATGCGGTCGGCCATACTCGTACGTCCAGTATGGCAGCTCGTCATTGTAGGCGTCGCTGTCATAGAGGAAGCCACCTTCCTCCACGACGAGCCGCCGAGTGTTGGCGCTGGGCGTTCCCACGTACCAGCCGACCGGGCGAACTCCGACGAGACTGCGGATCAACTCTACTGAGAGCCGGATGTGCTCGCGCTCGGTCGCCTCGTCGATATCTCGATAGTCGAGCCAGCGCCAGCCATGGCCGACGATCTCGCAGCCCTGGTAAGCCATTGCCTCGGCGGCATGCGGGTTGCGCTCGAGGGCCATGCCCACGGCGTAGATGGTCAGCGGCACTTGCCGTTCGGCAAAAATACGCATCAGACGCCAGAAGCCGACCCTGCTGCCATATTCATACGCCGATTCGATATTGAGATCGCGCGCGCCTCGGACTGGCGCCGCCGCAAAAAGATCGGCGAGCCGCGTTTCCGAGCACGCGTCGCCGTGCAGCACCGAGCGCTCGCCGCCTTCCTCGTAATTGAGGACGAAATTGACCGCGATCCGCCCGCCGCCGGGCCAGCGCGGGTGTGGTGCCTTGTCGGCGTAGCCGACGAGATCGCGTGGATAACCGATCATCGACATCCAGGTGTCCGCTCGTGATCAGGGTTTGACTTACCACGCGACGCGGCGATCGTGCTATCGTCGACGCGGCTGAGCTGAAAAATTCCGCTCCGCAAACCCGATCCCCGTCCGCCATGCCAATACTGCGGCGGTCCAACGGTCGTCATCGAGATCTCGAACGTACCGGTCAGGCGTGCGCGCCGCCGTCTTGGCTTCCCATGGTGCTGTCGACGGCCGGCATCACTCGTCATTGTCGCTTGATCGGCGGTAGCGGTCGCGCAAGGAAAATGCAGTGATGTTCCGGCCAGTCGGCCCAAGCCACCGAACAACGCAGAGCGCGCACATCACCGGTGACGGAATTTGAGTCATTCGCGCCGGTTCCATGGTTCGACGCCAAGTCTGCTCTACATGCAACATAGAGGGTAATCGCGTGGTGAAGATGAAAGAAATGAACAAGCAGCTGTTGGACCGGCGCGAATTTAATGGACTTTGCGCGGCGCTCGCCTCATCGCTGCCCGCCGTCAGCGCGATGTTTACGGGGCTATCAGGTGCATCGGCTTTTGCGGCGGCCACCGCCATCGATTCGAACGTTGGAGGGCGTATTGTAAAGTTCCACGATGGGACCGTTGTCCCGGCGCTAGGACAGGGCTCTTGGCATCTCGGACAGGGGAGACATCCGGAAGCCGTTGAGGAAGAAGCGCTGCGCACAGGCCTTTCCCTCGGTATGACGTTGATTGACACGGCGGAGGGGTACGGCAACGGCCGCTCCGAGGAATTGATCGGTCGCGTGATTGCCGGTCAACGCGACCGCGTATTTCTCGTCTCCAAAGTGGATCACATGACGACGGGAGATGCCATCGCGCGTGCTTGTAAGGCGAGCCTCGCCCGTCTCGGCACGGATCACCTCGATCTCTACCTCGCGCACTGGCGAGATAGGGGCGCCGACCTCTCCGTTATTGTGACGGCGTTCGAAAGTCTACGCACGGCGGGGAAGATTCGCGCCTGGGGCGTGTCCAACTTCAGTGTCAGCGACATGAAACAGCTCTTCCATATTCCACACGGCGATCGCTGCGCGACCAATCAGGTCCGTTACAACCTCGGCGACCGCCGCATTGAAAATGACCTGCTGCCATGGTGCGAGCAGCATGGCATGCCGCTGATGGCCTATTCGCCGCTCGGCGGCCTCGGCGCCAGCCTGGCGAGGGATCCCATGCTTGCCCGTATTGGCGCAGCATACGGTTGTTCGGCGGCCGCTGTTGCGTTGGCCTGGACTATCCGAAGCGGTAACGTCATTGCAATTCCGGAATCCGGTTCCGGGGCGCATGTAAAGGAGAACGCCGTCGCGCTCTCCCTGACGCTCACGCCGCACGAGCTTCAGACAATCGACGCAGCGTATCCACCGCCCCACTAGATGCCGCTCGGCAGCCCCACGCTCCGATCTCGCGACGGCCAATGTCCGATTGGGGTCAATCGGGTCGGTTCAGCGATGTCCGCGTTTGGTCCGACTAGCGTGCGGGAGGTCCGACGAGCGAATGAGCCGCCGGGGCGCAAAGATTGCGATCAAACCACCAACGTGTCTTCGACGTGCCACTTAATCGTCACGGGTTCGGCAAGGGCGTGTGAGCGAATGTTAAATCGGTGTTGCTGCTTTAGCACGATGAACGCCCCGCAATTGGCCTCAAGTAGGTAGCGATGCGTTTCCCCGACGAACGTGACATCGCGCACTACTGCCGGAAGTGTGTTCATGCCCGTTTCTTGCGAGGCGTCGCGGCCGTCCCAACACTGGATTTTCTCCGGGCGCACCATACAAGCAACTAGGGCGCCGATCTGCGCCGGGCGATGGCCAAGAGCCTTTACTGTGGTGCCACCGACGCTGACCACGATCCTACCGCCCTCGTTGCCGACGACCGTGCCCTCCAGAAAGTTCGATTCTCCGACGAAGGATGCCACGAACCGATTGACCGGGCGGTCGTACAAGTCGGCTGGGCTTCCCACTTGCTCTATCTGGCCGTTATTCATGACAGCGATTCGATCGGACATCACGAGGGCCTCGCGCTGATCGTGTGTCACATAAATGAAGGTGATGCCGAGCTGTTCGTGGAGGCGCTTTATCTCGAGCTGTAGGCCCTCACGCAGCTGCTTGTCCAATGCGCTGAGCGGCTCGTCCATGAGTAGCACGCGCGGGTTGAAGATGACGGCACGAGCCAGAGCGATGCGTTGCTGCTGGCCGCCCGAGAGCTGTCGAGGGTACCGGGCTTGGTGGCCCGACAGCTGCACGATCTCCAACACGTCTGCGATGCGAGTAGCGATTACGCGCTTGTCCACGCCGCGCTGCTTGAGCGGAAAGCCTACGTTCTCGGCCACGGTCATATGCGGGAACAGGGCATAATTCTGGAAGACCATTCCGATGTTGCGGCGGTAGGGCGGTGTCCGCACGATGGGCTGCGCGTCGATGTAGATCTCGCCGGCCGTCGGGAATTCGAAACCGGCGATCATCATGAGCGTAGTGGTCTTGCCCGAGCCACTCGGCCCGAGAAATGTGATAAATTCGCCAGGCTCGATGGTGAGGCTGAGGTCGGAAACCGCGACGACCTCGCCGTAGCGCTTGTCGAGGCGGTCGAGGAAGACCGACGCGCCTGACACGCCCTTTCGAACAGTCCTCGCCTCGGTAGAAAGTTCCGGCGCGCGTACGGTCATGACTTTTCGATCCGAAAATCTTCCCCAACACAATAAATCAAATTTCGATAGTTGCGTCATTCCCATGCTCGGCGAACGCTCGGCGGCCCCGGATCCATGTGCAACCCGGGGAAGTGCTGCCCCACCTGGCCCCAATCCCACATCCAAAGGTGGAAGTGAATTTTGCCGCCAGACTTTCGAAGTCGCGGATGAAAGTAGGGTTCTGCCGTCGCTTGTGAAAGATGTGTCGAGCGATCAGCCGAGCATTTGATCCGCGCGAGGCGATTGACGTGAAGAACGCGCCGCTTATTCTCATTCCGAAACCAGTTTCCACGGACGTTCGCAAAGGGCACGTGGAGGAACGCAGAAGCAATGACGATTGCCGCTGAGAGCTCGGCAACAGTTCGCGCGCATCGCAGCCGCACGCAGATCGGCTACTTCATCTTGCTGATGCCGCTCCTTGTGTATCTTGGCCTGTTTTACGCCTATCCGGTCGCGGCCATGATGTTTCGCAGCATCCACGAGCCGCGCTGGACAGCAGACAACTTCCTGCAGATCGTTGACACCGGTGTCTATCTTCACGTCCTCTGGCTGACGGTTCGGATCGGTCTGATCGTGACCTTCGCATCACTATTGCTCGGCTATCCCGTGGCCTATGTACTGGCTCGCGTCGACCGGGCGAAGTCGAACCTCCTCATAATTCTTGTGCTGGTGCCGTTTTGGACCAGCATTCTCGTGCGCACCTACGCCTGGATGGTCCTGCTAGGAAGACAAGGAATCATCAATCAGCTCCTCCTCTCGCTTGGCATAATCGAGGAGCCAGTGCGACTACTTAACACCACCTTTGCCGTCTACGTCGCCATGATTCATGTGCTGCTGCCGTTCATGATCCTGCCTCTCTACGGCGTCATGCGCGGCATCGATGAAAACTTATTGCGGGCGGCGCAAGGCCTTGGTGCCAAGCCGATCAATGTCTTCCGGCAGGTGGTGCTACCCCTCTCACTACCGGGCGTGTCGGCAGGCTGTCTCCTGGTGTTCGTACTCGCCCTCGGCTTTTTCATCACGCCGGCACTCGTGGGCGGCCCACAGGATATTATGGTAGCGGTGCTCATTCAGCAGCAGGTGGACCTTTTCAATTGGCCCCTTGCATCTGCTCTCGCCGTGGTCCTGCTCGCCGCGGCGCTACTGATATTCGCCGTTTTCGTGCGAACGCTGGGCGTCGAGCAGGCGTTTGGGCGAGCGCGGACATGAGAAAGAAAAATCGACCCCAGCGCGCTTTGAAACGGCCGGGCGCGGTCGGCATCTGGCTTGGAACCATCGCTGCACTCGTGCTGTTCTACCTGATCTTCCCGATACTGATCATCGCGCCTCTGTCGTTCTCCTCGGCCAAGTATCTGAGCTTTCCTCCCCCCGGTTTCAGTCTTCAGTGGTACCAAAACTTTTTCGGTCGCTCCGACTGGCTTGACGCCGCCTGGCTGAGCATCTGGATCGGGCTCATCGTCATGGTCCTGGCAACCGCTCTGGGCACGCCGGCCGCGCTCGGACTGGTACGTGGCCGATTCCCAGGCAAAACGTTGATCAATGCTTTCATTATCTCGCCCCTCATCGCGCCAGTCATCATCGTGGCAATCGGCGTCTATTTCTTCTATGCGCAGATGGGGCTAATCGGAAGTCCCATTGCGCTCATTCTGGTGCACACCTGTCTGGCGGTTCCCTTCGTGGTCATTAATGTATCCGCGACGTTGCAAGGTTTCGACGAGCGGCTCGAATATGCGGCAATGAACCTTGGAGCGACACCGTGGCGCACGTTCTGGCAGGTGACGCTCCCGATCATTCGCCCTGGTGTACTGGCGGGGGCGTTATTCGCATTCATCTCGTCGTTTGACGAGTTGATCGTAGCCCTGTTCATCTCGGGAACGACCGCTGTGACACTGCCTCGCAAGATGTGGCAGAGCATCCGTTTTGAGATCGACCCCACGATCGCCGCGGTTTCTACGATCTTGATCGCTTTTACAGGGGCGCTGTTCCTGGCCACGGAGCTTTTCCGCCGGCGGTCGGAGCGCTTGCGAACGTCCACAGCGGCCGACGCGCCGGTGCAGAACAATGAAACCGCTAGCCGAAACATGAGGCCGGCGGGCATTTGAAGAGGTTGCCAAGTCTGGGGAGGATAATGCCCTATTTGCGACGTTCATGCGTTCAACTTCCGCAGCCCATGAGATTCCAAACGGCGCGGATCTGGTGATACGGATGCGGAGGACCAATGCCGATGCGGCAGGGGGTGATCAAAGAAAGACAAAGGAGATGACCAATGGCGGAAAATCGGAAATTCATCGAGTCTCTGTTGTCGCTTGCGCTGCGGTCGCCGCATGCGGCCGATTACGGTCGCCGCCAGTTCCTCCATTCGGTGGGCCGATTGGCGCTTGGAGTCGGCGTGGTCACAGGGTTAGGCAGGCTATTTGGCAATCCGTACGCGCTTGCAGCCGAGACTGTGACGCTTCCGGAAATCACCTCGATCCCCGAACGTCTCAAGGGCAAGGGTGTCGTGCGCGTGAGCTCCTACGGTGGAGCTTTCCAAGAAGCCCAACGTAAGGCCTATTTCGAACCCTTTGAGCGCTTGTCGGGCATCAAGGTGATCGAGTCGGAAGGCCCGGACGTAGTCAAAGTGAAAGCGATGGTCGACACGAAGAACGTCGAGTGGGATGTCGCCGAGTTCGACCTTGCAGACGTCATCAACCTAAAGAGCAAGGGGGACTATTGGGAAGAGATCGATTACAGCTTGGTTGACACCGCCAACATCGACGAAGCTTTCAGCCACAAATACGCCCTCGACATGTTGCCATACGGGCAAGTCTGCGCATACCGAACGGATGTGTTCAAGGGCGCGAAGCCGGACGGCTGGGCCGATTTTTGGGATACCAATAAATTTCCCGGGGGCCGCACGATGCCGGCGGGCTCGGGCGGTTTGGTGCCCGATCTCGAGTCTGCAACCATGGCAGCTGGTGTGCCGATGGAGAAGGTCTATCCGATCGACGTCGACAAAGCGTATGCGAGCCTCGCGAAGATCAAGCCTGCCGTGGTCAAGTGGTGGGAAGCGGGCGCCATCCCGGCGCAGCTCTTAAACGACAAGGAAGTCACCATGGGCATCGCGTGGAACGGCCGCATCGCGGCCATTCAGGCGAAGGGCGCGCCCGTCGAAGTTTCCTGGCGCCAAGGAGCGTTGCGGACCGATTGCTGGGCCGTTCCGAAGGGAGCACCGAATCGCGAGAACGCGATGAAGTTCACGGCCTTCATAACGATGCCAGTACCACAGGCCCGCCTCTCGCTGCTTATCCCCTATGGATTCGTGAACAACAAGGCGGTCGACTACCTTCCGGCCGAGAGGCTCTCGGTTCTGCCGACTGCCCCTGACATCAAGAAGCAAATGTACGTCTACAACTCGGCCTGGTGGGCGGAAAACCGCGATAAGGTGATCTCTCGCTGGGCGAGCTGGCTCCTGCAGTAGGCTAGGCGGCGGTCCTTTCCGAGCGCGGCCTGCATTTGGCCCGGACGCGCTCGGAACTCCCTTTTGCACGTTTGCGCGGGCGGCCTGCGCAATCGCAGGCTGCGGGACGCGTGTTATCGGTCGAGACACGGAGACAGGATGGCACTCCACTTTGAGCGGCGAGAGTTCGTGGAGAGGATGGCGCGCGCCCGCGCGGCGCTGCGCGAAGCCGATTTGGCCGGGCTGTTGATCTTCGCACAGGAAAGCCACTATTACCTCACCGGGTTTGACAGCGGTGGATTCGTCTTCTTCCAATGCGCGATTCTTACTGCCGATGACCAGCCGATCACGCTGCTGACGCGGCGGCCCGATCTGGAGCAAGCTCGACGCACCTCCATCATTGAAGACATACGCATCTGGTACGATTTGGAAGGGGCGGATCCGGCGCGGGATCTCAAGGCGATTCTTGATGAAAAGGGGCTGCAAGGAAGCCGCGTCGGAATCGAGCTCAACACCTTCGGTCTGACTGGCCTCAACTACGAACGCGTGCGCCGCCGACTCGATGGCTGGTGCGTGCTGATCGATTCCTCCGATCTCGTCCGTGAGCTTCGCGTCACCAAGTCACCCGCCGAGCTCGCCTATGTGCGAAAGGCTGCAGCGCTCGCCGACGACGCGCTTGTTGCCATGGTGGCGACGGCGCGCCCCGGCGCTTTCGAGGGCAATATCGCGGCGGCGGGGGCGAAGGTCATCCTGGAAGGCGGGGGTGATCCGCCACCGTCTGGCCCCGTCTTGGGTTCGGGCGATCGGGCGCTCCTCGTCCGTAGCGCGACTGGCTACCGTTATCTCAGCGCCGTGGACCAGCTAACGCTCGAGTTTGCCGCGAGCTATCGTTACTATTGTGCGTGTCTGATGCGGACTGTCGCCATCGGCCAGCCCGACCATCGACAGCGTGGCATGTACGAGGCGACCCGAGACGCGCTAGCGGCAATGACCGAGGCAGTGCGGCCGGGGCGGCCGCTCGGCGAGATCGACGAAGCACATCGCCGCGTTTTCGACGACGCCGGATTCGGGGCATCGCGCCTGGGTGCATGCGGCTACTCGCTCGGTGCCACTTTCCGACCATCCTGGATGGACGTGCCGCCCATGATTTATTTCGGCAACCCGACCCCTACGCGCCCTGGGATGGTGCTGTTCCTACATGCGATACTGATCGATTCCCTACACAACCTCGCGATGTCTCTAGGGCACACGATTGTCGTGACCGGGCAAGGGTGCGAAGTGCTGAGTGGGCTCGCCCCCGAATATCGAGTGTGCGTGTAACAATTCCCAAGGAGTCGATAGAGGAGGCCACTATGCCCGCCTTAGATAAGCTGAAGCAGTACGCGATTGATTGGATTGTAGCGAACGCCAAGCGGTTCTCGGATTTTAACCTGGAAATCTGGAATTACGCTGAACCGGCTTGGCGCGAATACAAATCCGCAAAGGCGTATTGCGAGCTGCTGAGTGGCGAGGGCTTTACAGTCGAGGAAGGCTCGGGCGAAATGCCGACCGCCTTCGCAGCGAGCTGGGGCAAAGGCGTCCCCGTGATCGGCAGCTATGCGGAATACGATGCGGTGCCGGGGAACACCCAGCAGGTCGTCCCCTATCGGGCGCCGCGCGAAGGCTTGCACCCTTGGACAGCCGGCCACACGGATCCGCATTCGGCGCTCGGCACGACTGCGCTCGCCGGGGTCTTGGCGACCAAGGCGGCGATGGAGAAGTTTGACATCGCTGGCAAGATAAAATTTTTCGGTGAGCCAGCCGAAAAGGTATGTGGGTCGAAGCCCGTACACGCGGCGAAAGGCTATTATGACGGGTTGGATGCTTTTATCTCCTATCACCCCCATTTTTCGAATACGACCGTATGGGAGACACAGTGCGGATCGTACTGGAGCGTCGTGTTCACCTTCGAGACCGTCGAGCCTGAGAAGTGGATCGACAAAAGTCTCACGCCCACGAGGCACACCTCTCACGCGGCGGCACGGTGTCCCGGTGCTATCGACGCGCTGTGCTTAATGTACACAACGACGAAATATACGAAGGAGGCGATGTTCCCGCACACCGGCACCTGGACGTTAAACGAGTTCATCATGGTTGCCGGCGATGCGACCTCGGACAACCTGCCGCCCCGGTTCAGTCAGATACAATACGCGTGGCGCTCGCCGATGCTTGCTATCCAGCAGCAGATCTACAACGTGCTTGCCAACAACGCGCGGCACGCCGCGGGAGCGACCGGGTGTCAGGTTTCGGTGCGTTGGGTTACCAAGACGCGCGTGGGGCTCACCAATCGTGCCTTGGCGGATCTCACGTTCCGCAACATGGAGCTTATGGGCCCACCCAAGTTCGGCGAGGAGGCGCGGGAGTTCGCGCGAAAGATCCAGGCGAGCCTCGATCTGAAGCCGATGGAGAACCCTTTCCTCGAGGATTGCGAGCGGCTGTTGCCGCCCCGCGATTATGAGGCCCGCCTCCGCAGAGCGCTGCCGGAATGGCAGCTAAACTACACGTCGGACGATTACGTCGATTATACGTGGCATGCGCCCACCGTACGCTTGCTTACCATGCGGCCGCAGCTGCGTCCGCCGAACGAGGATTATGAGTACCCAGCCTGGACCTACAACGCCTTGGGTGGCCTGCCGGCGGCGATCAACCCTGGCATCTTTCTGGGAGCCAAAACCATCGCGGCCACGTTCATCGACCTATTGACCAAGCCCGAGTTGCTTGAAAGAGCGCGGGATGAATTTGAGGAACGGACAGGCGGCGGCATAGGCGGCACGAAATGGGTTGCCCCATTGCTCCCGAGAGACTTCAAACCGCCAGTCGATTTACGCTGGCCAGAATATATCCAGACCGTGCGCGGCGCCGAATGGTGGATCCCGACGCTTTCGACCGGCGCCGGTACTGGCGAAATGCTCTGAGGCGGCCACAACGACAGAAAAACGTAGTCGATTTGATCTGACTCATGAGATGGCCGGGTGCTTCCTGCCGCGTTAGCTGCGGCTGCCGTCGGGGGTATGTCCGAAATGGGTCACTCTTGCCAGTTCGGCAGCCCCGACGTCAGCTCTGCTTTACCCGCAGTGCGGAAGAATTGACCGCCGACCAGTTCCGCGGCTTTGTGCCCGGAAGGGGAAATTGAATATACTGCCTGATCGGTCTCGCCCAACGCCCACTCTCGGGGATTCATGGCTTGGAGACCATCCATGAAGGTAGCCAAACCGAGCCGGACGAGCGACATCCCCGCAATCATGCGCGCGGTGCATCAGACCCGCGATGACGAACCAAAAATTCTCGCTGATGCGATTGCGCCAAAGCTCGTCGACATGAAAAGCATAGACGCTTGGCTTGACACTATCCTCAGCCATCCTTTCGCCCGGCAGTGGCGAGCGGGTTTCCTGATACGCAGCCGCTATGCGGAAGACTGCTTGGCGGAGGCAGTGGTGCGCGGGCTGAGCCAGTACCTGATCCTTGGCGCCGGCCTCGATACTTTTGCCTACCGTCAACCCGACTGGGCGAAGGCGATTGCCATTTTCGAGATCGACCATCCGGCGACGCAAGATGACAAGCGGGAGCGACTTCTCAAATCGGCCATAGAGGTGCCGGATAATCTGACGTTCGTACCAGTCGACTTTGAGATCAGGTCCCTCGGTGACGCTCTGCGTACCAAGGGCTTCGCGTTCGATCGACTAACCTTTTGTTCCTGGGTCGGGGTCACGCAGTATCTGACGGTGGCCGCGATCGTAGCGACGCTCGCTTTCGTTCTATCGCTGCCGTCCGGCAGCGAGATCGTGTTGAGCGTTATCCTGCCCCAGGATGCGCTTTCGGGGATCGAGGCGGACGCTGTTGCGACTGCTGCTGCAAAATCCGCTGAGGTCGGCGAGCCGTGGCTATCCCGCTTCGACCCAAGCGAGTTTGCCTTGCAGCTGCGCCGCATGGGTTTCTCCGAGGTTATCCTGCTGGCGCCGAAAGAAGTGCAAGAGCGTTACTTGACGGGGCGCCACGACGGCCTCGCCGCCCGCCACGGCGAGCAGATTATGCGAGCCGTCGTGTGACCGCCCACGCAAGGTCCTGCGCTTTGAATCGAAGGCGACCACGACAGCAGCATCGCAGGGATGAACCCCACGTCTCATGGTTCTGCAACGAAGATGGGGATCCGTCGGGTGGTGCGCTCCTGGTACTCTGCGTAAGGCGGATAGGCGGCAACGGCGAGCTCCCAGAGCCGGTTGCGTTCAGCTTCGCGCTCGACCTCGCGCACCCGCATTGGTCGCACGACCGTTTCGTCGCGCAGCTCAACCTGCGGATGGGCGCGAAGATTGTGAACCCAGACTGGATCTTTCGGCGCGCCGCCCTGTGATCCGACGAGGACGTAACTATCGCCGTCCTTGACTCGCATCAGCGGTGTCTTGCGGACGGCGCCGGTCTTGTTTCCGGTGTGCGTTACAATGATCACGGGCAAGCCTGTGTCGCGCAGGGTTGTCCCTCTCGTTCCGCCACTGCTTTCGTAGAGCTCAACCTGTTCACGCACCCAATCCCGGGGGCTCGGAATATATTGCGGCATGGGGGCTACCTCAATTGACTAGAAAGATACTGGAGCATCACGGCCTTCACAAATCCCTGTTATTTTCAGCGGCTATTCTTCGGGCGAGCCTGCGAGCCTGAGCGCGGTGACCATCTTGTCGCGAAAATCAGCATCGAAGCACCACCTCGCGTAATAGCGGTCTGCTTCGTGCACGCTGATGGTCGGTTTGAGCTTCAGGAGCGCGGGCATTTCCGCGCGAGCCTCTTCAACCCGCCCCGTGGACCTGCGTGGGGAAGCTTAGGTTGTACTATATCACCGATTATCTCGCGTCGCCAAAGCCCGAGTCGGATCATTCGCGACGTCGGCGGCTGCCATCAAGCGGATGCTGCCGCGCAATCTCGTCGAACGGTTCTTCGACAAAAGCCAGCAATGTCGACGTATCGCGACCCGGTACGACAAGCGCCCAACTATCTGGCATTCGTCAACCTCGCATCAATCCGAATCTGGCTGTGTGCTAACGAGCCCACGCCCTGGCAAGCCTACCCTTTGAAACGGGTCTCCTCGAAGGCAGCCACGGCCTTCGCGAAGCCGTCGAGCCAGGCAACGAGTTTGGGATGGGTTTTGCGCCATTTTCCCTCGAAGCGAAGATCCTGATAGCCGAGCGCGCAGGCGAGCGTGATCCGCCCGGCATCCGGGATGCCAGCTGAAAGCGCCGGGGGATCGTCCTCGAGCCTCCGCAAACCCCTTGCCACCTTATCGGCCTGATAGGCGACCCAGCTCGGCTCGCGCTTGGCCTCCTCGCGCATGCGCACTTCGTAAACGCGCAGGATGGAGGCATCGAGAATGCCGTCGGCAAGCGCCTGCAAGGTGAGCACCTCGAAGCGGCGCGCGCCGGTCGGAATAATCTTGTTCCCGCCTGCGAGCTGGTCGAGATATTCGATGATGACGCGGGAATCATAGATCGGCTTCCCATCCTCCGGCACCAGCACCGGGAGCTTTCCGAGCGGGTTGTCCTTGCGCAAGGGGTCATCGGCCTTGCTGGCATCGGCCTGAACCAGGCTGATGTGATCGGCAAGGCCGAGGAGAGCGGCCGCGATCCGCACTTTGCGGCCGAAAGGAGAGGCGGGGCTGGAACGCAGGATCATCATGTCGTCAAAGACCTTGTGGTGAAAGGATTGTCGTGTTTCGGCGCGAAGCTCCCCCTCCCTCGCGCTCGTTGGAGCGCGAGGCCGAGGATCAAGCGTTTCTCTCGAGCTTTACTGAAGCTTCGCGTATTTGCCGTCGTGCCAGATGTTGATGTCGTAGGTCGCGTTCTTCAAATCGCCCTTTTGGTCGAAGGACACCGGGCCGACGACGGTATCGACCGGCGGCCCGTCCTTGAGCGCGGCCGCGACCTTCACCGGGTCCTCGCTGTTGGTGCGCTTCATACCCTCGGCCATGGCCTGGATCACGGCGTAGGAGAAGAGCGTGAAGCCCTCGGGCACGAAGCCTGCTTTCTTCATATCGGCGACGGCCTTCGCGGCGGTGGGCCGGCTTTGCGGATCGGAAGGGAAAGTGAACAAGGTGCCCTCGCCGGCCGGACCCGAGATTTGCCAGAACTCGGGCGTCGCCAGCGAGTCGCCCATCATGAGCGTGAACTTCAGGCCCTGATCGGCGGCCTGGCGCAGGATGAGGCCCGCCTCGGGATGATAACCGCCGAAATAAACGAATTCGGCGCCGAGCGCCTTCAACTTGCTCACCAGCGCGCCATAATCCTTCTCGCCGGGATTGATGCTGTCGAAGAGGATTTCCTTGGTACCGCTCGCATTGAGCCCGGCCTTGACCGCGGTCGCGAGCCCCTGACCATAGGCCGATTTGTCGTGCAGGATGACGATCTTCTTGCCCTTGTATTTCTCCGCGATCCAAGGCCCGACGAATTCGCCTTGGGCGTCGTCACGCCCGTAAAGGCGCATGATCGTCGACCACTTGTTCTTGGCCGCCTCATCGGTGAGAAGCGGGTTGCTCGAGGAGGGCGTCATCATGAGAATGTTATTCTCGGCATAGACGCCTGACGCCGGGATGGACGAGCCCGAACAAGCGTGGCCGTCCACGAATTTGACGTGCAGGCCCGCAAGACGGTTTGCGACGGCGACGGCCTGCTTGGGATCACAGACATCGTCCTCGACATCGAGCTTGACCATCTTGCCGTTGATCCCACCCGCGGCGTTGACGGCCTCGACCCCGGCCTGGGCGCCACGCTTGAATTGCTCGCCGATGGCAGCGACCGGGCCGGACATCGGTCCGACGATCGCAATCGTGATTTCGTCCGCCTTCGCGGTCGTGGCGGCAAGGCCCAAAGCCATTGCCGCAATCTTGAAGCCGAATAGACGCGTCATCTCATCCTCCCTCGGACGCTCGAAGCGAGATCCGAATTAACGTGAACTTGGCGCCCACACTAGAGGAAGCCCGCAGCGGTTCAAGCGCGAGCTTGCGCGGGCAGCGATCGGGGCGGCGAGCAGAAGGCCTCCCACCATGAGCATTGCCGAGCTTCGCGTTAGCGATCAACTCTCGAGCGTCGCGACGATCTCGGCGATCGCCTCCGGCCATGGCCGAAGGCTAATGGCGTAAGCCTTCTCGATCTTTCCGGTCGCGAGCCTGGAATTCGCCGGCCGTTTCGCCGGGGTCGGAAAGGCCGAAGTCGGGATCGGCTCGATCGCCGGCCCTCCCCCGCGCCCCTTGAAGGCGAGCCGCATGATCTCGACCGCGAGGCCGTGCCAGCTCGTCTCGCCCGCGTTCACGAGATGGAAAGTGCCGGTTGGCGCCGCGCGATCCTTGGCGAGCGCAAGCGCCACGCGTGCCAAGCCGCCGGCGAGGTCGCGGGCGGAGGTCGGACAGCCGCGCTGATCCGCGACCACCGTGAGCCGCTCACGCTCGCGCGCAAGGCGCAGCATCGTCTTCAGGAAGTTCGTGCGGTGCTCGCTCACCACCCAGGCGGTACGGATGATGGCGTGGCGCCGGTTGGCGCTGCGCACCCCTTGCTCGCCGCCTTCCTTGCTCGCCCCATAGACGCCGAGAGGGCCAACCGCGTCATCTTCGACGTACGGTTCGGCTTTCGCTCCGGAGAAGACGTAATCGGTCGAGACATGCACGAGAGGGATGTTTGCCTTGGCGGTCTCCGCCGCGAGCATCGCTGGCGCGAGAGCGTTGAGCGTCCAGGCCGCGGCGACTTCGATTTCGGCCTTGTCCACGGCCGTGAAGGCTGCCGCATTGATCACCACCGACCAGGGGCGCGAGGCGATGGCACGCGCGATTTCCTCCGGCCGCGAAAGGTCGAGCTCGGCGCGGCCCGGGAAATGTACGCTTGCGCCTTCGGGCCAGGGATGGCGCTTGAGCTCGAGCCCCACTTGCCCCGTGCCGCCGGTCACCAGGATATCCATGGATGTCATCGTTGGCCTGTTTCTTAACGAGCGGGGCACGCGGCTCCGGAGCTCGCTTGGAGGTTGCGCGCCGGGCCCTCCATAACATCCAAGCCAGCGAAGTCACCACAGGAGAACCGTCGGTCAATTCCCGCGAGCTCGATCGAGACGTGGCCAACGCTCCAGAGCTGCTGTCGCCTCGTGTAGGAATGCACGCGGGCGCGAAATCGCGCTCGCTTGACGGGCGAGGCCATCGATTTCCGCGCCCGTCGATCCGTGAACATCCGCGCGAGGCGCGATAGCAGGCACAATCCGTTCCGTCTTATCGACGCCTTCTTGTGCGCCGTGAGGAACGTGACTTCCCCTTCCTGTCGCGAGAGCTCTCTTGGGTTTCGCGGAGCAGACCTGGCCCTCCGCTCCCGATGATGGGCGTCCAGCTTGGTGGATCGCTTGCGGGAAAGCTGTCGAACGAACTCGCTTCGACCTCATCGAAGGAATCATCGACGACGCGCTCGTCCAAAGGTGGCCTTGTCAAGTTCAAATTTCTCGCGGTCATTCTGCTACCCGCGATTTGCATGCCGCCTCAAAAAAACCAGCCTCGCAACGTCAGTCAAAGCCGATAAGTTACTCGACCATTTCTTTTCAGCTAGTGGGTCTCACCTCGAGGAGCAAGATCCGGCTCTCTGGAAACTCTTCGGGGGGCTCACCAGTTATGATCAAAGGTTTTGCACATGACAGCGCGTGATTCACGAGACTGGATGTGGAATGAAGCTTGTGCGCTGATGGAGCGCGCGGCTCGTATGCAACGCCAATTTTTTCAGCCAGCGCTCTCCTCCGCCTCCTCTTCATCGCCCGCCTGGGAACCGCCGATCGATGTCTTCGAGACCGATCTCGCCGTCGAGATCATCGCGGCGCTGCCGGGCGTCGAGCCCAAGGATCTGAAGATCGATCTTGAAGGAAACGAGGTCATCATCAGCGGGTTGCGGCAGCTTCCGGCCGTCACGCGCAACACCGCGATCCACCGTCTGGAAATTCCCCACGGCCGTTTCGAAAGGCGGATTCGCCTTTCGACCGGCGCGTTCGCGGTCGCGGAGTTCGAGCTCGAACGCGGATGCCTGACGCTTCGCCTGGCGAAACGTCGTTGACGCGAGAAGGGGTGAGCATGGCAGAGGGACCGGAGAAAGACACGAATGGAGCGAAAAACGACGCCCCGCCCCTCGGCGAGGCCGAGCTCATTTTGCTGCCGGTTCGTCAAGCGGTCCTGTTCCCCGGAATCATTCTGCCGCTTGCAATCGGACGACCGGCCTCGATCGCCGGAGCGCAAGAGGCCGCGCGTAGCCAGCGCATGCTGGGCGTCATTCTCCAGACGGACCCGACCGTCGAGGACCCTTCCCCCAGCCAGCTCCATCGCGTCGGCACGATCGCCCAGATCCTTCGCTACGTCACCTCGCCTGAAGGCGTCCATCATGTGATCTGCCGGGGCACGCGGCGCTTCCGCATTATGGAATTCGTCTCCGGTCATCCGTTCCTTGCGGCGCGCGTCGAGGAGATCGGCTCCTCCGAGGTCATCACCCCCGAGATCGAGGCGCGGCTTCGCCTCTTGCGCGAGCGCGCCAGGGAAGCGGTGCAACTCCTCCCGAACGCGCCCGGCGAAATTCTCGCCGCGATCGAAAGCATCGATTCAGCCTCGGGGCTTGCTGATTTCGTGGCCGGCGTCATGGATGCCAGCGCGGATGAAAAGCAGGATGTGCTCGAAGCCATCGACGTGAAGGACCGGCTGGACAAAGTGCTTGAGCTTTTGGCGCGCCGCCTCGAGGTGCTCCGTCTCTCGAAGCAGATCGGCGACCAGACGCAACAATCGCTCTCCTCGCAGCAGCGAGAGCATATTTTGCGCGAACAACTTCGTCAGATCCAAAAGGAGCTGGGCGAAGGTGACGACAAAACGGCCGAGATCGCCGATATGCGCGCCGCCATCGAGAAAGCTCAAATGCCGGTCGAGGCGCAAGAGCAGGCGCAAAAGGAGCTGAAACGCCTCGAGCGAATGCCGGAAGCGGCCGCCGAATACGGCATGATCCGCGGCTACCTCGATTGGCTCGTCGATCTGCCCTGGGCGGTCTTGAGCCCTGAGCGCATCGACATTGCCGAGGCGCGCCGCATCCTCGACGAGGACCATTACGGGCTCGAGAAGGTCAAGCGCCGCATCCTCGAATACCTCGCCGTCCGCAAGCTGAACCCCGACGGCAAGAGCCCTATTCTTTGCTTCGTGGGGCCGCCGGGGGTCGGCAAGACCTCGCTCGGCCAAAGCATCGCGCGCACCACGGGGCGCAAGTTCACGCGGCTGAGCCTCGGCGGCGTGCACGACGAGGCGGAAATCCGCGGTCACCGCCGCACCTATATCGGCGCCTTGCCCGGCAACATCATCCAGTCGATCCGCAAGGCCGGCACGCGAAACCCCGTCTTGATGCTCGACGAGGTGGACAAGCTCGGCGCCGGTTTTCAGGGTGACCCTTCTTCGGCGCTCCTCGAAGTGCTCGATCCGGAGCAGAATGCGACCTTCCGCGACAATTACCTCGCCGTCGCCTTCGACCTCTCGAAGGTGTTGTTCATCGGCACCGCGAACTTCCTCGATAATATTCCGGGCCCGGTGCGAGACCGCATGGAGGTCATCGAAATCCCGGGCTATGTCGAGGAGGAGAAGCTCGAGATCGCCAAACGTTACCTCGTCCCGCGCCAGCTTACGGCGACGGGGCTCAAGCCCGAACAATGCGAATTCGATGAAGCAGCGCTGCGAGCGATCATTCGCGATTACACGCGCGAAGCGGGCGTGCGCAGCCTCGAGCGGGAGATCGGCGCCGTCTGCCGGCGTGTCGCCATGCGGATCGCGGAAGGGACGGCCGAACGGCTGCGTATCGAGGAGAAGGACGTCGTCGACATTCTGGGCGCTCCTCGATTCGAGCGCGAGGTGGCGATGCGCGTCAATGTGGCGGGCGTCGCCACGGGGCTCGCCTGGACGCCGGTGGGGGGCGACATTCTCTTCGTCGAGGCAACCCGGGTGCCAGGCCGGGGCAAGCTCATACTCACGGGCCAGCTCGGCGAGGTGATGAAGGAAAGCGCCCAGGCAGCGCTCAGCCTCGTCAAAGGGCACGCGGTCGAGCTCGGCGTCGATCCTCATCTCTTCGAAGTGTCGGACGTTCACATCCATGTGCCGGCGGGCGCGGTGCCCAAGGATGGGCCGAGCGCCGGTGTCGCGATGCTGGTCGCGCTCGTCTCTTTGCTCACAGGCCGGCCCGCGCGCAGCGACACCGCCATGACGGGCGAAATCTCCTTGCGCGGTCTGGTCTTGCCAATTGGCGGCGTGAAGGAAAAGGTGCTGGCTGCCGTGCAGGCCGGCATTACGACCGTCCTCCTCCCGGCGCGCAACCGCAAGGACCTGGATGATGTGCCGCAGCGAGCACGCAAGCTTGTCCGCTTCGTCTGGGTCGAAAGGATCGAGGAGGTGCTCGCGGCAGCCCTGAGCGAGAGCAAAGCCGCGAGCGATGATCCGAGCACGTCTGGTGACTCGCCGGCGCCCTCGGTGAAGCGAGCGGCGCGATCTCGATAGCGGCGGCGATCGCCCCGCTCAGCCTTGCGCCTGCGCGCTTTCGTTGATCCCGGAATCGGCGAGCTTGGTGAGGAGCTGATCGGTTTCCTTTTCCTCGTCGAGCGTCTGCTCGAGCAGATCGGCCGCTTCGTCCACGCCGAGGTCACGCGCCCAATTGCGCAGCGTGCCGTAGCGGGCGATCTCGTAATGCTCCACCGCTTGCGCCGTCGCCAGGAGGCCAGCGTCGATCGCCTCGCTGCCTTTGTATTCCGAAGCGATCTCGTCACCCTCGGTGATGATTCCCTTGATCGCCTCGCAAGTCTTGGCCGATGCCTTCTTCCCGATCATCTCGAAGACACGTTCCAAGCGCGTGACATGGTCCTTGGTCTGTTCGAGATGAGTCTGAAAAGCCTGTTCAAGCTCTTCCGAGTGGCTCGCCTTGGCCATTTTCGGCAAGGCCTTCACGATCGCCTTTTCGGCGAAGTATATGTCCTTCAGGGTCTCTTCGAATAGGGATTGGAGATTTTTGGAAGCCATCTTCTGTTCCTCTCGACGCTTGCTGTGGTGGGATCGATTGTCGGACTCGTCGAAGGGTGGGGACGAGCCGTCGATTGGCCGCGTTGTTCGACCGATCGTCGCGGCAACTCGCTCAAACAGTCATGGTTCCAGAAAGAGCCGGAAGCGACCAGAGTTCTCGCCTGAGCCCATCCTCTCCTGAACCGCGGCCGGCATCATGCGTTGGTAAGCAGGCGACCAAGCTTCCGCGAGACGTGCCGACCATTGAGCCGATGCGAAGAGCGACCGCCGGGTTCGCGGCAGGTGCGCAATGAAGTTCGGGGCAAGTTCGCGCGTTTTAGGAGAGTTCGTTGTCCCCACGGCAAAGCTCCAAGGAGCTCGAGCTCAAGCTCTTGGCCTCGCCTGAGGAGCTCAGGCGCCTTCGGGATTCCGGTCTCGTCGCCCGCTATGCCGCCGGTCCCGGGCAAGAAAAACACTTGCGGAGCGTTTACTACGACACCGCCGAGCACAGCCTTGCCGAGCAAGGCTATTCGCTACGGGTGCGCTACGACGGCAAAACCTATGTGCAAACGTTGAAATACGCGCCGCCCGAGGAGAAATCCTTTTCGCGTCATGAATGGGAAACACCTCTTCAAGACAGCGAGCCCGATCTTTCACGCCTGCCGGCCTCCGCGATCGGGCCGGTCGCGGCGCGGCTCGGCGCAAAAGCGCTGGTGCCCGCCTTCTCGACATTGGTGACACGCCAGGCGATTCCCCTATCGTTCAAGGGAACCAAGCTCGAGCTTGCCTTCGACCAAGGTGCGATCGCCGCGGGAGATTGCAAACGACCTCTCAGCGAAATCGAAATCGAGTTGGAAAAGGGCGAAGCGGCACGGCTTTATGAGCTTGCGCTCGGGCTTCTCGATCTCGCGCCGCTTCGTTGGAGCACCGCGAGCAAGTTCGAGCGCGGCTACGCGCTTGCGCGCGGAACTGCGCCTCCGATCTCGAAAGCGCCCTCTTCCGCGCTGGCGCAGGACGCCACGCTCGATGACGCGATCGCCGCGATCCTCGCGGGATGCCAACGTCATCTCCTGGCGAATGAGTCCGCTGCCGAGGATGGTCGCGACCCTGAAGGCGTTCATCAGATGCGCGTTGCGCTGCGGCGGATGCGCGCTGCCTTCGCGCTCTTTCGCCACGAGCTCGAAACGGAGAGGTTCAAGCCTTACGATCGTGAAGCGAAGTGGGTCGCGCACAAGCTCGGCGCCTGCCGCAACTGGGATGTCTTCGAGACGGAAACGCTCGTCGAGGCAAAGATCGAGGAGGCGGAATGTCGCGTCCTGCAAGGAGCTGCCCAGCCGAAAAGGGACGAAAGCTACGGCGCGTTGCGCAAGACCTTCGCCGGGCAGCGATACGCAAGGTTTCAGCTCTCGCTCGGCCATTGGATCGAATGTGGCGGCTGGCGAAGCGAGCTTGATGCCCCGATACGCACGCAGCTTGACGAGCCCGCGGCAAAATTCGCACCTTCCCTTCTCGATGCGCTGCAACGCAAAGCTCGCAACAGAGGCAAAAGCTTCGACAAGCTTAAGCTTCGCAAGCGCCATCGGCTTCGCGTGACGCTCAAGGAGCTGCGCTACGCGATCGAGTTCTTCCAGCCGCTCTTCAGCAAGGACAAGGTGAAGAGACACGAGAAAAAGCTCGCTCTGTTGCAGAAGCTTTTGGGAAAAGACAGCGATGCGATCACCACCACCGCGCTTCTGCAGGAGCTCACCGGCACGACATCGTCTCGCGCCCTTCGGCGCGCGGCACGCTCATTACAAAAATGGCAGGCTCGGGAGCGCCATGCGACCGCGCGCAAGGCACGAAGGGCTTGGGTGAAATTCAAGAAGATGCAGCCCTTCTGATAGGCGCGTCGGGTCTGCGCCCGAGCCGGATCAAGCTCCCCCTTTCCCGCCCGCCGCGCCGGCGTCCCGCGCGCGGATGAATACGGGAACTTTGCCGGCTCCGCCCCGTTTGCAACCCGCCCGCGACAATCGGCGACGCCAAACAATCCTCTGCAACGAATGTGAGGCGGATTTGAATCCCTGGCCCTCACCGATACGGTCGAGACGCTTGCCCTCGCTCGCCTCGACGAAGATGCCGAGGAGCCTCCGGGGATTGGTTTGGCGCCTTAGCGCCGCCGATCAAATCTGGGCCGCCTTCCTCTCGATCGCGGTCGCGCTCCTCGACACTGCGCCGATCGAAGTGCAGCGTCGCATCGTCAACGCCATCACCCAAGGCCATGAGTTCCAGCCGGTCCTGATCCTGACCTTGATCTATGGGGCGCTGGTTCTGGTGCAGGGACTGACGAAGCTCCTCTTGAATGTCTACCGGAGCTGGATCGCCGAGAACTCGGTGCGGGCGCTTCGGTCATTCGTCGGCGGTCTCCCGAGCGGCCGCGGTCCGAAGGGCAACAAGGACGACGTGCGCGCGCAGGGTACGGAGATTTCGATCGTGCTCGCCGAAACCGATCCCGTCGGAACCTTCGTGGGCGCAAGCGTATCCGAACCTTTGCTTCAGATCGGCATACTTTGCTGCGTCTTCGGCTATCTTGCCTATTTGCGTCCGCTCATGGCGCTTGTCGCTCTTGCGGTTCTCTCGCCGCAATTCGTCTTCGTACCGCTCATCCAACGGGCCATCAACCGCAAGGTCTCCAAACGCATCGCGACCTTGCGCGCCGCAAGCGCCGGCATGGTGGGAGAGTCCTCCGACATGCGCGCGGCGCTACGGCGCCAGGAGACGCGCTTCGTCCACGTCTTTCGCCTCAACATGATCGTCTTCAAGCTCAAATTCTCGCTCAATTTCCTGATGAACCTCTCGCATCACATCGGCATCGTGGCCATCCTCGGCATCGGCGGCTGGCTGGTGGTCGCCGGAAAGACGGAAGTCGGAACCGTCGTTGCCTTTATATCCGGCATGCAGACCATCAAGGATCCTTGGGGCGACCTCGTCACCTGGTACCAAAACCTCATGGTCACACGAACGAAGTTCGGCCTCATTGCCGATGCGGTGCGCGAAAGAGGCCCGGCGGGCCGGGAAGTCGAGGAAAAGGGGAGGGAAATCGCCTTCGCTTCCGAATAGACCGCTGACGGCCGAGCGCTTCCGCAAACGCGCCCGGCTCCTTTGAGCCGAGCGCGTCGCGGCGCGCGGAAATCAGGCCGGCATCACCGCCACGATCTCCAAGTTGCGCGGGTTGACGATGACGATCTCGTCCCCCACCAGGATGAACTCATAAGGGCGCCACCTCGGCGCGACCTCGACGATCTCCCGTGGCAGGCGGTGCAGACGGACGGTCCTCGGCACCTCGGTGCCTACCGAGAGCGAGAAATTCACATTCGACTCGGGCCGGATTTTCTCCTTCTTGATGACCTCTGTGATGCGGCCACGCTGTTCACTCGTGAGCGAAGCGGATGGGGAGGCGCCCTGCGCCTTTCCGGCGCTCGTTTCGCCCATTGCCGTGGCTTGCCCCTTCGTTTGCGTCCCGTGCGTCGCGCGGGTGTCGGTCGAGCCTTGCATTGAGCCTTGAGCCTGACTCTGGCTCTGCATCGTTCCCTGGCCCTGCTTCTCGCCGGAGCGCTCCGCCTCACCTTGCTTCATCTGGCCCGGACGATGCGCTTTCATTCCGCTCGGGGCGTTCTCCTGCCCCGCCTGTCCCATCTGCTTGCCGGACTGGCGGGACTGGATGCCCTTCTTGTGAGACATTGTGGATTCATCGCCCGAGGACATCGGGGACTGCATCTGGGTGCCGCCCGTCTGGGACTGCACACCGGCACCCTGTTTTTCCGTGCCGCCCGTCCCTTGCGCCAGAGCGGCTCCCGTTCCGGTGGCCAACCCGAGCGCCAGCATCGAAACCAAAAGCTTGCTTCTCATGACATTCACCTTTCGTGGATTCGATCCTCCCCTCTAGCTTTCGACCAAGGGAAACGGCGGGCAGGGAACGTGGTTCCTTGCAGGTCGAGGCAGAGCCGCTCGCTCCGTCCTCCTGTTCAAACAACCAAGGATGCGACGAGCAGAATCAGTGCGGGGAGCGCGAAAACGGCGCGAATGATGTGGGACGTTTCCCATTGGTCGCGAGGATCAGGGTCAAGATCAGTGCGAGCGGCTCGGCCACTCCCCCGATCGAAAAGCCCGGTAATAAAACGGTTGGATTGCGAGATATTGAGCCTTCGAGAGGCGCATCTTGCCGGGGTATTCGAGCGCATGCGCGAGCGCCATCGCCACCGCGACCAGCACGACCGCCATGATTGCAAGAGCGCCAGCACGCAGAACGCCTCGCAAGCTGCAACCCCCGACAACGCTGGAGACAGTGCCTCGTTCCCGGCATTCGAGAGGTTCGCCCTGCCCTCGCCGGGCCCGTGTGCAAAACCCAGATGCTCAACTGCTCCTGAATTGCGAAATTGGCGAAGCTTCTCGCTTTCCCATTTCCAAATGAGCGCGCTGCAAAAGTGCGACCGTCTTGGCATCGAGAATTGCACCGGCTTCGATCAATCCGAACGCCTCTTCCAGATGCTGCTCGAGCACTTCGATGTGTTCGCCCTCCTCATGCAAGCCTCCTCCTTCCGAGATTTTGTCATGCGGAGAATAGGTCGCAAAGTAACAGGCGACCTTTTCGGTCAAAATTCCTGGGCTGCTGAAGAGCTCGAAGACCTTGCGCAAACTATGGAGACGATACCCGAGTTCCTCTTCTGCCTCGCTCAGGATGCGCGTCTCGGCTGCTTCTCCCTCAAGCCGCCCGGCGCAGGCTTCAATCAAAGGCTCGCGATAACCGTTAAGCCAAGCTGGCAAGCGGAATTGGCGCGTCAGTAGGACGGTGCGGCGCGCGGCATCGAATGGAAGAACCGCGACCGCGTCGCCGCGATCATAAACCTCGCGCGTGTTGACCACCAACTCGCCATCATGGGCCTTGTAATCGAAGGTCACCTTCTTCGTGGTCGCCTTCCCTCGAGCAAGGACTTCCGTCGCCCGAATGTGAACTTGTGGGTTCATCTTGAGCCCTTTCCCGCGCCTTGCGGTTGAAGTCGGCTGAAGCTGCGAAGTTCCAGCGAGTGCAGGGAAATGGCCGATCCAGCACGGCTCCGGAACCTTCTTTCCACGTCCTGGTTTTCGTTCCGTCATGCAGCGGATCTCCCGCTCTGATCTAGACGGAGGATCAGACCATGAAAGCAAGTATTCATGCGCTCG
>DASZIL010000207.1:0-26320 GCA_035949255.1 Beijerinckiaceae bacterium | reverse complement strand
GCCGTCGTGTCCACCCCCGTCGTGCCCACCGCCGCCGCCATCGTGACCGCCGCCCTCGCCATGGCCGCCATGCGCCCATCCCGAGCCGGGGCCTGCGAGGGTCAAGGCGGCAATGGCAGCCGCCGCGAAAAGCTTCGTCCTAAACTGCATCAGATCTCTCCAATTTAGCCGCTAAATGACCCAGGGTCGGCATTCGCGGTTTCAAAATGGAACATTCATCCCCGCGCTAACTGCTGATTTGCAGTTATCGAGCCACGGAATATTTACGGTGTTGCGGATACGGCGGCGTGATTGCGCGACGGTATCAGTTGGAAACTTTATGTCAGCTATCTAATCTACTCTACTACTCAGGGAGTAGATCGATTGTGTCTTTGATTTCCTTGGTTATTTCGGCGTGTCGCGTTTCCCGACGTGGCTTGGGCGAGAAGCTGAGGCGCGGTTCGGGCGGCCAAAGCGACGGCGCACGTCACCCTTCGTCCGTCGCCATGCCGAGGTCAGCCAGAAAACAGGCCATGCCCTTCGCAGCGTGCCGAAAGCCAAGCGCCGCACGAGCACAATCAATTAGACTTGGGCGATTACGGTGAGACGGCGCCGCGACGATGTCGCGCGTCATTCGCTCGGGGGACCGATCGTGTCGGCGACCCACGCCCCGCGCTGGCCCATCGGCTCGGGAGGGCCTGTAGTTGTGTCGCGCGCGGTCTGGTGCTCCATCTCGGCGTCGAGCTCCGCGCCGAGAAGGATCATGATCGAGGAGAGCCACATCCAGGTCATGAAACCGGCGACGGCTCCAAGCGAGCCGTAAGTCCTGTTGAAGCTGCCGAACCTCGCGGCGTACCAGGAGAACAGGATCGACATGATGAGCCAAGCGACCGCCGCAAAGGCGCTGCCCCAGCTGATCCAGCGCCACTGCGCCTGTTCGCGGCTCGGGCCGTAGCGGTAGATCACCGCCAGGATGAGCGCGACCAATACGAAGAGCACCGGCCATTTACCGAGCCTCACGAACCATTGCGTCGCGGCCGCGAGGCCGAGATGATTCATGGCGAGCGGCAAGATCGCGATGGCGCCAAGGGCGAGAAGCATGAAGATGAGCGCGCCCACGGTGAAGAGGAGCGACACCGCATTGAGCTTGATGAAGCTGCGCTTTTCCTTCTCGCCATAGACGATGTTCAGCGCATCGATGAGGGCCTTCATTCCCGCATTCGCGCTCCACAGCGACACCGCGAGTCCGGCAAGGAAAGCAAGGCCGAGCGTGCCGTTGGGCTGGGCGCTCAACCGGCCGAGCTGTTCGCCGATGACGTCGGTCGCGCCGCCGGGGAGAATGCCGGAAAGGTCGTCGAGATGTCGGCTGATCGTCGAGGGATCGGCGAAAAGTCCGTAGAGCGCAACAAGCGCCGCGATGGCGGGAAAAATCGCCAGGAGAACGTAGAAGGCGACCCCCGCCGCGATCGAGACGATCCGGTGCTCGGGCACATTCCGGTAAACGCGCCAAAGAATGTCCTTCCAGCCTTTCTTGGGGATCTCGGAAGGCGTCGAGGCCATCCGTCCGCGCCCATCGTCGCGAACCCGTTTTGCGCCGGATTCCCGCTCGAGCTCCTGCCCGCGACGCGCGGAGCCGAGGATGAGGAGGGCGATGACCGCGGCCGCCGCCGTGAAAGGCGATCGGACGAAGTGTTCGGGGACGGGTGGCGCCTGGCGCACGCGATCAACGCCCGGGGCTTCTGGTTCGCCGGGCTTTCGAGCCTCGCCATTCTCCGCGGGCGTGAGAGGCGTAGGCTTGATGTCGAGATTCCGACGCGCCGACCATGACGGGATTTCCCCGAGAACATCTCGCCCGGGAGAACAACGGGCCCGAACGATGGTTCCGATCGGCCGGAGCGAGGTAACTCGAAAGTCTATTTGAAGGATGCCGACTTGCCGGGGTGGCAAATCGAGGACAAAATTGAACGAAATCGTTACATAAACCGCACGCCCGAGAGAAATGCCGCTTTTCGTCACTGAAAGGCGCTCGAGATGCTGGTCGCCTATTCATAAAAGCGTCGGGTTTAAGTTCTGTGATGATGCCGATGATGGCGCCTCTCGACCACGAGCTCACTCGACAGCTTTGCGACATCGCCAGGCGCGCGTCGCCACGGCTGATGATCACCTCGCGCATGCTCCTCGTGTTGGCGGCGACAGGATTCTCCCACATCGCCCAGGCCCAGATCGCGCCGGCGCCATACCCGACCGCCCCGCCAAATGTCGCGATGGCCATCCACGGGCAAACCATTGTGCCCAGCGTCATCCCGCCGCCGCCGATGCGAGAGATCGCCGATCCGAAGGGCGCCGCGGGACAACCGGCGAGGACCACCCAAGCCAAGCAGCAATTCGTGAACCCGGAAAGGGCTTATGATCCGAATACCGGAGATAGCTTTTATTGGGATTGTGCCCAAAAATCCTGGTTCGATTCCAAAACGCGCACGGCGGTCGGGTTCGAGGGAGGCAAGGCGAGCGACGGCGAGGTCATTCCACCGCCGCCAAAGCTCGAGGTGGCGGATTCGGAGCGCGTCACGAGCGAAGGGCTGATGGCGAAGATCACGCAAGCCAGGCAGGATGCCGACAACCCCGCTCGAGCCATCGATCCCGACAGCAAGCAAATCCTGGTCTGGGACCGCAGGCAGAAGAGCTGGATCGACACGAAGACGGGTGAGGCGATCGGGTTTCTCGGCCGCAAAGGTGTGAGCGCCTGCCAGCAAGCCGGCGCGCCGGCGACGCCGCCGAGCCAGGCGGGCCTCCAAACCGGTCCCGTCGCCCAGGTCGAGGTGCTCAATGAACTCCTCTTCAAGGAGCATGTGGCGATCGCACCTTCGGAGAGCTCGCTCATCGCCTCCGGCGTGGGGCAGGCGCTTCTCCAGATGGAGCTTCTCCTCACGAGCAAGCAAAGCCTGATCGGCGGCGCCTTGCGCTTGACGGCTCCGCGGGCCGAAACGAAGCCTGGTTCCGGCGCGCCGGGCTCAGCCTGCCTTTCCTGCGCGGTGCGGGAGCCTTGCCCATCCTCATGTCCCGAGCTTCCGGCTTTCCTCCAACTGAGCAAGGCGATGCTGGCTGGCCCGCTGTGACGCGGCGCAGGCGTCAAAGGCGGCGGATTGCCTTGGCAAGCCCGCGCGCCTAAACATTCCTCATGACAAACGACCCCCTGCTCATGGACGCGCCGGCGGTCTTGCGGGCGCGGAAATTCGGTGCAGGTCAGGATATCGAAGGCGCGTCATGCCTCGAGGGGGCGGGGCGCGCGCCGAGCCGGCCGATGGCCGCGATGATGGCCTTCATCTGCATCGTTTTCACGAGCATTTGGGGCTATGTCTTCATCTCGCCCGATATGCCGGGCCTTGATCCGACGATCGATTACGCCTGGTTCGTGCCGACAGGCCCGCGCTTCCTGACGATCTGGATCGCGCTGACGCTTTGCCTGGCATCGTCTTTCTATCTCGTGCTGCGCGCCTCGCCGGATAATCGGGCGAGAAGCCCGGCAATCGTCGCTTTCATCGCGCAATTCATCCTGAAATCCATCTGGGCCTCGTTGTTTTTCGGCTTGCGCGCCCCCGTGCCGGCCCTTTTCGTGATGGCGATTTTCTTCATCTGCGTCATCATGAGCCTCTGGCTCAACGCGCTGGTCGATCGGCGCGCAGCCTTTCTCATGGCCCCTTACCTCTCCTGGGCGGCTTTCATCTTGTTGTTGACGATCAGCACCGCGGCCTCGGTCGGCAAGGTGTCGTAGGGTCGACCTTCACGCCGAGCTTCGCGGCATGCCTCGCGCCGAAAGTGCTCGCAAGCATCGCCTGCGAGCCGCCACCGAGCCCGTCAGATGATGCGACGGCGTGCGTTCAATTCGGCCAGCAGGCGGTGCCTTGCGGATCGAGGTGATAGCCGCGAGCACATTTCGCCACCGAGCCGGGCGCACCATAGGGCGGCGGGCCGTAGACCGGCGGATCATAATAATAGGCGGGGGGCGGGCCGTAATAATAATAGGGGTGGGCCGCCGCGCCCACGAGCGTGCCTACCGCCAATCCGCCGATGAGGCCCGCGGCCACGGGCCCCGGTCCGCATCCCCAGCGGCACCACCAGGCCGAGGCCGGCGTTGTCGTCGCGGCCATCGTCCCTGCCAGCGCCAAGGCGAGAATGGCGCTCCGGCCGAAAAGCTTCATACGCGCAGTCATCACGGTGCCTCCGTCATCAAAGCCCAATTTGAGAGACATCCCAGCCAGGGAGTTTGCAGAAATACCTTAACCTTATGTTAATCGACGGCCGGAGCGAGAACCTCGAAGCAGGCTCTTGCGCTGGTGTCCGCCAGCGAGTATCGGCGGCCTTTGTCGGGGTGAGGAAAGCAACAATCCGTATATCCGAAACAAAATACTGATTAATGCAAATAATGGTGCGTGTTTCAAAATCGACATTGGTCGAATCATCAGTGTTTCGCCCAGATGATCTCCTCCTCGGCTGTCTTCGCGGCTGTTCGCCCCGAGGGGATGGGGAGCTGAAGGTTCGGCGGCCCATAAGGCGTGTCGGCTTTGCCGAGATCGACGCAAGGGCGTCCGAGCTTCTCGACCGCGCTCCAATGCACCCGCTCATTGATGTTCTCGTCTCGCGGGTTCGGCGAATTGGTGAACGCCTTGTGGTCGATCGCGTCGGGCGAGAGCACGGTCCGGAAATGCGGCCAGCGATGGTCGATTGGCCAGCCTATCGTCGAATCGATGACCTCTCCGTCGAGATCGGGATGGATGCGGGCGGCAACGGCCGCCTCGTCGAATTCGAGCCCCGTCAGCGCCTCGACGCGGGCGACGAGCCAGGCGAAGGCGTCATCGGATAGCCCGCTGTCCTCGTAGCCTCCGCCGATATTGGAATGGGCGCCCGCAAACCAGGTTTGCTCGACATGCCCTCTCGGGGATCGGCCTTTCGGCATGGTCCAAAGCGTGGGCACGAAGGGGCGGCGATGCTCGTCGATGGCCACGCCATGCAGTCCGACATCGATATGGTCACCGAAGTAAGTGTCGTGGAATCCCAAAACAGCGAGGCTGAAATATCTGGCAAGCGGCGCAAGCCCGAAGCCTGCGGGAATGCCGTACGAGCCGACCGTGTCCCAGACCGCGACGCAGGTGATTCTGCGCTCCTCGTGAAAGGCTGTTTTCCGTTCGAGCGAGCGGTAGGTGATGATGTGCTTCTGATCCCCGAAACCTGGCCTCGACTTGCCGGCACGAATCTGTGGTTTCACGCGATAGAATTGCCAGGCGGCTTCGATCGTGTCCTTGTCCGCGCCACGCGCGATGCCAGAGGCGCCGATCAGACCTGCGAGCGCGCGCACCGCATAGGCGCCCCGCGAAAAGCCGATGAGATAGATCTCGTCGCCCGCCTCAAAATTCAGCGCGAGCCAGGAATAGGCGTCTTGAATGATCGATTTGAGGCCAAGCCCGATCGCGCCTCCGAGCAATTTGCGCAGGAGAGGGCCGTCCGATCCGACACCGTCGTGATAAAGGCAAAGCTGCCGGACACCGTCGTTCGCGACTCTCTTGATCAAGGGGCTGGCGGCGGCGCCATAGGCCGGGTCAAGCTTCGCGACATTCGTGTCAAAGCCGACGCCTTCGTTGTTCCACGTGCCATCGATAAGGACGACATCGCGCTTCATGCTGGCCCCCGATCACATGTTGCAACCCGCCTTCCTTATCACCGGCCTCCGGAGGCGGTAAAATCGCGTTTCACCGGCAAGGCCGCGTCGCGGCACGGCTCGCGCCGCAAAGAGGGAGGCAACGGAGGTTTTGATGGAGCTTTTTATTTTCGCGCGTTTCCACGTTCAGCCGGGACGAGACGCGGCGGCAGCAACAGTGCTCGCCGAGCAGGTTCGGGCAGCGCGAAGCGAGCCGGGGTGCCTTGCGATCGGCGCCTTTCGTTCGACCCGCGATCCGCTCCTTTTCTTCATTCATTCTCGCTGGGCAAACGAGGCAGCGTTCGAGGTGCATGCGGAACTTGCGCGCACGACCCGTTTCGTGGAGACCATGCAAGCGATGATCGATCATCCCTTCGAAGCCACGCGCGCGCACGCACTTTGAAGGGAAGCGGTCACCGCGCGGCCATCGGTGCTCTCTCGAGCACCGTCAAGGCTTGGCGCGCACGCGTGAACCTCCGCTGCCGAGCGGCCCTTTCATCCCTGGCCGAAGGGTCCCAAAGGGGCACGAGGGAGGGAGTCCATCTTACCGCCGCGGTATCTTGATCCCGCTCCCTCGCCGGCATTTCGCTAACCCTTGCCGGACAATCGATCAATCATCATCGCCGGAGTCGAAGCCGCGACCGCCGCCGCTGGGCCCGCGGAAATCACCGCCGCCGCGCCAATGTCGCTCGCCCTCGCCGCCGCGCCCAGCACGCATGCCGTGGTGGTGCCAGAGCTCGTTGAGCTCGGCCTGCTGCTCGCCTGTGAGCGCTGCGTAGAAAGCTTCGAGCTTCGGCTGGACGGCTCTCATCCCGTCGAGCCGCGCCTGAAGGCGCTTTTCAGCGAAGGCCAGGCGTGCCGGCAAGGTGGAGAGGTCGGGCGCACTCGCGCATAACGCGGTCTTCGCATCGCCCTTCGCCTTGGCGATGGCGTCCTGCAGCGCCTTGAGCGCTGGCTTCTGCTGGTCCGTCAAATTGAGGCGCTGGGCGAGACGCTCGCCCATGCGCTCAGTCGTCCACTGCTGATCGGTGGCGCAAAGCCGAGCGATCGAGCGGAAGCCGCCGGCCTCGGGACCATGCCCCTGAGCGAAGGCCGCGGGGACGAAGGTCAAGGACATCGCGCCCGCGGCGATGAATGGGATCAAGCGGTTCATTTGTGACTCCGTCACCGGAAGAAAGTCGCCACTGATCGCCGAAATTGGGTCAGGCGCGCCGCGCCTTCAAGTTACATTTCGGTCAGGCTGAGATAACCCTCCCGCAAAGGCGCAGGTTTGCGGCAGAGGGGGGTGGGAGCCGAGCGCCGGCCAGCGCGCTCAACGCCGAGAATTATAATCATTCTTTGAAGGTTTTGGCCATCGACATGGCTTAGCGCTCAATCCGTCCATGGTTCGACGCGGGATCTGTCGCCATGCAAATCGACTATACGGCGGAAGCTCCGCATTTGCGCGCAACACCAAGATCTGACGCGCTTCGCTGGTTCGTGAGCATCACCGCAGCCCTGATCTCCGCGATCTGGGTGTGCGGCATGACGGCGAGGGCAGCACAGAGGGAAGCCCGGCTCGTCGAAATGGCGCGGCCGGACTGCATCCATTCCGGCGTCACGAACAAGGAACTGCGGCACCTCGTCAGAGGCGAGATGGACGCCGGCACGGATGAGAAGGAAGCCGTGCGTTCCGTGGTCATTCTCTGCCAGGCGCAGCAAAAAGGGGTGTGAGCGGCGCGGCCTCGTCACCGTCCCCGAAACGACGGACGGCGTGTGCTGGTCTTCAAGCCCTCGCCTCGGTTCGGCGAGGCGGAGTGAGAGCGTCACGCGTGATCTTTGCGTGGTGAGGGGGCTCCCTGACTTGCAAAGGAGCATGGCGCGCTACGACAAAAGAGGTACTCCAGCCGCCTTGAAGCAAATAAACCGATGTTGAAGGAGTTAGGTGATTATCGATTTCAGATATTTGAATAATTTAGATTATTAAACTCGATCTGATATGTAAATATTGGAGTTATATTCCGATTCAAAATTGACATATGACCCCATTGGTCGCACTGAGTGTGGAAAGACTCGGGTAAGCACGGATAATATTGCGATCGACTACATAAACGGGTCGGGAACGAATATTACGGCGCATGTCGAACGCCCTTTTCCACCGATGCCGAAATTCCGCCCTGCCGCAGGCACGGGGGAGGGTGGGGGAGCGTCTTTCAATTCCCTTGCGCACATGGCTCCTGACCGGGGTTGCCGCGCTCGCGCTCCTCGATCCCACGCTCGCGAGGGCCGATCCCGTGGGAACGGCCGGCGCCGCCAACGTGCTCTCCTCCGGAACGCCGCCGGGCGGAAGCATGCGGGTGATCGAGATGGGTGCGCGCGTCGTCTCGGATGAGAAGATCGACACGTCACCTTCAGGCAGCGTGCAACTCGTCTTCATCGACAAGACGACGCTCGATATCGGCCCGAATTCGTCGATCGTGATCGATAAATTCGTTTTTGACCCGCAGGCGGCGCGCGGCGAAATGGCGGTCTCGCTCGGCAAGGGCGTGCTTCGTGTCGTCGGGGGGCAGGCGACCCATACGGGCGGCGCGACGATCAGCACGCCCTTCGCCACCATCGGTTTGCGCGGCGGCATCATCACGGTGAGCCAATCGAGCAAGGAGGGTACGCAGGCCATTCTCGGCTATGGGGTGATGACCATGTCGTCGGGCGGCGTCACCCAGACCGTGAACCTGCCGGGCTTTGCGCTACGCGCGATTTCCTCGATCAAGCCGCCATCGACGGCCTTCAAGGCGCCCGCCGGGCTGATCGCGGCCTATAACGCTGCGATAACGAGCAAGAAGGGGCAGAGCGGCGGCTCGAATGTGAAGCCAAGCGATTCCCAAGCGGCCGCGAACAACATCGGCACCAACTTGCCGTTGTGGGATTGGTCCTCGCTCGGGCTCGACGATTTCCTGAACGAGATCGAGCGCGGGCTGCAAAAGCTGGCGATCATTCCTCAGGAGGCACCCCAGCCGGAGGTCGTCGCGGCTTCCCCGCCTCCACCTCCGCCCCCGCCACCTCCGCCGCCGCCCCCGCGCCCGGCACCTCCGCCTCCGCCACCGCCACCGCCACCGCCGCCGCGTGCGGAGCACCACCACCATCATCACTTCCACGATCGGGACGATGATGATCGTTACGCGCGCGGCCGGGATGACCATGATCGTTTTACGGGCGACCGGGACGGGCACCCTGTGCGCGACCTCGATAATCGCCGATTCTCGCGCGACTCACGTGATTTCCACGCTCCGGGCGTCCAGGATGATCGTGATCGCCTTGGGCACGACCGTGACGGATCGCATCAAGGCGATGCCGGCGATCCTCGCTTCCCGCGCTATGCACGCGGTTTTCACGCTCCTTACGGGGGAGACAATGCGCATCTGCCTCTGACGGGATCTGGGCAGCCCTTGCCGACCCCCGACAGCGACAAGGGCAAGTGGCACGCGTGGAATTTGCACCCCAGCCCGCCGACAAATTCGCCGCACTCGAACGTCCTGGCATCGCTTTCGCAACGGGGTGAATATGCGCGCTGGGGTGATTGGTCGAAGCCTGGAATGAGCCCCGGAAACCTGCCGGGTCGGCTCGATCCGTCAAGCTACCGCGATGGTCCAACGCTCGATTCGGCGCGGCTCAAGCTTGTGCACGATCATCTCGGCCTTTCAGGTGCTCCGGGAACCGCCTGGATATTGCAACATCACCATCATGGCCTTCCCGATCACGATCATTTCCGGGGGAATCCGTCCTTCCTGACCGGCAAGCCGTCTTTCGTGACGCGGCAAGTGCTCAACCTGAACCGGATGAATTATTTGGGCGCCGGGGTCTTTTCGATTCCGAGGAAATAATTCTTGCCGCGGGCTCCGGACGCTGTCCTGTTCGAATTGCGCTTCTCCCTCCGCGTCGTTTGTCGCGCGGGGTATGGCTTGGCCTGCTACCCTGCGCTACGGTCAAATTCCCTCCGTCGCGGCCAGCACGATTCGTCAGTTCCCGGGAGAAGAAATGCGTTCGATCGAGAGGCAAATCGCGCGAGCCGCGCGGGTTCTCGCCTTGGGTTTTTGCCTCGCGGCCGCCGCTCCCGCCTCGCACCTCCCGAAAGACGCCTTCCTTTGGGGAGTGTCCACCTCGGCCTATCAGGTAGAGGGCGCCTATCAATTGGATGGCAAAGGCCCGTCCAATTGGGATGTCTACACCAATGAATTTCAAGTCACGAAAGCGGTGATCGGCAGGAACGAAACTGGGAATATCGCCGATAATCTCTACGACAGGCAGCAATACCTTCAAGATATCGCGCTCATGAAGCGGTTGGGCGTCAACGCCTATCGTTTCTCCATCGCCTGGTCGCGCATCTTGCCGAACGGCACGGGAGAGGTGAACCCGGCGGGGCTTGCCCATTATCGCCAGTTCATCGACGATCTCCTCGCGAACGGTATCGAGCCGGTCGTCACTCTCTATCATTGGGACATGCCCGAGAAGCTCGCCGAGCAGGGCGGCTGGGCGAACAGGAGCTCCGTCGCCTGGTTTCAGCGTTATGCCGAGGTCGTCTTCGACGCCTTCGGCGATCGGGTGAAGCGATTCATCACGGTCAACGAGCCCTTCGTCGAGCTTTTCATGATCGAGCCTTCCATCCACCGCATACTCGAAGGGGTGGGCGACGAGAGAGCGGACGTCTTGCGCATCTATGCGCAGCAATCGGTCGCGGCGCATCACATCCTCTTGGCAAGTGCGCAAGCGATCCATCTCTATCGTCAGCTCGGCCTTGGGGGCGAGATCGGCATCTCGCTCAACTTCACGCCGACAAATCCCGCCGATCCTGATCGCGCCGAGGATGTCGAAGCCGCCGCGATGATGGATGCTCTGCAGAATCGCTGGTTTCTCGACGCCATGTTCAAGGGCAGCTACCCCGAACCCCTCGCCTCTCTCGAGGCCAACCTCAATCCCGATTTCGCGCCGACGTCCGCCGAGATGGGCTTCATTTCAGAGAACCGGCCGGATTTCGTGGGCGTCAATTATTACGCGCCCTCCTATTTCAAGGCCGACCCTTCGGCCCCCTTGGGGGCCGAATGGGCTAAGACAAGCGCTCAGACGCTCGAAGCGTTCAACGGTCCCGTGGTGCCCGATGAGCTCTACCGATTGCTCATGCGGCTTCACAAGGATTATGGCGATCCTCTCATCTACATCACCGAGAACGGCGCGGGCTTCGGCGGCATGGACGAAGAGCTCGTCGAGGGCAAGGTGCATGACGAGCTTCGCAGCCTCTATGTGCGCCGCCATGTCGAGGCCGCGCTCAAGGCCCGCGCCGAGGGAGCAAGGCTCGGCGGCTATTTCCTCTGGTCCCTCCTCGACAATTTCGAATGGACCACGGGGTTCTCGCACAGGCTCGGCATCGTCCGTGTCGATTTCGACACGCAAAACCGCGTCCCCAAGGACAGCTTCTTCGAATATCAGCATCTGATCGCCGCGCATCGCGAGCGTTGAGCCACCCGGGGGAAGATCGGCGACCAAGGCTTGACCTAGCGATCTCGTTTGCGCCGTGAGAATCACGCTCACTTTGGGCGGCTACCGGGGGTCTCACCTTGGCTCACGCTTATCGGCCGCGCTTGCAGAAATTGCCACAAAATGCCACATCGGCGCGTCGCTTGAGTCTTAAGGCCGCCTCATGAATCGCCCGCTCGCCATCAGCCGCCAGGATCATATTTTGAACGCGCTCGACGCCGCGGGCGCGGTCAGCGTCTCGCTTCTTGCCGAACGGCTCGGTGTGTCGCGCGAGACCATCCGCCGCGATCTCAAGACGCTCGCCGATCAAGGCCGCGCCAATCTCGTGCATGGCGGCGCGGCGCGCACCGCGACGGCCGAGCCTTCGCTTGCCGCGCGCCAAGCAGCCAATGCGCCGGGCAAGGCCGCGATCGGCCGCAAGGCAGCGAGCTTCGTCGAGGATGGGATGGTGGTGATCCTCGATTCGGGCTCGACGACGCTCGCGCTCGCCTATGCGCTCGTTGAGCGCAAGGACATTACCGTGCTCACCAACAGCTTGCCGATCGCGCTCCTCTTATGCCGTTCCTCGGACGTGAAGGTGATGATGCTCGGCGGCGAGATCGATCCCAACGACGAAGCCGCCTTCGGCATCGATACGCTTTCGGCGCTCGAGCATTTCCGCGTCGATCTCGTCTTCATCGGGGTCGGCGGCGTTTCGCCGGAAGGGGAGCTCACCGATTATTCCCGGCTTGCGAGCGAACAGCGCCACAGGATGATGAAGGCCGGGCAGAAGGTCTTTCTCCTCGTCGACCACTCGAAGTTCGAGCGGCGAACGCCCGTGAAGATGGCGACGGTTTCACGAATCGCGGGGCTGATCGTCGACAAACCGCCGCCGAGAAGGATCGCGCAAGCCTTCGCGGCTCGCCGCTGGCCGGTGATCGAGGCCAAGGCGTGAATCTCCGGCAAAGCCCATGCATCTGACCCTCCCCGTCTTTCTCGCGGTTTTGACCGCGGCGGCGCTCCATGCCGGCTGGAACGCGCTCATCAAGATCAGGCTCGATCCCTTTCTGGCGATGACGCTCATCTGCTTCACCTGCGGCATGATCGCTCTGCCGGCCCTGCCGATCACCGGCCTTCCCAAGGCTACCGCCTGGCCTTGGATCTTCGCCTCGGTCGTCATCCATCTCGGCTATTACCTCTTCCTCGCTGAGGCCTATCGCCGCGCCGACATGGGGCAGATCTACCCTATCGCGCGCGGCGCGGCGCCATTGATGACGGCGGTCGCCTCGCTCCTCCTGGTGCATGATCCCTTGAGCGCCGGAAACGGGGTCGGCATCCTCCTTCTCGGCGCCGGCGTGCTTCTCATTTCCTTGCGCGGCCATCGCCATCTCATGGCGCCGAGCAAGGTTGCGGTGAGCTGCGCGCTTCTCACGGCTATCACCATCAGCGCCTACACCATCGTCGACGGCATCGGCGCGCGGGCCGCGGGAGACCCGAATGCCTATGCCGCGGCACTTTTCGCCGTCGATGCCTACCCGATGCTGATCATCTGCCTTTTTTGGAAAGGGGCGAAAGGGGTGCGCCCGGCGCTCGGTTTCCTCCTTCCCGGCTTCGCGGGAGGCGCGATGTCGCTTGCCGCCTATTGGATCGCCATCTGGGCCATGACGGTCGCCCCGATCGCGCTCGTCGCGGCGATCCGCGAGACGAGCGTGCTCTTCGGCGGGCTGATCGCCGTCGTCTTCCTCAAGGAGCCGATGACGCGGGTGCGCGCCGCCTCGGGGGCGCTCATTCTCGGCGGCCTCTTTTGCCTGCGCATGTTCTGATCGGACCGTCACATGGCCGCCATGAAAGTTGCATAATGTGGTATCTTGACTGATTTTGTGGAGACCTTTAGAAACCGGAACCTGGCCGGTGAGGCGCGTCTGCCGCCACGCGCCACAGAGAGCGATCGATGACGAACATCACAGCCTCGAAATCTTCGCAAAAAGCCGCTTCCGAGACGGGCGACCCCTTCCTCTTGACGCCCGGCCCCCTCACCACGTCACGCAGCGTGAAGGCAGCCATGGTGCATGACTGGGGTTCGCGCGACGCGAGCTTCGGCGCGATCAACAAGGCGGTGCTGCAACGCCTGCCTGAGATCGCGAGGGGAGCGCAGGATTACGTCACGGTGCCGGTGCAGGGCTCCGGCACATTCGCCGTCGAGGCCATGCTGACGAGCTTCGTGTCGGCGAAGGGGAGGGTGCTCCTCCTCATCAACGGCGCCTATGGGCATCGGGCAAAGCGCATCCTCGAGATCGCGCGGCGCCGCACGCTCGTGCATGAGACGCCGGAGGATACCTTGCCCGCTCTCGAGGAGGTGGAGCGCCTCTTGAAGCGCACGCCCTCGATCACCCACGTCTTCGCGGTTCATTGCGAGACGACCTCCGGGATCCTCAACCCGGTCGACGAGATTGGCGCGCTCGCCGAGAAATATGGGAAGAGCTTTCTCCTCGATTCGATGAGCGCCTTCGGGGCGCTCCCGCTCGATGTGCGAAGAGCCCATGTCGATGCGGTCGCGGCCTCTTCGAACAAATGCATCGAGGGCGTCCCTGGCCTCGGCTTCGTCATCTGCCGGAAAGAGGCGCTCCTTGCGACGAAGGGCCACGCGACGACGCTCGTCCTCGACCTCTACGACCAATGGACGAATCTGGAGAAGACCGGGCAATACCGTTTCACGCCCCCCATCCATGTGATCGTCGCTTTCCACCAGGCCTTGCGGGAATTCGCCGATGAGGGCGGTGTCGAAGGGCGCGGCCGTCGCTATCGCGAGAATTGCCGCATCCTCGTTTCGGGCATGCGGGAGCTCGGCTTTCGCACCTTGCTTCCCGATCATTTGCAGGCGCCGATCATCGTCACCTTCCACATGCCGACCCATCCGCGCTTCGTTTTCCAGCGTTTCTATGACGGGCTGAAGGACCGCGGCTTTGTGATCTACCCGGGTAAGCTCACCGTGGCGGATTCCTTTCGCATCGGCTGTATCGGGCGCATCGGCGAAAAGGAGATGCGCGGAGCGCTTGCCGCCGTGCGCGAGGTGCTTGACGAGATGGGCGTGAGCGATCCCGCCGCCAGGGCTGCTTGAAAATCTGATCCTTTACGCCTGGGCCTGTGTCAGGCCCGACAAATGGTTCGCCATCGAGGAATTCATGAACGAGCATCGGCGCACGCCCACGGTGACGGTGAACGGCCGCGACTATCGCTTCCCGCCGCTTCCGACCGTCGTTGTCTGCATCGACGGCTCCGAGCCCGGCTATATCGAAAAGGCGATCGAGGCAGGGCTTGCGCCCAATCTCGACCGGCTCATGAAGACGGGGACGCATCGTCTCGCGAGTTCCGTCATTCCGAGCTTCACCAACCCCAATAACATCTCGATCATCACGGGAAGGCCGCCGCAAGTTCACGGCATCGCGGGAAATTACTTCTACGACCGCGCGAGCGGCGAGGAGGTGATGATGAACGAGGCGCGCTTCATGCGCGCGCCAACCATCATGCAGGGCTTTCACGACGCGGGCGCCAAGGTCGCCGTGGTCACGGCCAAGGACAAGCTGCGGACGCTGCTTGGCAATGGGCTCGACTTCTCGAGCGGACGCGCCATCGCCTTTTCGTCGGAGAAGGCCGACAAGGCGACGCTTGCCGAAAACGGCATCGCGAAGGTGACGGAGTTCGTCGGCAAGCCCGTGCCGGATGTTTACTCGGCCGATCTGTCGGAATTCGTTTTCGCGGCCGGCACGAAGCTCCTCGAGCGTTCCCGGCCCGACCTCATGTATCTGTCGACGACCGATTATGTGCAGCACAAGGCAGCGCCGGGCTCAAAGATCGCCAATGAATTCTACGCCATGCTCGACCGTTATGTCGGCTTGCTCGATGCGCAAGGCTGCGTTCTCGCGCTCACCGCCGATCACGGCATGAACGACAAGCACAAGCGCGACCTCTCGCCCGATGTGATCTATCTGCAAGATGTGTTCGACAATTGGGTCGGCGCGGGCAACGCGCGCGTCATCTTGCCGATCACCGATCCTTACGTCGTTCATCACGGCGCGCTCGGCTCCTTTGCCACCATTTATCTGCCGCAATGCGCCGATGGTTCGGCGCTTGCGAAGAGGCTCGCGGCGATAGAAGGCATTGCGCTCGTGCTGCCGAATGCCGAGG
This sequence comes from Beijerinckiaceae bacterium, assembly GCA_035949255.1. Lineage (GTDB taxonomy): Bacteria > Pseudomonadota > Alphaproteobacteria > Rhizobiales > Beijerinckiaceae > GAS188. The sequence goes on along the minus strand of DASZIL010000207.1, from coordinate 10,977 downwards.
CGGCGTCGCGCTTCGAGCTGCCGCCGGATCGGATCGGCGATCTCGTGGTGCTGTCGACGCGCCACAAGGTGCTCGGCACGAGCGCCAATCGCCATGATCTTTCAGGCCTCAGCGAGCCTTTGCGCTCTCACGGCGGGCTCACCGAGCAGACGGTGCCGATGATCGTCAACCGCAAGATCGATTGGCCTCGCGGCCGCGAGCTTCGAAACTTTGATGTCTTCGCCGTCGCCCTCAACCATGTGGCGTCGTGAGGCGAGGCATCGGGTGCGGGACGCTCGCACGAAATACGCGTGACCGATAGGTGAATGGATGAACATCGAAGCGAAGCCTGCCCTTCGCAAGGAAAGCATGCGGATCGCCGGAAAGCTCGTCTCGACCGATGAGAGCGTCGAGGTCCTCAATCCGTACACCGGAAAGGTGATCGGGACCGTTCCGGCGGGCGGTCCTGAGCATGTGCGCGCCGCCTTTGCGCAGGCGCGCGCCTATCGGCCGAAGCTCACGCGCTTCGAGCGTCAGCGCATTCTTCAGACCACGGCCGAAATCTTGCGCGACCGCAGGCAAGAGTTCGCGCGGCTCATCACCGCCGAATCCGGCTTGTGCTGGAAGGATTCGCTTTATGAAGCGAGCCGCGCTTTCGACGTCTGGTCCTTCGCGGCGCAGCTCACCATCAAGGATGACGGCGAGATCTATTCCTGCGACATCAGCTCGAACGGCAAGAACCGCAAGATTTTCACGACGCGCCTGCCGCTTCTCGGCGTCATCTCCGCCATCACGCCGTTCAACCACCCGCTCAACATGGTGAGCCACAAGCTCGCCCCCGCGATCGCCACCAACAACCGCGTCGTGCTGAAGCCGACCGAGCTCACCCCGCTGACGGCGCTCGCGCTCGCCGATGTGCTTTACGAAGCCGGCTTGCCGCCGGAAATGCTTTGCGTGGTCACCGGCAATCCGCGCACCATGGGCGACGCCATGATCACGGATGAGGATTGCGACCTCATCACCTTCACCGGCTCGGTGCGCGTCGGCAAATACATCGCCGAGAAGGCGGGTTATCGCCGCCTGGTGCTCGAGCTCGGCGGCAACGATCCCTTGATCGTCATGGAGGACGCCGATCTCGACAAGGCGGCCGAGCTTGCCGTCCAGGGCGCGACGAAGAATTCGGGCCAGCGGTGCACGGCGGTGAAGCGTATTCTCGTGGTGGAGAGCGTCGCCGATGATTTTGTGAAGCTCGTCCTCGCGAAGGCGAAGAAGCTGAAGTGCGGGGATCCGATGGACCCTTCCGTCGATGTCGGCACGGTGATCAACGAGGCGGCGGCGATGCTTTTCGAGCGGCGCGTCGCCGATGCGCTCGCCAGGGGCGCCGAGCTTCTCCATGGCGCTCCCCGCGACGGCGCGCTCTTTCCGCCGACCGTTGTCGATCGCGTGCCTTATGATTGCGAGCTCGTGCATCAGGAGACCTTCGGCCCCGTCATTCCGATCATCAGGGTGCCCGATGCGATCGGGGAGGTCATCCGCATCTCGAATTCGACTGCTTACGGCTTGTCGTCGGGCGTGTGCACCAACCGTTTGGATTACATCACGCGCTTCATCCAGGAGCTCGAGGTCGGCACGGTCAACATCTGGGAAGTGCCCGGCTATCGCATCGAGATGTCGCCTTTCGGCGGCATCAAGGATTCAGGGCTTGGCTATAAGGAAGGCGTGGTCGAGGCGATGAAGAGCTTCACCAATGTGCGGACCTGGTCGATGCCCTTCGGGTGAGCCTCCACGTCGCGATCATCTTCTGAGCTTTGATCTGCGCACCGGCACCGTGCGTTCTCTTTTTGCCGCGACGCGCCGCGCTGCCGCGAGCGCGGCTCGCGCCCAGGCCACGAGCTCGTCAGGCTCGTCGAACAGACGCTCCGGAACTCTCCAGAAGGAGAGATCGATGGTGTCGCCTTTCTTCTGATAGTTGAGAGGTGGAAACGCCTTAGCTTCCTCGAAGACGGCCCGGTTATCCTCGTCGACCCGGAAATAGAGGGTGTTGTCGCTCACCATGCCGAGCATCACTCCGTCGCAGAACACGCCGGTTTTGCCGAACATGCGGCGCAGGGTCAGATGACCGAGCGGAGAGAGCTGCTCGCGCAGGAACTCGGCAAAGCTGTCGCTCGCAACCATGCTCGTCTCGCGCCTTGGTATCAGCCCGCTTCCACCGGTTCGGCGAAGGCGCGAAATTCGAAAGCCACGTGCTCGTAGATTTCGCGCTTGAAGGGCACGACGAGCGCCGCGGCCTTGTCGAGCCGCTCCCAGCGCCAATGAGAAAATTCGGGATCCGCCCCGCCTTCGCCGCGCGCCACGTCGATCTCATCATCCTCGCCCATGAAGCGGAACGCATACCATCGCTGGCGCTGGCCGCGGAAGGCGCAGAGCCGGTGCCAAGGCCCGTCATAAGGGGGGAAGTCGTAAGTCATCCATTCGCGCGTCTCGCCGAGATGCTCGGCATGGGTGACCGAAGTCTCCTCCCACAATTCTCGGCGCGCGGCCGAAAGCGCCTCTTCATTCGGATCGACGCCGCCTTGCGGCATTTGCCATTCGTGGCCTGGAAGGATGATCTCCGGCCCGTCATTGCGCAGGCGATGCGCGATCAGCACGCGCCCTTGCTTGTTGAAGAGCGCGATCCCAACATTGGTCCGGTAAGGGAGCTTTTGCGACGTCATGGAAGGACCGCGCCGCGTTCATAGGACCGCAAGCGTGCCCCCATCGACATAAAGGATCTGGCCGTTGACGTAATCGGAGGCTTGCGAGGCGAGGAAGATCACGGCGCCGACGAGCTCCTCGGGGCGCCCCCAACGCTTTGCCGGCGTGCGCGCCTTCACCCAGGCGTCGAATTTCTCGTCCTCGATGAGAGCCTTGTTCATGTCGGTGAGCATGTAGCCCGGCCCGATCGCATTGGCCTGGATGCCATGCGCGGCCCATTCGGCCGCCATGGCGCGCGTGAGCAGCTTGATGCCGCCTTTCGAGACCGTGTAAGGCGCGATGGTGGCGCGCGCCACCTCGCTCGTCAGTGAGCCGATATTGACGATCTTGCCCCGTCCGCGCGGCACCATTCGTTTCGCCGCCTCGCGCGCGATAATGAAGGCGCTCGTCAGATTGGCGTCGATGATTTTGCGCCACTCTTGCGTCGAAAGCTCGAGCATGGGCTTGCGCAATTGCATGCCGGCATTGTTGACAAGGATGTCGATGGTCACGCCCTCGGCATCGAGCTTCGCGAAGGCGTCGAGGATCGCGGCCTCATCGGCGATGTCGAAGCGGATGCTGCGCGCCTCATGCCCCGCCTCGCGAAAGGCTTCTGCCGCCGCGGCAAGTCGCTGCGCGTCCTGGCCGTGAAGCACGACGCTGGCGCCCGCCGCCGCGAGGCCCTCCGCCATGGCGCGGCCAAGGCCCCGCGAAGAGCCGGTGATGAGGGCGGTGCGCCCTGAAAGGTCGAAGAGCTTGACGGACATCACGTCCTCTCCTTGGCACTCGCACGAGCCTTCGTCCTCGGAGCGCCGAGCACGGCGCGAAGCGCGGCCGCGATGATCTCGGCATCGCCTTCCCGCAATCCCGCGGAGTCGATGATGAGCACGCCTTCCCACGCACGGCGCTCGCTCAAATGCACCGGCGGGTTATGGCGCTGCAAGGCGCGGCTCACGGCATAGGCGTCGAGGTGAAGCGCATCGGCGTCGATCTCGACGCGGAGCGTCGGATATCTCCCTTTCGCCTCCTCGATCGCCAGCGGCCTCGAATGCGCAAGTCCGGTGATGGCGCGCGCGATGTTGGCGAGGAGCCTTCGCCGGGCCGCGATCTCCGCCTCGAGATCGCAAGCGATGAAGCGCTCGAGCGCCACGACGAGCCCGACGATCGATTCCTTATCGACCTTGAAGCCGCGCCCGAGGCCATGATGCGGAAAATGGTCGGGAAAATGCCGTGCCAACAAGCCCTCGGGCGGCGCCCAGGTCTCGGGCAGGATGTCGAGGTCGAGCATCTGGATCAAGGCCGAGGAGACGAGGTCCTCCCGACCGCACAGTATGCCGGTGCCTTGCGGGCCGCGGATCGCCTTGCCGCCGCTGAAGGCGATGAGAGAGGCGCCTTCCTCGCTGAAGCGGCGCAAGTTCTCCTTCGGCGGCAATTGGGCCGCCGCATCGACGATAACCGGAAGCTTGAAGCGCTCCGCGACCGCGACGAGGCGCCCGAGCGAAGGCCTCAGCTCTTGTGTCGCCGTATAGGCGATCGCCGCCGTTTTCGGCCCGATCGCCGCTTCGATTTCCCAGGCTTCGAGATCGCGCACGCCCGCGCCCACGCCCCGGTCGTTGAGCCCGATCTCCTTGAGGCGCGCGCCCGCCGCCCGAATTGCATGGTCATAGCCGGTGCGATGGGCGCGATGGATGATGACCTCGTTCGCCATCCCCTCGGTATCCGGCAAGCGCTCCATCTTCGCCACATCGGTGCGCGTGATCGCGGCCGCGGTCGCGAGCGTGAGCGCCGCGGCAGCACCACCGGTCACGATCGCTGCTTCGGTTCCCGTATGGCGCGCGATGGCCGCGCCGGCGCGCGTTTGCAACTCGGCGATGTCGACGAAGGCGCCGGCGGCCTCGCGCATGGCGTCGAGCGTCTGCGCCTCCATCAGGCTTCCGCCGAGACGCGTGAGGAGCCCCGCTCCATTCACCCGCTTCGGGACGGACAAACGTTGGTAGACGTCAGCGCCCATGCCCATCGCCTCCTTCTCGTCGCCGTAACGGCCCCTGGGCGGGTGTCCCTGACGCTCGGAACAGGACGACCGCCCCTTGCCCACAAGCCGTTTTCCATCAAGACGATCTTCGGGGCGAAGTCCATCCGCTGGCTGCGCGGTCCTGCCACTCCGCTGAAGCAAGTCAGCCGTTCTGTGTCGTTTCGGTCACGCCGTCGCGCAAAGCGAAAACACAAATTGTAACGTTATTGCATTCCGATTTCGGTTCCGTATTGTTACGTTGTAACATATACGGAGCGTCCTCGTGCCTTTCCCTTCTTGCCTTGCCTGCCGAGCCCGGGCCGCCGCGATTGGCGCTGCGATGGCGCTCGCCTCTTCGTGTTTTTCGTCTCTTGCACAAGCGCAAGTGAGCGAGACGCCCACGAACCCCGCTCAGGGGAAAAATGCGGCCGCACCCGCCGACACCACAACGCCGGCCGCCCCAACGACCCCAACGCAACCCGGCCCGAAACGGGGGGTTACCCCGGAGGTCGGTGCGAGCGATCAGTTCGACATCACCGTCACCGCGGCGAGGCTCGATGCCGCGCGCAACCAGATCAATACCGCGGTTGGGGCCTCCAACTACGAGATCAGCCGAGAGGCGATCGAGACGCAGCCGCTCGGCAGCAACGCGCCGCTCAGCACGACCTTGCTGCAGGCCCCCGGCGTTGCGCAGGACTCCTTCGGCCAATTGCATGTACGCGGCGACCACGCGAATCTGCAGTACCGGATCAACGGCGTCATCATTCCGGAGACGATCAGCGGCTTCTCGCAATTGTTCGATACGCGTTTCGCGCGACGCATCGACCTCATCACCGGCGCGCTCCCCGCCGAATACGGCTATCGCACGGCGGGCGTCGTCGATATCGAGACGCGGAGCGGAACGCTCGAGCCTGGGGGAGAGGTCGCGCTTTACGGCGGGCAGCGGCAAAGTTTTCTGCCGAGCTTTTCCTATGGCGGCTCGACCGGCAAGGTCGATTACTTCGTTACGGGAAGCTATCTGCAAAACAACATCGGCATTGAAAATCCGACCCATTCGCTCAATCCGGTGAAGGATTTCAGCGAGCAGGGGAGGGGCTTCCTTTATCTTTCGGGCATCATCGACGAGAATACGCGCTTGAGCTTCATCTCTGGCACGGCGGTGAGCCAATTCCGGCTTCCCAACAACCCGGGTCAAACCCCGTCCTTTACCGCCTTCGGCCTTTCGGATTTCAACTCCGCGGGGTTGCGCGAGCAGCAGCTCGAGGAATCCAATTTCAATATTCTTTCGCTGCAGAAATCCCTCGGCGATCTCAATTTTCAGGTCGCCCTGTTCAACCGATATACGCTGACGCATTTCTTTCCCGATCCGGTCGGCGACGTCTTGTTCAATGGGATCGCATCGAATGTGCGCCATGAGAATTTCGCCAACGGCATTCAGGGCGACGTGAGCTACGAGATCGATCCCGCGCACACTTTCCGGGCCGGCGTCTTCGCCGATGTGGAACGAGCGCGTTCGAGCAATCTCTCGACCGTGCTGCCGCTCGACGCCGACGGCAACCCGATCGACCAACCCTTCGCCATCTCCGACAACAACAGGAAGGTCGGCTATCTCGTCGGCGTCTATGCCCAGGATGAGTGGAAGATCACCGATAAGCTCACGCTCAACTATGGCGCGCGCTTCGATGAGAGCTTCCAATTCATCGACAGGAACCAGCTCTCACCGCGCGTCAATCTCGTCTACAAGCCGCTCGACGGCACGACTGTCCATGTCGGCTACGCGCGCTATTTCACACCGCCGCCCTTGGAGCTCATCGCGCCCGAGACGATCTCGAAATTCGCCAACACCACGGGGGCTCCGGCAGTCACCACGGATTCTCCCGTGAAGCCCGAACGCGCCCATTATTTCGATGCGGGCGTCATCCAGAAGATCGGCACCGACCTTACGATCGGCGTCGACAGCTATTACAAGCACGCCAATGATTTGATCGATGAAGGGCAATTCGGCCAGGCGCTCATCTTTGCGCCGTTCAATTATCAGCACGGCAAGGTCTACGGGGCGGAGGTCACGGCCTCCTACCAGCTCGGCAATCTCTCGCTCTACGGAAATTTCGCCTATTCGCGCGCGCAAGGGAAGAACATCGTCTCGAGCCAATTCTTCTTCGGTGCCGACGAGCTCGCCTTCATCGCCTCGCATTGGGTCTATCTCGATCACGACCAGCGCTTCACCATCTCGGGCGGCGCCTCCTATCGCTGGGGAGACATCTTGTTCACCACCGATCTGATCTCGGGCTCGGGGCTGCGCTCGGGCTTCGCGAACACCGAGCGCCAGCCAAACTATGTTCAGGTCAATACCGGCATCAAGCATGATTTCGATACACCTGGCTTGGGCAAGATGACGGCGCGTCTCGACGTCATCAACATCACGGACCGAAAATATGAGCTGCGCAACGGCACGGGCATCGGCGTCGCGGCGCCGCAATTCGGGCAAAGGCGCACGATTCTCGCGGGGTTGTCGAAGAGTTTTTGAGGGAGCCACTAGTCGCGGAAGATCGGTGACGGGGAGGGCCCGGCGGGAGGTTTTTTCGGAACGGCGCTCAAACGAGGTGTGCGGGCTTTCAAGAAAGGCAGGAACCGAGGCTCCAAAAATCTCGTTCTACGAAGGCTGCATATGGAACGCGTAAAAGGCCAATTCGATCGAGACCCATTTGCTGTAGCTCGCGCGTAATCGTGGTGTCGGTGCCGGAACACCGGCGCCGTCCACCACGAAATAGCCTCGCGCCTCGCCGTCTGTAAGAACCTTTGTGAATTGAGTCTTTGAAAAGCCGTATAGCTTCGTGAGCTCCGCGCGGCTTGGCACCAGTAAATCATCGATCTCGGCAAGCAGGACGGCATGGGCTACCGCCGCGGCGCCGTCGCGGGAGCCGAAGAAGGCCGTATGTTCCGGCATGCGTTCCACCAGTGGGACGGCCGTGAGGTGGGCCCGCCCGCTCGATACGAGAAACCGGTCGCAGAAGCCGGGGTCATCGCGCAGTAATTGCGAACGCCGTTTTTCCGGTTCGAGAATATCGAGCACTCTCGTGCTATTGCCCATCCAGTGGCGCATGAATTCATGCATGCGCGCGGTCGGCTGATAAAATTTCGACCGGCGGTCGTCCTCTTTGCGCACCACCTTCACGGAACCGGTGATCTGCAGCAAGGCGAGCACGGTCTTCAGCACACGCGGTTTGATTTCGGCGCGACGCCGGCACATTTCCAAGAGGTTGGTATAGGTGGCTCCGCCTTCGGCTCCGAACCGCTCGCGATCGGCGCTGAGATACATCAGAAAGCCAGCCACGCGCCAACGCGCATTATGCGAGATCACCTTGTGGAGGAACTTGTACCTCTGGCGCATGCCCGTCATGGTCACGATGTATTCGCGAACAGCGAGCGGAAAGGCCGGCATCGCGGCGAACCGCACGGCGATTTCGTCGATCTCGTCCCGTTGTCCTGCTTGAACCATCTTCACGCGCCTGCCCCTCGTCTCGGTCACGACGACAAGTGCCTCCGTCGCGAATGGCTTCGCGGGAGTTCTGTTTCGCCTTCTAAGAAAGCGCTCATCGCCCGGAACGGAGAAAATATGATCCCTATTCGATCCGCAAGATAGACATAGGGTCCATATTGGAGCGCCTCTCACCTCTTCCTGCGGGAGAGGTGAAGCGCCTTCAAGACAGATGACGCTCTAGGACTTCCGCATGTGCATGGCGTAGAAGGCCAGTTCAAGAGAAATCCATTTGTTCGAGCTATCGCGCAGGCGTTGCGTCGGCGCCGGAGCGCCGGCGCCATCGAGAATGAAATAGCCGAGCGCTTCCCCGTCGGAAAAGACCTTGGTTATCTGCGTCTTCGAGAACCCAAATTGCTTCGCAAGTTCCGCGCGGCTCGGTACTGCCGTTCCATCGATATCCGCGAGCAGCACGGCGAGGAGCACGGCGCCGGCACCGTCGCGGGAGCCGAAGAAGGCCATGTATTCCGGCATGTGTTCGACCAAGTCGACAGCGGTGACGTGGCCGCGCCCGCTCGAAACGAGAAAACGGTCACAGAAGCCGGGATCGTCGCGCAACATTTGCGACCGTCCCATGTCGGGCTCGAGAATATCGAGCGCTTTCGTGGCGTATTCCATCCATCGCTGCATGAAATCCGCCATGCGCTCGGTCGGTTTGTAGATTTTCGAGCGGCGGTCCGCCTGGCTTCGCACAGACTTTACGAACCCTGTGAGTTGCAGCAACGCCAACACGGTCTTCAGCACGCGCGGGCTGATTTCCGCTCGAGGGCCGCACATCGCCAGGAGATTGCTGTAGGTGGCGCCGCCTTCAGGTCCGTAACGCTCGCGGTCTGCGTGGAGATACGTCAAATAGGCGGCGACCCGCCAACGTGCATTGTGCGAGGTCAGCCTGTTGAGGGGCCTCGGGCTTCCTCGCAGCCGCATCAGGCTCACGGTGTATTCGCGAACCGCAATGGGGAATGCCGGCATCGCGGCGAAACGGGTCGCGATCTTTGCAAGCTCGTCGTGTTGTTCCGTTTGCGCCATCTTCACGCGCTCCGCCCTCGCCACGGTCACGACGAGGAGCACCCCCCTCACGAATAAGGGCTTCGCGGGAGCCATTTTCCGCCTTTCGAGAAGGCGCTCGTCGCCCAGAATCGAGAAATATGATCCGGGCTCGCTCCGCAAGATGCAGGCGAGATAGGGTGCGTTTTAGACCGCGCCGTTAGAGTGCAGTAGGTCTAATAGATTGCTTGATTTGGCCGCGAGATAGGCCCGATTCCGCGTGAGATCCAAGAGCCAGTCAGGGGCTATCCATGTCGTTTCATGTTTCCGGTGGTGCTCCGCTCGTCCCCGCGAAGGCGGGGACCCAGGTTTCCTTGGGAAGGCGGGGAACAGGCTTCCGCGCGAAAGTCTGGATTCCCGCTTTCGCGGGAATGAGCGAGCTTAAGGGCACGAGCTTCCATCGGCGCTTCCTGGCGAGCCTCGCGGGCGGCACGGCCTTGGTCGGCGCGGCATCGGCGGCGCAGGCCGGCTCGCCCGTCGCCATCCCGGCGAACATGCTCCCGCAAGGCGGGCATTTCGTCGCGGGCATGGGCTCGATCGGCACGCAAGGCCTCACCGAGACGATCACGCAATCGAGCCAGCGCGGCATCATCGATTTCAACAGCTTCTCGATCGGCAAGAGCGGCACGGTCAAGATCAACAACGGCGCGGGCGCGACGCTCGATCGCGTCACCGGCGGCAGCCTCTCCCAGATCATGGGGACGCTCTCCGCCACGGGCTCGGTCTACCTCGTGAATCCGCAAGGCGTGGTGGTCGGCAAGAGCGGTATCGTCACCACGGGCGGTTCATTCGTCGCCTCCTCGCTCGACATCGCGAACCAGAACTTCATGGCGGGCCAGACCTTGCGCTTCGAGGGCAAGGGCCAAAGCGACGGGATGGTGAAGAACCTCGGTTCCATCTCGTCCTCGGGCGGGGATGTGTTTCTCATCGCACGCTCGGTGGTGAATTCAGGCTCGATCAACGCGCCGAACGGCACGGTCGGCCTCGGGGCCGGCCAAGAGGTGCTCCTCAAGGACATGTCGGTCGGCGGCGGCCGGATGACGGTGCGCTTCGGCAAGGGCGATGTGCGGAACAAGGGCACGATCGCGGCGGTGCAAGCCGAGCTCAAGGCCGCGGGCGGCAATGTCTATGCGCTTGCGGGCAATCACTCAGGGATGATCCGGGCGACGGGAAGCGCGATGCGCGGCGGCCATGTGTGGCTCACGGCAGGCGGCAGCGTCTTCGCAGGTGGCAGCATCTTCGCGCGCAATCACGATGGCTCGGGCGGGCGCGTCACCATCAAGGCGAGGAAACTTGCGAAGGTAACGGGCCGCATCGACGCGAGCGCGGCCTCGGGCACTCATAGCAAGTCCGGCGGGCGCGTGATCGTGACAGGCCATGACGTGACGCTCGGCAAGAACGCCGTGATCGACGCGCGGGGCACGGGCGATGGCGGCACGGTGCTCATCGGTGGCGACCGGCAGGGCGGCGCCGTCAAGGCGCAGGACTTCGCGAAGCACGCGATCGCCAATGCGCAGACCACGGTCGTCGAGGCCGGCGCGCAAATCCTCGTCGATGGCGGGGCAGGGGGCGGCGTCGGCAACGGCGGCAATGTGATCGTCTGGTCGGACCAGCATACGGTGTTCGCCGGCACGATCTCGGTCACCGTCGTCAATGCGACGGGCACGATCAC
>DASZIL010000206.1:0-9094 GCA_035949255.1 Beijerinckiaceae bacterium | reverse complement strand
CTTGCATCGGGTCCGGCGAAGAGGTGTCGGTGTGGAGTGCGACGTGCCCGGCCTCGGTCGCGGCCGCGATAAAGGCGCCGAGCGGGTCGAGGTCGGTCACCGTTTCATAGGCGGCAGGGTCGATCTTGCCTTGCGCCGCCTCTGCCTGTCGCTCGGCCGCGAGCGTGGTTGGCGAAGGGCTCGGGGCCGGAAGCTCGGGCTTCGGCGAGGGCGCCTCGAGCTCGGCGACGGCCGTGCTTCGAAGCGCGGCTGCCGGCTGGGCCATGCCTAAGGGCAAGGCTCCGTCCGGCGCTTCGCCCAAGGTCGCGGGCATCAGGGCGCGCGGATCGGCCGAACCGCCGATCTTCAGCCGCGCATCCGGCTCGATCTCGTTCGCGTCGACGCCGTAAAGCTCGGCCACGCGCCGCGTGATCGTGGTGAATTCCATCGCCTTGAGAAAGGCCAGGAGCGATACGGCCGGCGGGGGGCGCAAGGCGAAGTCGTCGAGCGGGGTCTCGAGCGCGACATCGTCGACCAAGGTCACGAGCTTTTTCGAGATTCGCGCGAGCTCGGCATTCTCGAGCAAGGCCTCGCGGCGCTTCGGCTGCTTGATCTCGCCCGCGCGCGCCAACAAGGATTCGAGGTCGCCATATTCGCTCAGGAGCTGGGCCGCGGTCTTGATCCCGATGCCGCGCACGCCCGGGACGTTGTCGGTCGAATCCCCGGCAAGCGCCTGCACGTCGACAACCCTGTCGGGCTCGACGCCGAAATAGGCGACGACCTCTTCGTGCCCGATGCGTCGCTCCGGCCGGTAGGTCTTGCTCTTCGCGTCGCCCGAGGCCGGATCGTACATCGACACGCCCGGCTTGATGAGCTGCATCAAATCCTTGTCGGCCGAGACGATGGTCACGTCGGCGCCGCGCTCGACCGCGAGGCGCGCGTAAGTGGCGATCAAATCATCCGCCTCGTAACGGTCCTGCTCCACGGGAAAGAGGCCAAAGGCCCGCACCGCCTCGCGCATCAGCGGGAATTGCGGAATGAGATCCGCCGGCGGATCGGAGCGGTTGGATTTGTAAGGCGGGTAGAGCTCCTTGCGGAAGGAATTCTCCGACTTGTCGAAGATGATGGCGAGATGCGTGGGGATGATGCCGCCCGCTCCCTCCTTGACGAATTGCATGAGCTTGGTCGCGAAGAGGCGGATCGCGCCAGTCGGCAGCCCGTCCGAGCGGTAATTATATTTGCGATCCTGGTTCATCGACTGGAAATAGGCCCGGAAGATGAAGGACGAGCCGTCCACCAAGAAAATGTGATCGCCTTTGCCCACGGGGCGAGAGGTCGAGGTCATGAGATCCGCCTTGTTCGCTGCTGCTTCCTTCTAAGCCGCTTCGGCGTTAGGATCACCCTCTTTCCATTAGCCTGCGGCGCGCGGCAGCTTCACGCATGTGGGACCTCATAATCGAAGACGCCACCTCCGCGGACTCGTTCTCTATCCGTGCACCGAGCGGCTGTCGGGCGGCGCCTCAGCGCGCTCATTGAGACCATAGTCCCTGATCACTCCGGCGATTCGCAGGCGATAATCCTCGAAGACGTCCTCGCGTCCCTTTCGCTGAACGCGGCGATGAGCTTGCGTATTGCGCCAGGCATCCACCGCCTTCTCGTCCCGGAAGAAGGAAAGCGAGAGAATCTTGCCGGGTTCGGTGAGGCTCTCGAAACGCTCGACCGAAATGAAGCCGTCGATCTTCTCGAGCAAGGGGCGCAAATCCGCCGCGAGGCCGAGATATTTCTCTCGTCGCCCGGGCTTGGGACGCACCTCGAAGATCACGGCAATCATTCAACCCTCCTCGGCTCACACGACCTGTCGCAGGAAGCTTCGCTCTTCGGCCAGGATGAAGCGATGCTCCTCGGCGAAGCGGAAATTGTCGAGGCCATCCGCGTCTTCCTTGAGGCGGGCCCGATAGGTCTCATAGGCGGCAAGGCTCGCAAAGGAGATCAGCGCGAAAGCGATATTGTTCGTGCCCTCATGGGGCATGAAATAGCCTTTGAGATCGCCGCCGCATCTCGGAATGATTTTGAGCCATCGGCGCGCATATTCCTCGAAAAGGTCGCGCTTGAAAGGATCGAGCTGGTAGCGAATGAAGACGGTGATCGTCATGGCTGCCTCCGTGGTCGACGAGAGGCCGCATCCTGCATGAGGTTTGGAGACAATGCTTCGGCCTCGGGCGAAGCGTGCTCTCATCTCTTGGAATGAGTGCGTCATGACCGGGCTCGGCCCGGTCATCCACGACTTCCTGCCGGCGCTCCCAGAAGGAAGGCGTGGGTGCGCGCACCGAGTGCGCGCGTGACGCGCGACACTGTCCCGATTCTCTCAACCTGACACTTTGAGCTTATCGACCCCAGACTTCTTTCGCGATCTCGACGATGAGCGAGAGCTTCTTCCATTGCTCGTCTTCGGCCAGCGTATTGCCCTCCTCGGTCGAGGCGAAGCCGCATTGGGGCGAGAGGCAAAGCTGATCGAGGGATGCGTATTTTTGCGCCTCCTCGATGCGGCGCAGGATATCCGCCTTACGCTCCAGCGTTCCGGTCTTCGAAGTCACGAGCCCGAGCACCACGGTCTTACCTTTGGGCAGGAAGCGCAAAGGCTCGAAGCCGCCGGAACGTTCCGTGTCCCACTCCATGAAGTAGGCGTCGACCGGCATGGTGTTGAACAAGGTCTCGGCGATCGGCTCGTAGCCGCCGGACGCGACGAAGGTCGAGCGGAAATTTCCCCGGCATAAATGCATGCTGATGACGAGGTCTTTCGGCTTGTCTTGGAGCGCCTCCCGCACCATGCCGGCGTAGATCTGCGGCTGTTTTTCCGGATCGTCGCCACGCTCCTTCAGCATTTTTCGCTGCTCGGGATCGCATAAATAAGCGAAACTGATGTCGTCGAGCTGGAGGTAGCGGCAGCCTGCGGCGTAAAAAGCCTTCACGGCCTTGTTGTAGGCGGCGCCGAGGTCCGCATAGAAATCCTCCATGCGCGGATAGATGCCCATGTTGATCATCTTCCGGCCGCCTCGATAATGGAGCATCGAGGGGCCCGGGATGGTCATCTTCGGCGTCTTCTTCGTATGCGCCTTCAAGAATTTGAAATGCTCGATGAAGGGGTGGTCGGCGAAGCCGATCTTGCCCACCACACGCGGCGCCTCAGCCTTGGTCTCGACGCCCGCGAAGCGGATGCCGTGCTCGACCGGCACCATCTTCACGCCTTCGAGCGCGCCGAGGAAATCGTAATGCCACCAGGAGCGACGGCATTCGCCGTCCGTGATGCCCGTAAGGCCGATTTCCTCTTGCTTGGCGATCAAACGCCGGATCGCTTCGTCCTCGACGGCTTTGAGCTCGCCGGCGCCGATCACGCCCTTCTCCCGTTTGGCTCTCGCCTCTTTCACCTCGCCCGGACGCAGCAGGCTGCCCACATGATCGGCGCGAAAGGGGGGGATCGTGCGTTGCATGGCGGGTTCCTTATCGGCTGTGATCGGTGTTAAGCACGAGGCCGGGGCGACGCCAAGCTCCCGGCCGCCACGAGGATCGAGGCGGCCCGCTGGAGGCACTCGCGCGAGGAGGCATTGCGCGAAGGGACTTTGGAAAACCGAGGACATGCCCGATAGTGAAAGCCGCATCGCCCATGGTGGCAAGTCCATCTATGGCGCGAAGCTCGGCATCCTGATGCTCGAAGCCCGGTTTCCCCGCATCCCGGGAGACATGGGCAATGCCGGCACCTGGCCTTTTCCCGTGCTCTACAAGGTGGTGCGCGGCGCCTCGCCCCATCGCGTGGTGCGCGAGCGCGCCAAAGGCCTTCTCGGCGCTTTTCTCGATGCGGCGCAAGAGCTCGTCGAGCTCGGCGCGGACGGCATCACCACGAACTGCGGCTTCCTGTCTCTCTACCAGGCGGAGCTCGCTTCGCATGTCGGCGTCCCGATCGCCACCTCGAGCCTCATGCAGGCGCCGCTCATCCAGGCGACGCTGCCGCCGGGAAGGCGCGTCGGCATCCTCACCATATCTGCGGCCTCGCTTACGAAGGAACATCTCTTGAAGGCGGGAGTAGCCGAAGACATGCCGGTGGTCGGGACTGAAAACGGCAAGGAATTCACTCGCGCCATCCTCGGCGATGAGGAGAGGCTCGATGTCGCGGCCGCCGAACGCGATATTCTCGCGGCGGGCGAGGAGCTCGTGACGCGGCACCCCGCGGTCGGCGCTGTGCTGCTCGAATGCACCAATATGGGGCCTTACGCGCGCGCGCTCGCGATACGAATTCGCCGTCCCGTCTTCGACATCGTGAGCTTCATGACGTGGTTTCATGCCGGGCTCGAGCCTCGTGACTTCGGCCATCCCGCGAGCGCCCCGCGGCCCTGGCGCGAGCGGTGAACATCGCCGGCGATGGTCCTCGATCCCCGGTTCTATCTCGCCGGAAGGTCTCGCGAGATCTTCAAAGAATTTGTGGATATTTTCATTCGTCGATGGGACGATCCGTTGGAATCGGGCGACGAGCGCGAGATGCGGCGAGGCCGGTATTCAGGATCAAGGCGCCAGGGAGATTTGCATGGCTAGGCTCGAAGGCAAGACCGCTTTCGTAACGGGGGCGGCGCAAGGCTTCGGCCAATCGATCGCCGAGACCTTTGCGCGCGAGGGCGCGCGCGTCGTGATCGCCGATCTGCAGAAGCGTAAGGCCGAGGAGGTTGCCAAGGCGATCGGCAAGAACGCCCTGCCGATCGCCTGTGATGTCTCCAAGGCCGCCGAGGTGGAAGCCGCGGCGAAGACCGCGCTTGGCGCCTTCGGGCGCGTCGACATCCTCGTGAACAATGCCGGCACCACGCACCGCAACCAGCCGATGCTCGACGTCGGCGAAGCGGAGTTCGACAAGGTCTTCGCCGTCAATGTGAAGTCGATCTACCTCACCGCGAAGGCCTTCGTGCCCCATTTTCGCGAGAAGGGCGGCGGGGTGATCATCAATATCGGGTCGACGGCCGGCATCAGGCCTCGTCCGGGGCTCGCCTGGTACAATGCGACGAAAGGCGCCGTGAACCTTTTGTCGAAATCGATGGCGGTCGAGCTTGCTCCCGACAAGATCAGGGTGGTGGCGATTGCGCCGGTCGCGGGTGAGACGCCACTGCTCGCCGCCTTCATGGGAGAGGACACGCCTGAGAAGCGCGCCGCCTTCCGGGCAACGGTGCCGCTCGGACGCTTGTCGCTGCCTCAGGACATCGCCAACGCAGCGTTGTTTCTCGCTTCCGACGAAGCCTCCATGATCACGGGCTCTGTGCTCGAGGTCGATGGGGGACGCTGTATTTAGGGCCGGCATAGGCATGCTCGAGCGCCTGCGCAAGCGAATCGGCCGGCGTCGCAATCCGCATAATCTGACGCGCCTGCATCTTGCGTCTTATGTGGAGCGCCACGGCTTTGAGATCGGCGATCATTCCTATGGCGCGCCCAAGATTCGCTGGTGGGGCGAGGAAGCGCGTCTCACCATCGGCCGTTTTTGCTCCTTCGCTGACAATGTCGAGATTTTCCTCGGGGGGAACCATCATGCGGAATGGGTGACGACGTATCCGTTTCCGGCGTTTCCGGCCCGTTGGCCGAAGGCGCCCCCGGTCAACCCCGTGGCTCCGGGCCGCGGCGATGTGCACATTGGCTCCGACGTCTGGATCGGAGCGGGCGCGGCAATTCTCGCCGGCGTGACCATTGGTCACGGTGCCATCGTCGGGGCCCGCGCCGTGGTCTCGGCCGATGCGCCTCCCTATTCGGTGACGGTCGGCAATCCAGGGCGCGTCGTGCGTCTGCGATTCTCGGCGATGCAGATCGCGGGTCTCTTGCAGACCGCGTGGTGGGACCTCGACGACACCGCGATCAGCGAGCTCTCGCCCCTCCTCATGAGCCCTGATGTGGATGGGTTGATCGAAGTGGCCGGGACCCTTCGTTCCGCCGCCGCACCCAACCCACGGGCCAAAAATCGCGCCTGAAGGCATCGGAACCGATCGAGGTCTGGCGCGTTTCGCGGAGGTGCGTGCCAACAAGAAGCTGAGTTTTGGGGGCTCTGAGCCGTGTCAATCCGGCGACGGCGGATTTTTTAATCCGCGCGCGCGCTCTCGTCTCAACGCTTCTGCAACCGTGGGATCACTTCGCAAGCCGCGACCGGGCGACGAGCTTTGCCCGATCGGAGCGCGAAGGCGTGAGCCGACGGCTCTAATGGATCGATGGAGGGAATGAATGTCGATCGCGGAAAACATCTCGCCTCATATCCCTTATCTGCGCCGCTTCGCGCGGGCTCTCGCCGGCACGCAGGCCGGCGGAGACGCCTATGCGCTGGCGACGCTCGAAGCGATCGTTGCCGATCCGAAGTTGCTCGACATGGGTCTCGACGTCCGCGCGGGCCTGTATCGGGTGTTTCTGACGCTTTGGGGATCGGTGCCACTTAATGTTCAAACCCATGAGGAACAGAAGACAAGCCTCGCGGAAACCGCCGACCGGAGCCTCGAAGCGATCACGCCGCGACCGCGCGTGGCCTTCCTCTTGAGCGCGCTCGAGGGCTTCGACAAGGAGCGGGCCGCCTTCGCGCTGGGCTGCACCCCCGAGGAGGCTTCCGGTTTGATCGACGAGGCGGCGCGTGAGATCGCCGCGCGCATTGCGACCGACGTGCTCATCATCGAGGACGAGCCCGTGATCGCCATGGATATTCAGGCGGTCGTCGAGAGGCTCGGCCATCGGGTCGTCGCCACCGCGCGAACCCGCAAGCAAGCGGTGCGCGAGGCGGTGCGCGCCAAGCCCGGGCTGATCCTCGCCGACATTCAGCTTGCGGACGGGAGCTCCGGGCTCGACGCGGTGAATGACATCCTCACCTCTTTCGAGGTGCCGGTGGTGTTCGTAACCGCCTATCCCGAACGCTTGCTGACCGGCGAGAAGCCGGAGCCCGCTTTCCTTTTGACGAAGCCGTTCAACGACGACACGCTGAAGGCCGTCATCAGCCAAGCCCTCTTCTTCGACCGCAAGACGCACAAGGCGGGGGGCACCGCCAAACCGGCGGAGGCGGCCGCACATTAGGCTCGCGGCGGGGTGGGACGATCAGTTCTGTGACGCGGTGCGCGCGCCGTTACGCTCGCAGCTGATCACGACGGAATTGCCGTTCTCATCGGTGACGAGAGTTCCCAATGCGTTCGTGACGTCGTCTGCGCTCGCGGGGCGAATGGCGGCGAGGCGCTCATAGCCATTCGATCGGCACCAGCTTTGCGCCACCAGAAGCCCGCAAGCATCACCGCTCGTGAGGCATTCGCTCACGCCATAGCCGTCCGTGCTGCTGATCACGGCCTGACTCGGGCCCGAAATGGGCGCCGAGGACAGGGGCTCGTAGGAGAGAAGACCGGCCGATACCAAGATGCCGGCGCCGAAAATCACTGCTTGACGCATCCTCACCAACCTCGAAAACTCGCTCCGGTTCCTCGAAAAAGTGGCCGCAAAACCCTTAAGGAAGGTTAAGCTTCGTGGCCGCGCCGAGGCGCGATTCGAAGTCTCCTTCGCCTATCGCCTTGATGTTGCCCGCGATCCGCCGGCCGGAATGGAGAAGCCCGCGCGCCCTGTTTTGGGCGATATCGTTAGGAGAGTACTAAGCAGGCGTCGCTTGTTCCTGAGTTGCTCGCGCGCCGGTGCTGCTTCGTCCCATGCGACAGGTGTCGTGAAAGCATTTGCCTATTGACCGCGACTGAAGCGGGACGATAGAGCAAGCCCATGTTCATGCGACGCGCACGCCCGATCATCGATCCCTGTTGTCGGCCTTGAGGGCCGGCGCGGTCGCGCCGCCACGGTGCTCCCGCGGGATGCGCCAACCTCTGCCGGTGCGGCAGCTTTTCCCTTGTCTCGACGTGAAAATCCCATCCGAAGAGTGAGGCCGCTTTTCGGGGTCCTGCAATAAGCCCATAAAACTCGAGGCCCAGCGCGGAATTTCCCATGACGCTGAAGCTCCACGACACGCTCGCGCGCAAGAAACGCGAATTCGTTCCAATCGACGCTTCGAATGTGCGCCTTTATGTCTGCGGACCGACCGTTTACGACTTCGCCCACATTGGAAATGCGCGCCCCGTCATTGTCTTCGATGTGCTCTTCCGCTTCTTGCGGCGGCTCTACGGCGACAAGCATGTGACCTATGTGCGCAACATCACCGATGTGGATGACAAGATTAATGAACGGGCCGCGCACGATTTCCCGGCGCTTCCACTGAACAAGGCGATCCGTCAGCTCACCGAGACGACGGCGAAACAGTTCCATGAGGACATCGGCGCGCTCGGCTGCCTAGAGCCGAGCGTCGAGCCGCGCGCGACCGAGCACATCCCGGAGATGCGCGATATCATCGAGCGCCTGGTGCGAGGCGGCTTCGCCTATGTGGCACAGGACCATGTGTTGTTTTCGCCCGCCACCATGGACCGCGCAGCGAAAGCAGGCGTGCTTCCGCGCTATGGCGCGCTCGCCAATCGCTCGCTCGACGAGATGCTTGCCGGAGCGCGTGTCGATGTCGCTCCTTACAAGCGCGACGCCATGGACTTCGTCCTTTGGAAGCCTTCGAAGGAGGGTGAGCCTGGCTGGGCCTCTCCGGCCGGCATCGTGGCGAAGGGGCGGCCGGGTTGGCACATCGAATGCTCGGCCATGTCGTGGAAGCATCTCGGCGAGGTCTTCGACATTCACGGCGGAGGCATCGATCTCGTCTTTCCGCACCACGAGAACGAGATCGCCCAATCATGCTCGGCCTTCGGCCATCACCAGATGGCGAATTACTGGATGCACAATGGCTTTCTCCAGGTTGAAGGACAGAAGATGTCCAAGAGCCTCGGGAATTTCGTGACCATCAACGAGCTCTTGAGGACGCGGATTTTCGGCGGGCGCCAATGGCCGGGTCCGGTGCTGCGGCTTGCCATGCTCGCGACGCATTATCGCCAGCCGATCGATTGGACGGTCGCGGGGCTGAACGAGGCCGAGCGCGTGCTTCAGGACTGGTCGGCCTTCGTCGATGGAGCCCCCGAAGGTGACGTGCCTCAGGCCGTGATCGAAGCGCTTGCGGATGATCTCAACACGCCGAAGCTGCTCGCCGCTCTGCACA
>DASZIL010000205.1:0-4738 GCA_035949255.1 Beijerinckiaceae bacterium | reverse complement strand
CAAGGCTGAAGATACCCGTGGCGGGGCGAGCCAAGGTGGAGAATGCGCATGCCTGTCCGAATGAGGGCGCAGGAGACGAAGGCCAAAAAAAGCGGGCGGTCGGCTCGCGGCGCGCGAAAGCGACGCGCCTGCCTCGCCATCGTGCTCGCGGCGGGCGAGGGCAAGCGGATGCGCTCGGCGCGCCCCAAGGTGCTCGCGCCGATCGCCGGGCTCCCGATGATCGCCCATGTGATGACGGCGGTCCGCGAGGCGGGTGCCGACCGCGTCGCGGTCGTCGTGGGGCCGGGGCGCGAGGATGTCGCCACCGCGGCGCGCGCGGCCTTTCCGGCGGTCGAGGTCTTCGAGCAGACGGAGCGACGCGGCACGGCGCATGCGGTGCTCGCGGCGCGCCGCGCTCTCGAGAGGGGAAGCGAGGATGTGCTCATCGTCTTCGGCGATACGCCGCTGGTCGAAGCTTCGACGCTCAAACATATGCGCGACAAGCTCGCCAAGGGCGCGAATTGCGTCGTGCTCGGCTTTGAGGCCGGCAACGCGCATGGCTACGGCCGGCTTGTGCGGCACGAGGGGGAATTGGTCGCCATTCGCGAGGAGAAGGACGCGAGCCGCGAGGAACGCCGGATCACGCTGTGCAACGGCGGGCTGATGGGCTTTTCCGGACGCGCCGCGCTCTCGATCCTCGAGCGCATCTCGGACGAGAATGCGCAGCGCGAATTCTATCTCACCGATGCCGTCGAGATCGCCCGCGGGCTCACGCTCGAGATGGATGTCGTCATCGCGAGTGAGTGCGAGGTGATGGGCGTGAACGACCGGGTGCAGCTCGCGACGGCCGAAGCGCTGATGCAAGAGCGCCTGCGCGAGGCCGCGATGCGGGGCGGCGCCACGCTCGTCGCGCCGCACACCGTGTTCCTCGCCCATGACACGAGGCTCGGGCGCGATGTCGTGGTCGAGCCGCATGTGGTGTTCGGGGAAGGCGTGCGGGTCGAGGAGGGGGCGCGGATCCGCGCCTTCTCTCATCTCGAGGGCGCGCATGTGGCGGCGGGCGCGATCATCGGGCCTTTCGCGCGTTTGCGGCCCGGCACCCGGATCGGCGAGGAGGCCCATATCGGCAATTTCGTCGAGGTGAAGAATGCGCGCATCGGCCCTCGCGCCAAGGCGAACCACCTCGCCTATCTCGGCGATGCTTCCGTTGGTTCGGAAACGAACATCGGGGCGGGCGCCATCACCTGCAATTACGACGGGTTCGAGAAGCACCGCACCGAAATCGGCGCGCAGGCTTTCATCGGCACGAACAGCTCGCTCGTCGCGCCCGTGCGGATCGGCAAGGGGGCTTACGTGGCTTCCGGTTCCGTGATCACGCGAGACGTCCCGCCGGATTCGCTCGCACTCGGCCGCGCTCGCCAGGAGGTGAAGCCCGGCTGGGCCAAGGCGTTGCGGGCGGCAAGGCGGGGGAAGGGGAAGGAGTGAACTTGCGTCATGGCCGTGCTTGTCGCGGCCGTCCACGCCTATGGCTGGCGAAAGGAAGGCGTGGATGACCGGGCCGAGCCCGGTCATGACGATCCGTCGTAACCTCTTTTCATCAAACGTGATTTGAAGGAAAACCCCGCTTCCGCAACACTGCGCGCCGGCTACTTCACCGAAAAGGCATTGCTCGAATTGAGGCCGTCTTCGATCACCCCCATTAAATCTTAAGTGTTGTGGTCTTGATGGGCGCCCGCGCGTATTCTCGCGGGTCGTGCTTGCCTGTTCGGGATCGGGCCGATCCTCAAAAGGCAAATCGAAAACGGTCCTGACGACGGAGAGGGACGAAATGTGCGGCATTGTCGGGATCATCGGCAAGACGGCGGTGGCGACCCAGCTCGTCGATGCCTTGAAACGCCTCGAATATCGAGGTTACGATTCCTCGGGCATCGCCACCTTGGAGAAAGGCCGGCTCGAGCGCCGGCGCGCCGAGGGCAAGCTGCGCAATCTCGAGACGCGGCTCTCGGAGGCGCCGCTTTCGGGCCTCATCGGCATCGGCCATACGCGTTGGGCGACGCATGGGCGCCCGACCGAGCGCAACGCCCATCCACACGCGACGAAGCGCCTCGCCGTCGTTCATAACGGCATCATCGAGAATTTCCGCGAGCTGCGCACCGAGCTCGAGGCGGACGGCTATGCCTTCGAGACCGAGACCGACACGGAGGCCGTGGCGCAATTCGTGACGCGGGAGCTCGATCGCGGCCGCACGCCGGTCGAGGCGGTGGGCGCCGCGCTCGCGCGCCTCAAGGGCGCCTTCGCGCTCGCCTTCATGTTTTCGGGCGAGGAGGATCTGCTCATCGGCGCGCGCGCCGGCGCGCCGCTCGCCGTCGGCTTCGGAGAGGGCGAGATGTATCTGGGGTCGGACGCGCTCGCGCTCGCTCCGTTCACCGACCGGATCGCCTTTCTCGAGGAGGGCGATTGGGCGGTGCTCAATCACGAGGGCGCGGAGTTCCGCGACGCGGAGGGGCGCATCGTGCAGCGGACGGTGCAGCGCGTGGCGACGGGCGCGCAGCTCATCGATCGCGGCAACCACCGGCACTTCATGGCAAAGGAGATCCATGAGCAGCCGGAGGTGGTGGGCCATACGCTCGCCCGTTACCTCGACCTTTCGGCGGTGCGCGTGCGCTTGCCGGAAAAGCTCCCCTTCGATTTCACCACGGTGTCGCGCCTCACGATCTCGGCTTGCGGCACTTCCTATTACGCGGGGCTCGTCGCCAAATACTGGTTCGAGCGGCTCGCGCGGCTCACGGTCGATATCGATATCGCGTCGGAATTCCGCTACCGCGAGCCGCCGCTCGAGGAAGGCGGGCTCGCGATCTTCGTTTCGCAATCGGGCGAGACCGCCGATACGCTCGCTTCCCTGCGCTACGCCAAGGCGAAGAAGCAGCACAGCCTCTCGATCGTGAATGTCGCGACCTCCTCGCTCGCGCGTGAAAGCGAGGCGGTGGCGCTCACCATCGCCGGCATCGAGGTCGGCGTCGCATCGACCAAGGCTTTCACCTGCCAGCTCGCGGTGCTCGCCTCGCTCGCGCTCGCGGCGGGACTCGCGCGCGGCGTCATCGACGCGGCGAGCGAGACGCGGTTCGTCGAAGCCTTGAACCATCTGCCGGGCCTGATGGCCGAGGTGCTCAAGAACGAGCATCAGGCCGAGCGCCTGGCGCGCGATCTCGCGAAGGCGCGCGACGTGCTCTATCTCGGGCGCGGCACGAGCTTTCCCGTCGCGCTCGAGGGCGCGCTCAAGCTCAAGGAGCTCTCCTATATTCACGCCGAAGCCTATGCGGCCGGAGAGCTGAAGCATGGCCCGATCGCGCTCATCGACGAGCAGATGCCGGTGATCGTCATCGCGCCTCACGACGAGCTCTTCGACAAGACCGCCTCGAACGTCCAGGAAGTCGCGGCGCGCGGCGGCAGGATCATCCTGATCACCGACGCGGAAGGCGCGCGCCATATCGGCGTCGAGACCGAGGCGACGATCGTCCTGCCGAAGTGCGAGCCGCTCTTCGCGCCGATCCTTTACGCGCTTCCGGTGCAGCTTCTCGCCTATCACACGGCCGCCTTCATGGGGAATGACGTCGACCAGCCGCGCAATCTGGCGAAGTCGGTCACCGTGGAGTGACAGGCGCATCCTCCCTTCTCCTTCTCCCCGCGCTCTTCGCGCGGGAGAAGGTGCCCGCCGCGAAGCGGTGGGCGGATGAGGGAGTATTGCTGAGAGCCTAAGATCGGGACGCGCCCTCGTCCCGCGAGATCGCGGCGCGGATGTGGTCGAGCGCGATATCCCCTCCGCCGATGATGAGATCGTTTCGAAAACGCAGCACCTTATAACCTTGCTCCGTCAGCTCGGCGTCGCGCGGGCATCGTATTGCTTTTGCCTTGGATCATCATGAGGAGCCCCGTCGAGCTCAACGATCAGCCGATGTTCGACGCAGAGGAAATCCACAACGTATTTTCCGATGGGAACCTGACGCCTGAACTTCAAGCCCATGAACGCGCAGCCACGCAGAGCGCGCCATAAGATGGCTTCCGCGCCTGTCATGTCGCGCCTCAACCGCCTGGCAAAGGCTAGGTGCTCATCGGAATATCTTCGCATGGGTCGGAGCAATTCCTCCATCGCCCTCATCCGACCATCGCTTCGCGATGGCCACCTTCTCCCGCGGAGCGGGAGAAGGAAGAGCGCTAGAACCGCACCTTCAGCCCGCCCGAGACAGAATGCTCTTGCAAGCGGGAGCCGAGTTTGCCGTCGTAATCGACGAAGACCTTGGCGTCGGGGGAGAGCTCCAGGCTGAAGCCGGCGCCGATGAGGGCGGCGTCGCGGCTAAATGCGATGCCGGTTGCGGAGAAGGCGCTTCCGGCAACGCCCGTGAGCGAGGCCGAAAGCGGTTGCGACGCGTCGAGGAATTCGTGGTTCCAGCCGAGGCGCAGCTCGGGCGTGAGCACCCCGTCATTGCCGAGCGCGATGCGCGAGGTGAGGCGCACGCCGAGCGTCGTCTGGAAGGAGTTCGAATCGGCTGCGTTCACCGAAAGCGCGCCGAAGCCGCCCGTCTCGGAAAAGCCCGAGACATGGGCGTTCACGTAATCCAAAGCGGCGTAAGGCGTGACGGAGACGTTCACGCCGGCGGCGGGAAGCAGCCAATGGTAGCCGGCCTCCGCATGGCCCTGATAGCTCTGGCCGGAGGGTGAGGAGGTGGCATCGCCGGGAAGGCCGAAGGGCGTGAGTAGGCGC
>DASZIL010000204.1:0-10651 GCA_035949255.1 Beijerinckiaceae bacterium | reverse complement strand
CCCGTCTCTTCGCCTTCGGATGTCGCAAAGCTGCTAGACAATCTGAAGAAGGATGGGAAGAAATCCGCGCTTCTCTATGTCGCGAATGCGCAAGGCGACATGCGCTACGTGGCGCTGGCGATGGAGTAGGCGGTTCGGTCCGTCATCCGCTTCTCCATCCTGGCCGTCCTCGGATTGATTCCGAGGATTTGGCCCGGTCATCCACGACTTTTCCTTGCCCCTTGTGTGCCTTCAGGCGGGCGTTGGATGTCCCGCATCCATCGAGTGTGGGCATGTAGGGGAAATGAGGGGAAATACTCCTAGCGGATTCGCATAAGATATATTATGGAACTATCAAGAATGCCGCATAATTCATTGAACGCGTTTCGAAATCCCCCGCGCGTGAATTGACCTCACAGGCTGAGCTGCATGCCGTCGTACGCGGGCACGACATTCGGCGGGAGCGTGTTCACGAGCGTCTCGTAATCGAGATCGGTGTGCATATTGGTGAGCACGGCGCGCCGCGGCTTGAAACGTTCGATCGCGGCGAGCGTCTCGTCCAGGCTGAAATGCGAAGGATGCGGGCGGTAGCGAAGCGCATCGATGAGAAGCGTGTCGAGGCGCTCGAACATCGGCTCGGCCGGGCTCGGGATGCCGTTGAGATCGGGCGCATAGGCGAAATCGCCGAGGCGCAAGCCCAGGGCCTCGATGTCGCCGTGCGGAAGGCGGTAAGGCGTGAGCGTCAACCGGATTCCGGCGCGGCCGAGGATCGTCGTGGGCCCATCCTTCGCGAAATGCCGCTCGTTGAGCAGAGGCGGGTATTGGCTGCCCGGCGGGGTTTCGAAGATATAGCCGAAGCGCCGTTTCAGCGCGATCGCCGTCCCCTCATCCATGAAGGCGTCGAGACGCGCCCGCCCCGCGATCACAAGCGGGCGGAGATCGTCGACGCCATGGGTGTGGTCGGCATGCGGATGAGTGAAGACGATGGCGTCGAGCCGGCGCACCTTGGCGTCGAGGAGTTGCTCACGCAGGTCAGGTGAGGTGTCGACGAGGACCGTCATCGCGGCCTCGCCCTCACCCGTTTCAAGGAGCAAGGAGCAGCGCCGGCGCCGGTTCTTCGGGTTTTTTGGATCGCATTTACCCCAATCCCCGCCGACGCGCGGCACTCCTCCCGAAGAGCCGCAGCCAAGAATGGTGACGCGCAACACTTTAAAGCCGCCTCCGTCATTCTGCCGGAGTTGAAACGGTCTGAGCCGGGCGTGACGCCGCCGTTGCCCTCTCGAAGAGACGGTAGAAATTCGCCGTCGTGAGATCGGAGATCTCCTCGAAACCCACGGCGCGGGTTGAGGCGAGAACTTTCGCGGTCTCGACCACGAATGCGGGTTCGTTGCGCTTTCCGCGGTGAGGCTCCGGCGAAAGATAGGGTGCATCGGTCTCGACTAGCAATCGTTCAGGCGGCACGATTTTCGCTATACGGCGCAGTTCCTCGGATTTCTTGAAGGTCAGAACGCCGGAAAACGAGATGAAGAATCCAAGATCGAGGCCGGTGCGCGCCAATTTCTCGGTCGAGGTGAAGCAATGGAGCACCGCCTTGAAATCCCCCTTCCCCATCTCCTGCGACAGGATGCGGATCATGTCGTCATCGGCGTCACGCGCATGGATGACGAGCGGCAAGCCGGTCTCGCGGGCCGCGGCTATGTTCTTGCGAAACACAAGGTCCTGGACGTCGCGCGGCGAGCGATCGTAATGATAGTCGAGGCCGGCTTCGCCGATGCCGACACATCGTGGATGGGCCGAAAGGGCGACGATCTCGGATGTCGCGACCTCGGCTTCCTCGGCGGCGTGATGGGGATGAGTGCCGACCGTGAAGAAAACGTCGTCATGCCGGGCTGCAATCGCCTGCAGCGCGGCGTTGCGGCGAACGCGGGTCGAGATCGTGAGAAAGCGGTCGACACCCGCCGCGCGCGCCCGCGCCAGGACCCCTGCCTCGTCGGCCGCAAGATCGGGAAAATCGAGATGGCAATGGCTGTCGACGAGCATTACGGCTCCGCGGAGTTGAGCTCGGGCTCGACGAAGCGCGGAAAGATCGGGGTCGGAGCGGGAAGCGCGCTTGCCGCTTCCAGCCGACCTGTCGCTCCGACATCCTTCAATTGACGCCGGTCCTCGCTGACGCCGAGGAGGTCGAGCAGCCTGGCCGCGGCGCCCGGGATGAATGGCTGCGTGACGATGCCCACCGCTCGCAACGTCTCGAGCGTCACATAAAGGACCGTGGCGAAACGTTCCGGCGCCGATTTGCGCTTCACCCAGGGTTCTTCACTGGCGAAATAGCGATTGGCGGCCGCGACGACACTCCAGATATCGGCGAGCGCGACATGGGGCGCGAGCTGATCCATGGCGGCGCGAGCGCGCGCCGGCAACCCATCCGCTTGCGCCAGCAGCGCCGCATCCGCCTCCGAGAGCCGGGAAGCCGTTGGGACAAGGCCCTCGCAATTCCTCGCGATCATCGACAAGGACCGCTGGGCAAGATTGCCGAGGTCATTGGCGAGATCGGCATTGATGCGATTGACGATCGCCTCATGGCTGTAGCTGCCGTCCTGACCGAAGGCGACTTCGCGCAAGAAGAAATAGCGTAGCTGATCGACGCCGTAAGCATCCGCGAGCGCGAAGGGATCGATGACATTGCCGATCGACTTCGACATCTTCTCGCCGCGGTTGAACAAGAAGCCGTGCCCGAAGACGCGCTTGGGAACCGCGACGCCCGCTGACATGAGGAAGGCCGGCCAATAGACCGCGTGAAAGCGCACGATGTCCTTGCCGATGATGTGGTAATCGGCGGGCCAATAGCGCCAACGAGGCGCGTTCTCGTCAGGGAAGCCGAGCGCCGTGATATAATTCGTGAGCGCATCCACCCAGACATACATGACGTGGCCTGGCGCATCGGGCACCGGCACGCCCCAGCTCAGCGTGGAGCGTGAGATCGACAAATCCTGCAAGCCCCCCTTCACGAAGCTCACCACCTCGTTGCGGCGCGTCTCCGGGCCAATGAATCCGGGGTTCGATTCGTAAAATCGCAGGAGCCGATCCTGGTAAGCCGAAAGGCGGAAGAAATAGGTCCGCTCCTCGGTCCATTGAACGGGCGTCCCTTGCGGCCCGAAGCGTTCGCCGCTTTCGCCGAGCTTGGTCTCGCTCTCGTCGTAAAAGGCTTCGTCGCGCACCGAATACCAGCCGGCGTATGTGCCGAGGTAGATGTCTCCAGCCGCCTGCATGCGACGCCAAAGCGCCTGGGAGGCTTCGTAGTGGGCGGGCTCGGTCGTGCGGATGAAGCGGTCGCGCGAGATCGACAAGCGGTCGCACATGGCCACGAAGATCGGTGTGTTGCGATCCGAGAGCGCGCGCGGCGTCAAGCCCTCCTTCGCGGCGGTCTGCGACATCTTCATGCCGTGCTCATCGACGCCGGTCAGGAAGAAAACATCGAAACCGTCGATGCGCTTGAAGCGCGCGATGGCATCCGTCGCGACCGCCTCATAGGCGTGGCCGATGTGCGGCGCCCCATTCGGATAGGAGATCGCGGTCGTGATGTAGAATTTCGTCTGGGTCATCCGCCTCAATCTTGCGTTTAGGGCGCACGCTCGCGCCTCATGGCGCAAGCTCCGCGACATCCTTCAGAGACGTGAGGAGGAGAGCGCGTTTGTCAAGGTTGTAGGCGTCAGCCTCTCGCTTTCTGGCCTCGATCTCACCCCAGAGCCGGGCGGCGGTTTCGGCGCGCGGATCGAGATCGGCTGCCTGGCGGTTGGCGCGTTCGCGCAGCCAGTCGAAGATCGTATCGAAGACGATGTCGTAGGACGCCTCGCCTCCGCGCGCCCCCAAACGGCTCGCAAGCTTGAGCGCCGCCGCGCTCCTCGCCTTGGGCGGCGCTTCGAGGACTTCCCGCACCATGCGGGCGAACTCGACCGCGCGGCTTTCGAGGAAAAGCAAGGTGCGTTGGACCGAGCCTTCGGCGAGCAGTGCTGCCTCCGCGATCGCGACTTCGGATGCCTCATTCCTCGGTAAATGGCGGACGATCTCGACGATCTCCTGCGCGTTGAGAGGATCGAGCCGCAAACGCCGGCAGCGTGAAAGGATCGTCGCGGGAAGCCGCGCTGGCACATGGGCGATGAGGAGGACGAGCGCGCGGCCGGGAGGCTCCTCGATGATCTTCAACAGGGCGTTCGCGGCATTGCGGTTCAGTTCATCGGCGGCATCGACGATGAGGACCTTCCATCCGCCCTCTCCGCTCGTCGACTGAAGGAAGGCCGTGGCGCGGCGCGCGTCATCGACGATGATCTCGGTGCGCGGCTTGCCGCTCGGGCCGATCGTCCGTTCCAGGAGAAAGAGGTCGGGATGGGCACCAGCGGCGATGCGACGCGCCGCCGGATGATCAGCGGGAATCTCGAGCGAGGATGCGAGCTCGGCGCGCGCGAAAGGATCGGTCCCAGCGAGGATGAAGCGCGCCATGCGATAGGCGAAGCTCGCCTTGCCGACGCCTTGCGGGCCGCTGATGAGCCAGGCATGGGCGAAACGGCGCGTGCGCAGCGCCTCGAGCACCTCGCGCTCGGCGCGTTCATGGCCGACGAGCCGGTGCGTCTCCCGCGCGAGGGCTATGCTCTCAACGCTGTCTTTGGTTTCGGGCATCGGCGTTCTTCTCAAATCCGGGCGAGGACGACCCGGCGTCGGGTTCGAGGCGCCCCTTGACGAGGCGCAAGATGCGCTCCGCCACCTCATGGACCGAGTGTTGTGCGCTCACGACGACGCAGCGCTCGGGCGAGCGCGCCGCGATGTCGAGAAAGGCCTGACGGAGGGCCGCATGATGCGCAAGCGCCTCGTCCTCGAATTTATCCGCCTCGCCGCCTGCGGCTCTTCGCGTGCCGAGCCGCTCGAGGGTGAGCTTGGCCGGAAGGTCGAGGATGATCGTGAGGTCGGGGGCCGTGTCTCCCACCACCGCCTCCTCGGCCGCGCCGAGGAGGTCGTCGCTCACCTTCCCGAGCACCCCTTGATAGGCGCGCGTCGAATCGGCGAAGCGATCGCAGATCACGACGGCGCCGCGCGCGAGCGCCGGGCGAATGGTGGCGCGCAAATGATCGGCGCGCGCCGCGTTGAAGAGCATGGTTTCGGCAAAGGCACCGTATGGCGCGGCCTTGCCGGAAAGCAAAAGGGCGCGAATGGCTTCGCCGCGCGGCGAGCCGCCAGGCTCGCGAGTCTCGACCACTTCATGGCCGAGAAGCCGTAAGGCGGCGGCGAGCCGCCCGGCCTGCGTCGACTTTCCGGAGCCGTCGCTGCCCTCGAAGGTGATGAACATGCCGCGGCGGCTCGCCATTTCGCCGCTCACCGCTTCAGCAGGCGGCGCACGGCATTGCCGCCGGCTTCCACCAGCGCATCCTCGGCCTGGCGGGTGAGCCCGCCCTTGCCGACGGATTCGGCGGCAAAAAGCGGCACGTCGAGGATGGGAGACTCACCTTCCGAAACCCGCAAGATGCCGATGCGCGTGCCGGCCGTGACCGGCGGCATCAAGGGGCCGTCATAGATCAGCCTCGCGCTCAGCTTTTCACGCGCGCCACGCTGCGTGACGACGCGGATCGGCCCTTCGGCGCGCAGATCGACGGTCGATTTCTCACCCCCGTAGACGCTCGCGCTCGCGACGATCGCGCCCTCGGGATAGAGGTCCTGCCCCTCGAAGGCGCGGAAGCCGTATTCGAGAAGCTTGCGGCCTTCATTGGCGCGGTCCTTCGCGGTCGGCGCCCCGTTGATCACCACGATCAGACGCTGACCATTTTGCACGGCCGAGCCCACGAGCCCGTAACCTGATTCCTCGAGATTGCCCGTCTTGAGGCCGTCGGCGCCGATGTCCATCGTGAGAAGCGGATTGCGGTTGAGCTGGCGGATTTTGTTCCAGGTGAATTCCTTCTGGCCGAAGAATTTGTAGAGATCGGGATAGGTGTAGATGATGTGGCGTGCGAGGAGCGCGAGCTCGAGCGCGGTCGTGTGCTGCTCAGGATCATCCGCTCCACTCGCATTCTTGAACACGGAGGCCGTAAGGCCAAGCTCCCGGGCGCGTCGCGTCATGAGCTCCGCGAAGGCTTGCTCCGTGCCCGCGATGCCTTCGGCGATTGCGATCGCCGCATCATTGCCGGAGAGCACGACGAGGCCGGAGATGAGATCGGCGATCGGGATGTGGCTGTGGATCGCCGCGAACATTGTGGAACCGCCCGACGGCGCACCGCCCTTGCGCCAGGCGTTCTCCGAAATCACGAACTCCTGGTCGAGCGAGATTCTCCCCTCCTTGATTTCATGGAACAGAATCTCCGCGGTCATCAGCTTGGCGAGGCTCGCAGGCAGCATCAGGCTGCGGCCATTCTTCTCGTAAAGGATGGTGCCGCTCTCGCCATCCATGAGCACCGCTTGCTGGGCCGTGGTCTGGATCGTCTCAGCGGCGCGCGACGATCCGCCGAGGCAAAGCGCCGCGGCAAGAAGGAGCGATTGCCAGAAAAGCTGGGTCGTTCGGGAGCGGCGAAAGACGATGGTGGCCATGCATTAAGGCGCGGCGCCGAAAATTGGCTGCACGTTTCGGATCGGCTTTTCGGTGAGGACGAAGAAACGGAGGCGGCGCGCCGATTCCATCTCAACCGATCCGGTCTAGGGCGCCTGGAGGCGCACGAATGTTTGCGGCTTCAGGCCAGCGAAGGGGTTGCCTTTGGTGAAGCCCTGCGTATCCGACAAACGCTCGGGGGCGAAGAACAAGGTCGCAAGCTGCTTTGGCCGCACGGGCGGGCGCGGCGCGATCACCTCGTCCTCATCGTCATCCGCGGTCGCCGGTTTCGAGGTCACGCCAGGTGATGATTTGACGAGCGATGATTTGACGAGCGTCGTGATGCCGAGATCGTACGGCCGCTCGGGCGGCAGCGGCGCGTAGGCAATCGTGACGCGGGCGAGCGCATCATTGCGCACGACGGTCGTCGTCGCCTCGGGCTCACCATTGTCGTCGCTCGTCTGCACCACTGCCGGCTCGAGCGCCGGAGCCTGGCTTGCGGTGGTCGCGTAGCTAGCCGTGGTAAAGAGGCTGGGACGTGGCGCAGGCTCGCTATAGGCGACGGTCGTCCCTTGCGTGATTGGAGATGCCGCAGCGCTGACCGCCGACGCGATCGCCGCGATCGGAGCGCCGGGACCGGACGCTTTCACCGTATCGGGAAGATCGGCGCTCGCGACGGCGACCGGCACGGAGCCCGGCCCGTCGACCACCGCGCCTGAGCCATCGGTCCTCAAGGTCGCGAGCAGCTTGCGGTCGTCCGAGCCCGCAAGGCTCGCGGGCCGCAAATAATCGAGGCGGATCCGTGTCGTTCCGATATTCTTGAAATCGAGCACGTCGGCCACGCGCTCCGAAACATCCATGACACGATTGGAGTGGTAGGGCCCGCGATCATTGATGCGCACGACGATCGAGCGGCCATTCCTGATGTTGGTGACCCGCGCATAGCTCGGCAAGGGCAGCGTCTTATGTGCGGCGCTGATCGAATAGCGGTCGAAGACCTCGCCATTCGCCGTCAGCCGGCCGTGAAAGGCGGTGCCGTACCAAGAGGCGAGGCCGACCACCGAATAATGCTTGACGTCTTCGGGCACATAGGTCCGCCCGGCGACGGAGTAGCTCGGCCCCACCAACCTCTGGCCGCCGCCTTTCGGAATCTCTTCGCCGTCCGCGTAAAGTCGCGGGCTCGCCCTCACGCCTAATTTCGGATCGATTCCGCCCCCCTGCCCCACGCTCGATTTCGAGGCGCAATTGGCAACGAGAAGCGACACGCCGATCCCGACAAGGAGGCGCCACGGCAAGGCCGGCCAGGCTGTTTCTCGCGGCGCATTTCCGAGCGAATTTCTCGGCGCGGGGCGCCTCATCCTTCTCATGGCCTTCTTCATACGCAAAAGGCGCCCGAGGGGGAAGAGCCATTCTCGACACTGCGTCGACGCGAAAGCGGCACTTTTTTCACCTCATTCGGCCTGATCGGCGTTCTCCTCGCGAGAGGCCGATCGCGCGGCGAGATCTGATCGACGTGGAATCGATCTCGCAATATTAACTCAAATGCGGTCAAATTGCGTTCGCGAATCACTCCGGAGCCGGCAAAATCTCATGTCGAGGTTAATGCGGCTTCAAGAGGCCGCCTCCCCTTCGCGTCAGGCCCGGCGCAAGGCCGGCCATGACGGACAAGCGGGCTGCTTGGAACTCAGGGCTAAATCCACTAAGAGCCCGGCTTGGCCTTGAGCTTTGGGCCGTCGGAGGCTGATCGCCATGGACGCGTTCAAACCGATCCTTGCCAAAGTGGCGACCGGACAGCCGCTCTCGGCGTTCGAGGCCCAGAGTGCCTTCGACCTTCTGCTTTCCGGTGAGGTCACCCATGCGCAGGCCGGCGCCTTCCTAATGGGACTGCGGGTTCGCGGCGAGACGGTCGATGAGATCACCGGAGCCGTTGAAGCCATGCGCGCGCGGATGCTGCGCATCGAAGCGCCGGAAGGCGCGATCGACGTGGTCGGCACGGGCGGCGACCAAGCCGGCACCTGGAACATTTCGACGCTCGCTTCCTTGATCGTGGCCGCTTGCGGCGTGACGGTCGCCAAGCATGGCAATCGCGCCGCCTCATCGAAGTCCGGCGCAGCCGATGTGCTCGGCGCGCTCGGCGTCAAGATCGGGCTCGACAAGGAGGGCCTCGAGCGCTGCCTGAACGAGGCGGGGATCGCCTTCATGTTCGCACCCACGCATCACGCCTCGATACGCCATGTCATGCCCGTGCGAACCGAGATCGGCACACGCACGCTCTTCAACCTTCTTGGGCCGATGTCCAATCCCGCCGGCGTCAAGCGCCAGCTCGTCGGCGTATTCGCCAAGAGCTGGACGCGCCCCGTGGCCGAGACGCTCAAGGCGCTGGGTTCCGAGCGGGTCTGGGTGGTGTGCGGCTCGGATAGCATCGACGAGATCACGACCACGGGCCCGACCCATGTGACAGCGCTCGAGAACGGCTCGATCCGTGAGTTCGAGATCACACCCGAGGAGGCGGGGATTGCGCTCGCCGAGCCCGAGGCGCTCAAAGGCGCCGAGGCCATGGTGAACGCCGGCGCGTTGATGCGTGTGCTCGCGGGAGAAAAGACGGCCTATCGCGACATCGGCATGCTGAACGCCGCCGCGGCGCTCTGCATCGCGGGGAAGGCGAAAAACCTCGCCGAAGGCGCAAAGCTTGCGGCGCAGGTCCTCGACGACGGCGCGGTGTTGCAGACGCTGCGCAAGCTGATCGCCGCATCGAACGCCGCGCCGTGACCAATATTTTGCGCCGCATCGAAACTTATAAGCGCGAGGAGATCGCCGCGGCGAAGGCGAGATTACCGCGAGCGACTCTCGAACGTCAGGCACGCGCGGCACCGCCGGTGCGCGATTTCGTTGGCGCCTTGCGCGAGAAGATCGCCGCGGGCAGCCCGGCGCTGATCGCCGAGATCAAGAAGGCGAGCCCCTCGAAAGGGCTGATCCGCGCCGATTTCGAGCCGGCGGCGCTCGCACGCGCCTATGCCGATGGCGGGGCCGCGTGTTTGTCGGTGCTCACGGATGCGCCCTCCTTTCAAGGAGCGCTGGAGTTCCTGGCGCAGGCGCGCGAAGCGTGCCGGCTTCCCGTGTTGCGCAAGGACTTCATGTTCGATGCCTATCAGCTCACCGAGGCGCGCGCCTGGGGAGCCGATTGCATCCTCATCATCATGGCCGCGCTCGATGACGATCTGGCGCGCGAGCTTTGCGAGGGCGCGGCGGAATACCATATGGCCGCGTTGATCGAAGTGCACGACGAGAAGGAGCTCGAGCGTGCACTCGCCCTACCCTCGCCCCTCATCGGCATCAACAATCGGGATCTGCGTTCATTCGAGACCTCGCTCGAGGTGACGGAGCGGCTGGCCGCGCGCGTGCCGGCCGATCGGCTGCTCGTGAGCGAAAGCGGCATATCGAGCGCGGCCGATATTGCGCGTCTCGAGCGCCATCGTGTGCGCTCGTTCCTGGTCGGCGAAAGCCTGATGCGGCAAGAGGATGTGGCTTGCGCGACGCGCGCACTTCTTGCGCCGGCCGAGCCGAGGA
Organism: Beijerinckiaceae bacterium; assembly: GCA_035949255.1. Classification (GTDB taxonomy): domain Bacteria; phylum Pseudomonadota; class Alphaproteobacteria; order Rhizobiales; family Beijerinckiaceae; genus GAS188. Next base: position 543 of record DASZIL010000204.1, on the reverse strand, counting down.
CGAGCGCTGCATGACCGGGCTCACCCATATCGCAAGGGACGGCTCGGCGCGCATGGTCGACGTCTCGGGGAAATCCGTGACCGAGCGCGTCGCGGTCGCCGAGGGGCGCGTTCGCATGCGTCCGCAGACGCTCGCCGTGATCCGCGCGGGCGATGCCAAGAAAGGCGATGTGCTCGGCGTTGCGCGCATCGCCGGCATCATGGCGACGAAACGCACCCATGAGCTCATCCCGCTTTGCCATCCGCTCGCGATCGCGGGGGTGACGCTCGACCTGACGCTTGATGATGCAAGCGCGTGCGTCCGCGTGACCGCGAGCGTCAAGACGAGCGGCAAGACCGGCGTCGAGATGGAGGCCTTGACCGCGGTCTCGATCGCTTGCCTCACCATTTACGACATGGTGAAGGCGGTCGATCGCGGCATGACGATCGAACAGATCCGCCTCGAAGAGAAATCGGGCGGCAAGAGCGGGCATTATCTTCGCACCTGATCCACGATCGCTGACTGCGGAATGATTGACGAACGGTGGAACGGCTGTAGGATTCA
>DASZIL010000203.1:0-14023 GCA_035949255.1 Beijerinckiaceae bacterium | reverse complement strand
GAAGGCGAGACCATCAACACGCCTTCGCTTCTTTGCGTCGAGGATTATCTCGACACGCTCAATTGGGCAAAGTCGATCGGCGGCCTCGACGCGTTGTTCGCTCGCGCCAGCGCCAATGCCGCCGCGCTGTCGGAATGGGTCGCGAGGACGCCCTGGGTCACCCACCTCGCGAGCGAGCCCGCGACGCGCTCCAATACGAGCGTTTGCCTCGTGATCGCCGATCCGGAAGTGAGGGCGCGCGGAGCCGAGGCCGTGGCACGCGTCGCCAAGGGCATCGCCTCGAGCCTCGAGGAGGAGGGCGTCGCCTTCGATATCGGCGCCCATCGCGACGCTCCGCCCGGGCTTCGCGTCTGGTGCGGCGCGACCGTCGAGACCTCCGACATCACGGCGCTCACGCCATGGCTCGGTTGGGCTTTTGAACGCGAGAAGGTGGCGCTGCGGAAGGCGGCGTGACGCTTCGCCCTGAGAGCCTTCACTCGTCGTATCGCTCAACGCCCGCAGGTTCAGCGACGCAAGCGCTCCCCACTCGGCGGGCCTGTCGTGGGCGCAAACGCCGCATAGATGCGAGAGGATCATCCGATGACCAAGCCCCGCGTCCTCATCTCCGATGCCTTGTCCGAGGCCGCCTTGCGGATCTTCGAGGAGCGCGGCGTGCATGTGGATTTCAAGCCCGGGATCGGCAAGGACGACCTCGGCAAGGTTATCCCCGATTACGATGGTCTCGCCATCCGCTCGGCCACCAAGGTGACCGCCAAGCTTCTCGACGCCGCAACCAGGCTCAAGGTGGTCGGCCGTGCCGGCATCGGCGTCGACAATGTCGACATTCCGGCGGCGACGAGCAAAGGCGTGATCGTCATGAACACGCCCTTCGGCAATTCCACCACCACCGCCGAGCACGCCATCGCCTTGATGTTCGCGCTGGCGCGGCAAATCCCTCAAGCCGATGCCTCGACCCAGGCTGGGAAATGGGAGAAGGAGCGCTTCATGGGCGTCGAGCTTTCGGGAAAGCTCATCGGCATCATCGGCTGCGGCAATATCGGGTCAGTGGTCGCCGAGCGAGCGATCGGCCTCAAGATGCGGGCGATCGCCTTTGATCCTTTTCTCTCTCCGGAACGCGCGCTTGCGATCGGCGTCGAGAAGGTCGAGCTCGATGATCTCTTGCGGCGCGCCGACATCATCAGCCTGCATACGCCGATGACTGCCCAGACGAAAAACATTCTGTCGCGGGAAAACCTCGCCAAAACCAGAAAGGGGGTGCGCATCATCAATTGCGCGCGAGGTGGGCTTCTCGACGAGAAGGCTTTGCGGGAAGCGCTCGACGCCGGCCATGTCGCCGGTGCCGCGATCGATGTCTTCGTCGAGGAGCCGGCGAGATCGAACCCCCTTTTCGGCCATCCCAATGTCGTGTGCACCCCTCATCTCGGAGCCGCGACGTCGGAGGCGCAGGAGAATGTGGCTTTGCAGATCGCCGAGCAGATGTCGGACTATCTGTTGCGAGGGGCGATTTCCAACGCCGTCAACTTTCCCTCCATCACGGCCGAGGAAGCGCCGAAGCTCAGGCCCTATGTCGCGCTCGCGGAGAAGCTCGGCTCCTTCGCCGGCCAGCTCACCGAAAGCGGTCTCAAGGCCGTGCACGTCACCTATTCGGGTGAGGTCGCGGGCATGAAGACGAAGGCGCTGACGAGCGCAGCGGTGGCTGGGCTCTTGCGGCCGATGCTCGCCGACATCAACGTGGTTTCAGCGCCGAGCGTCGCCAGGGAGCGAGGCGTCATCGTCGAGGAAACCATGCGCGAGGTCACCGGCGATTACGCCTCGCTGATCACGGTCAGCGTCACCACCGAGCGGCAGGAACGTGCTGTTTCCGGCACCGTGTTCCAGGACGGCAAGCCGCGCATTCTCGAGATCAAGGGCATCAAGGTCGATGCCGAATTCGCGCCCTCGATGATCTATGTGACGAATGAGGACAAGCCGGGCTTCATCGGCCGTTTCGCGAGCCTTCTCGGCGAGGCCGGCATCAATATCGCGACTTTCGCGCTCGGGCGCGACAAGCCGGGCGGCTCGGCGATCGCGCTCGTCGAGGTGGACGGCGAGGTGCCGGCACCCGTGCTCGACAAGGTCCAGAAGATCCCGGGCGTGAAGCAGGCAAAAACCTTGGCGTTCTGATCACACACCGCATGGGGCTAGCCTCGGCCTCACGAATCTCGTGCAAAATTCCGTTTGGCGCGAGACTTACGTTGACGCGAAAGCGAAGTCGCGTCACATCGCGATGAAGGCCCGCTACGGGCCCCCCCCCGCAGAGTCTTCGATCTTGCTTCATGCCGCTTGCCGTCGCCACCTGGAACATCAACTCCGTCAGGCTTCGCCTCAAGCTCGTGCTCGATTATTTGCGGCGCGCGCGCCCCGATGTGCTTTGCCTGCAGGAGACGAAATGCCTCGATGATCAATTCCCGCGCTCGGCCTTCCGAGAGATCGGATATGCGGATCAGGTGATTCGAGGAGATAAGGGATATAACGGCGTCGCAATCCTGTCGCGCCTGCCGCTCGGAGAGCCCTCATGCCTGCCCTTCGGGCGCAAGGGCGACGCGCGCCATATCGCCGCCGAGGTGATGTCGTCCGCGGGTGCCGCGGTGACGATCCACAATTTCTACGTCCCGGCGGGTGGCGACATTCCGGACGCCGGGCTCAATGCGAAATTTGCCCATAAGCTCGGCTTTCTCGGGGACATGCGCGAATGGAGCGCCCAACAGGCGGGAGCGAACCGCCGGGCCGTCATCACGGGCGATCTCAACATCGCCCCCTACGAGAGCGATGTCTGGAACCATAAGCAGCTTTTGGGTGTCGTGAGTCACACGCCCATCGAGACCGAGGCGCTCGAGGAGATCCGCCGTTGCGGCGAGTGGACGGATGCGGTCCGCCATCGCATCCCCGAGCCCGAGCGCGTCTACACCTGGTGGAGCTACCGAGCCGCGGATTGGATGGCCTCGAACCGCGGACGGCGCCTCGACCACATCTGGGTGTCCTCCCCGCTCGCGGCGAGCATTGGAGAGGTCACGATCGAGACCGCGGCGCGCGGCCTTGAGCGCCCCTCGGATCATGTCCCGGTCCTGCTCTCTCTCACCTTGTAGTTCGCGGCCACGGCATCGATCGAGCTCGCGATGCGCTCGAGTGCATTCGCCTGCGCCGCAAGGCTTTCCTCGACATATTGCCTGAAGGCCATCGCCGAGTTGGGAAAGGCCTCGAGCACGCGCAGCATCAACCGCCGCGGCAGCTTGAGAAGTAGGGACTTTTCTCGCGCCGTCGCGGTCGCCGGCCGCTCGAGCTTGACGATCAGGGCGTGCAAGCCGATCAGCGAGCCGGTTTTCATGAGCCGCGCCGGCGCCGCAACCTCGCCCTCGCCCTCGCGCTCGAGAGCGACTGAGCCTGAAATCACGGCATAACCGCCGTCGGCCGCATCGCCCTGACGGAAGAGAACGGAATCGGGCTCGAGCGACATCTCGATTCCATCAAAGGCCAGAAGGCGCAGCGCGTCGCTCTCGATGAGAGCGAGCGGCGCGATGCGCGCAAGGCGCTGGGTCTTGGTGTTGAGCTGCATTTCCTCTAGAGCATGGATCCAGAAAAATGGAAAAGATTATGCTCCTCTGATAACTTAGAGCATGAGGGCGATTCCACTCAAAGCCAGCATGCGCCAAGGGCGGCAATCATGCGGCACCGAGCATAACACGAACCGGAAAAGCGGCTCCACCCTCCACGAGAGGACAACGCGGGGGGTTGGCCAAACCTCGCCCTGCGGGCTGGAACACTTTGATCGGGAACACAAGGGCCTGCGGGCTTTCGAAACAGAGAGGCAGGGAAACTTTCTTGCCCCGCCGGAATCCGCCTCGGCCGAGCGTCAGATGATGAGCTTGTAGCCTCCCTGATCGGTGAGGATCATTTTGCCGGCCTCGGCGCTCATCTCGATCTTCTGGCGCAAACGATAAATATGGGTCTCGAGCGTGTGGGTGGAGACGGAAGAGTTGTAGCCCCAGACCTCTTGGAGAAGCACTTTTCGCGCCACGGAATGCCCGTTGGAGCGATAGAGGAAGCGCAGGATCGCGGCTTCCTTCTCGGTGAGCTTCAACTTCGAGCCTTTTTCCGTGACGATCAGCTTCGATGCCGGCTTGAATTGCAAGGGACCGATTCGCAGCACCGCGTCATCGCTTGCCTCATGCTGGCGAAGTTGCACGCGGATGCGCGCCAAGAGTACCGCGAAACGGAACGGCTTTGCCACATAATCATTGGCGCCAGAGCCGAGGCCGGCGACGGTGTCGGCATCGCTCGCATGCCCGGTGAGCATGATGATCGGCATGCGCGCGCCGCCCGCGCGCATCACCCTCACGGCCTCGCGGCCGTCCATGTCGGGCAGCCCCACATCCATGATCACGAGGTCGAAAGGCTCGGATTTGACGAGCGCCAGGGCCGCCACGGCTGTGGCGGCGGAACTCACCGAGAATTCGCCGTTCACGCTCAATTGATCGGTCAGCGTGTCCACGATATCGACATCATCATCTACGACGAGAATGCGCGTGCGATTGGACATGTCGGAACTCGAATCGGACAACGGGTTTCGAATTTAGCTCACCCCGCCTTTGAGGTGCAACGGCGGGGGCAGTCGGCGTGTACGCGCGTCGGCGCGTACGAGCAGAAGTGCGAATTGCAGTCTTAGCGCATGGCGTTCAGCTTCAAGACAGGCAGATTGCGTCAGAATTAGCGTTCACAGTGTCAGCCGCTGGGACAAGAGGCTAGCGAGGTCACGCAACTCAGGCATGGCCTTGCGCCCGACCAGCATGAAGGCGCGGCCGTGGGATGCCCAATGCACGATGTTCAAGCCCGCTCGCTGCTCAGTGGTCGGCGCGATGTCCTGGTGGCTATCGGCGTAGATACACAAAGCCATGACGCCGTCGCGCGGATCGAGATAGGCGACCTGACCCAGCGGCTTTCCATCATATTGGAGGATTTGCGCCCGCTTCAGCGCAATGCCGGGAAGCGAAACCTCTGAAGGAGGAAGGTTGATACCGAGCTTCGCCCCGACGGCGGCGAACTCGTGTTCCATGTGCGTTGGGTCGTCGGAAAGGCCAACGATCGTCTCGGGTGTATAGAGCGACATATACTCCGCCACCGCTTGTCGCCATTCATCTTCGCTGTCGCTCGCGACTTCGATGCCGGCTGCCTCACGCCATTCGGGCAGGAAGCGGTCGACCAGGACACCAGCGGCGAAGAGAGCGATGCCGGCCGCGAGCAGCGCGAGCCGTGGCCGGCTTCGCAGAACGAAGAATGGCCTGCGATTATTCGCGGCGGGCCTCTCGACCGGGTAGCCGGGCAAGCCGAGGAGCATTTGCTTGAGTCTGGCCTCCGGCGCTTGGGCAATGAGCGCCTCGAAGGCGTCCGTTATGACGCCGCCGTCTTGGGCAAGGACATCGCGCCGCCTCCGCAGCTCGGCGTCGCGCGCAAGCCAGCTCTCCACCCATTGCGCTTGCGCGGGGGGCAATTCTCCGTCGAGAAAGGCGACGAGATCGGCATCGGCCGGCCGCCCGGTCGGTATCTCGGTCATCGGCGTTGACTCTGGGGCGACGAAACGCTTTCAGGGGCGGGATTGAGCTTGCTCAGGGATTCGCGCGCCGCGGCGAGCCGGCTCATGACGGTTCCGATCGGCACATCGAGCATCTCGGCCGTGTCGCGATAGGTCAATCCTTCAACATAAGCCAAGAAAAGCGTCTCCCGTTGCGCTTGGGGAAGCATTTGCACCCGTCTCAACACTTGACGAGCCAATATATTCGTTTCGATCTCCTGAACTCCTTCGAACGTCAGGGTGGTTTCGGCGTCGACCACCCCCTCGCCCTGGCGAATTCGGCGGGACCGGAGCTCGTTCAACCAGATCGAACGGAGAATCGAGAAGAGCCAACGGTCGAGCCGGGAGCCCAGGGCGAATTGGCTCGAGCGCTCCAGCGCGCGGACGCAAGTCGCCTGAACGAGATCCTCGGCGACGTCACGCCTTCCCGAAAGAACGAGCCCGTAGCGCCAAAGGCGGGCCAAGTGGCTCACCAGGCCGGCCCTCACTTCGAGCTGGCCACTCTCGATCATGTCAGAGGCGACGGATGCAATCGAAGGGCGCGCATCGGCGGTGCCTAGAGCATGCTCTCAAAAAATGAAAGCTATTTTTCCAATAACACCACGTCCAAACGTTGAATTGGACCTTGATTTCGACCGGACATTCCCGCTGCCCTGGTACAGATGACATCCACGCCGATACGAAATCTTTGAAATTGGGCGTGTCGCCGGTCCGCGGTAATGGCAAGTGAGCGATCGTTTACCTTGATCCGAAGGGGCCTTCCCTAGCCGAACGAACGGCTCGCAAAGCTCGACAAGCCACGGGCTCTCAACGCGGATTGGAAGCCCGCAGCTGTCGTGAGGCGCGGCGGAAGGCGCCGCGTCAATTAGGTTCAGGAGCCTGTTAGAGCTTCGAATCCTCGATTGCTTGCGCGAGATCCTCATATTCCTCGCAACCCGTGCCGCAGATGGTCCTGATGGTCGCGAGTTGCGACTTGGCCAGATCGAACTTGCCCTGGATCACGTAGGCCTCGCCAAGATACTCGCGAACCTGCGCGTAATTGGGGTCGAGCGCGACCGACTTCAGATAGTAGGAGATCCCTTCCTCGGTCCGGCCGAGCTTGCGCGTGGCAAAGCCGCGGTAGTTGAGGGCCTTAGGCGTGTTCGGGTTCTCGAGCAGGTCGAGCACGTTGAGCGCTTCCTGGAAGCGGTCCTGCTTCGCGAGCGCGTAGGCATATTGGGTCATCTCCTCGTCGGGAAGAGCGCCTCGCTCGGCCTTCACACAGGCATTCTTCTTCGCGTTGTAGACCTGCCCCTTGGCGCAAGTCGGGGGCGGGGGAGGATCGCCGCCACCGCCGGCGGCAAAGGCCGGCACAATGGTGGCCGCGCCGAGCGCGAGGCCGAGCGCCATGGCGGTCATATCCGATCTCTTGAGCATTTTCGGTTCTCCGTGATGTGGATGGCGCGAGAACACCGTGGCATGCCGGTTTATTCGATCGGCCCTCAGGCGTGGCTTCCGAAGAGCGTGCGCAAGCCGTCGAGCAGCCCCGGCCTTTGGCGTGTGTCCGCAAGCGTTCCGAGATAGTTCTTGGCCCAGCGTTCGATATCGTTTCGCGCGAGGTGCTCGAACATTTTCTTGTAGCGCTGGCGGCGCTCCTCGAGCGGCATGTCGAGCGCACGCTTAAGCGCCGCCGCAACGCCCTCGGTCTCATGCGGGTTGACGATCAGCGCCCGATCAAGCTCGGCCGCGGCACCCGCGAATTGCGAGAGGATGAGAACGCCGGGGTCCTGAGCATCCTGCGCGGCGACGAATTCCTTCGCCACGAGATTCATGCCGTCTCGCAAGGGGGTGACCAAGGCCACATTGGCCGAGCGATAAAGCCCGGCGAGCGCCGTTCGCGAATAGGAGCGATTGACATAGCGGATCGGCGTCCAGGACGCCTCCCCGTAGCGCCCGTTGATCCGGCCGACGAGGGTCGTAACCTCATCCTCGATCGCCGCATATTCCTGAATGTCGGCGCGGCTGCGCGGGGTGATTTGCAGGAAGGTGACACGCGAGCGCCAATCCGGGTTCATTTCGAGGAAGCGGTCGAAGGCGTTGATGCGGTGCAGGATGCCCTTCGAGTAGTCGAGCCGGTCGACGCCGAGCACGAGCTTGCGACCCGCAAGGCTCTCTTCGATCTCGCGGACGAAGGCCGAGCGCGCGGCATTGCGCGCAAGCCGTGCGTAAGCGGCCGTCTCGATGCCGACCGGGAACGCGCCGGTGCGAACCTGTCTGCCATCAAATGTCAAGGTCGTCCCGTCCCGTCCGGGCTGGCCGCCGTGGCTCGCGAGATAGTGGTTGAAATTGTCCCGATCGTTTTCCGTCTGGAATCCAACGAGGTCGTAAAAGCTCAAGCTGCCCAGGATCTCCTGGTGGCGCGGCAGTGCGATCAAAATGTCGGGAGGCGCGCAGGGGATGTGCAGATAGAAGCCGATCGGGTTCGCGTGGCCTCTCGCGCGCAATTCCTTGGCGAGCGGCATCAAGTGGTAGTCGTGCACCCAGATGACGTCATCCTCCTCGATCAATTCGCCGAGCTTGTCGGCGAACAATCGGTTGACGCGCATATAGCCTGAGAGATCCGCACGCGAGAATTCGGCAAGATCGACGCGGTAATGCAAGATCGGCCACAAGACGCGATTGGCAAAGCCGTTGTAATATTCTTGGAAATCATGCGTCGAGATATCGATCACCACATAGGTGATCTTGTTGCGCTCGATGATACGAGGCTCGCTATCGGTCTCGTCCTGCGCCTTGCCGCTCCAGCCGAACCACAAGCCGGTGCGGTTCTTCAAGGCTGCCTTCACCGCGACCGCCAAGCCTCCAGGAGGCAGGTTGCCTCCAGCAACGGGAACCGCCACGCGGTTCGAGACTATGATGAGGCGCGTGCCCATGCGCCCTCCCAGCTCGCCGAGAGCCGCATCGCGGTGTTGATGATGCCGGCCATCGAGTAGGTCTGCGGGAAATTGCCCCAAAGCTCGCCGGTGATCGGGTGGATATCCTCGGAGAGCAGGCCGAAGGCATTGCGCCGATTGAGGATATCCACGAACATATCGCGTGCCTGCTCGCGGCGGCCGATCGTCGCCAGCGCGTCCATGTACCAGAAATTGCACACGAGGAAGGCCGTCTCCGGCGCGCCGAAGTCATCCGAGGCCGTGTAGCGCATGATGCGGTTGTTGCGCATCAGCTCGCGACCGACGGCGTCACAACTGCGAATGAAGCGCTCGTCGCCCGGCGCCAAGAGGCCAAGCTCCGCGAACAGAAGCACGCTGGCGTCGAGATCGTCATGCCCGAAGGCACCGGTGATCACGCCACGCTTGGCATCCCACGCACATTGCAGGATCTGCGCCCTGAGCGCGCCCGCATGCGTGCTCCAATATTGCGCTCTCTCGTTCAAGCCGAGCCGCATCGCGATCTGGCCCAGTCGATCGCAGGCTGCCCAACAGAGCGTGGCCGAGTAGGTGTGGATGCGTGCCCGGCTCCGATATTCCCAAATGCCGGCGTCCGGCTTCAGGGCGACGCGCCGCGCATGCTCGCCCAGAAGCTCGAGCTGCCTGAACAGCGCCTCATCGCCCATCTTGGGAAGGCGCTCGTCGACGAACATCTGCGTTGCGCCGAGCACCACGCTTCCATAGACGTCGTGCTGAACTTGCGTCGCTGCCTGATTGCCGACGCGCACCGGCCCATGCCCGCGAAACCCCTTGAGATCGGTCGCGATGACTTCATCAAGTGGGGTGAAAGGCACGATGCCGTGCACGGGCTGAAGCGGATGGACATCCTCGACCGCGATCGTGGTGATGTAGTTGATATAGGATTCCATCGTTTGGGTGGCGCCCAAACGGTTGAGGGCGTCGATGACGAAGAAAGCGTCGCGCAACCAGCAATAGCGATAGTCCCAATTTCGCGAGGTGCCCGAGGCCTCGGGGATCGAGGTCGTATGGGCCGCAATGATCGCTCCTGTTTCCTCGAAACTGCAAAGCTTCAGCGTGACCGCGGCACGCACGACGGCCGATTGCCATTCGAACGGAACACCGAGATGGCGCACCCATCCGAGCCAATGGTCGCGCGTGCGGTCGAGAAACTCGCGGCTCGTCGCGTCGATGGCGCTGCGGAAGGGCTCGTCCTGGCCCAGCACGACGCTGACCGGCCGCGTCAAGGCGAAAGTGGTCTCGGCAACGATGTAGGAGAGGGGCGCGTCGCTCGAAAGCCGCATGATCTCCGATCCGCCCATATAGCGGATGTGATTCGAGCCGAGCGCATATTCGGTGACGGGACGCCCGTAGGCGTAGGTCGGACGAACCCTGATCGCGATTCGAGGAAGTCCGGCGATGGGCTCAATGCGGCGGATGAGCTGCGGCGGACGAAAGGTGCGTTCGTAATGCTCGAAACGCGGCGCGAAATCCGTGACGCGCACCTGCCCGCCGCGCGCATCCGTCAGGACGGTTTCGACGATGGCTGTGTTGCGCACGTATTGGGAGGTCGTGTCGACGCAGTCGGCGAGCACGATGTCGGAAAATCCCTTCTCTTCATCGCCCGCGAGAAGATGCGAGAAGATCGGATCCGAATCGAAGCGCGGAAAGCACCACCAGACGATGCGGGCGTGTCGATCAACGAGCGCCCCCACCCGGCAATTGCCGATCAACGCAAGGTCAAGATCATGTCCCCGGTCATCGAGGCTCATATCGAGGCTCGTCGCTGACCGAACCGAGCAAGCCAGTGGCGCACATTCTCGGGTGTTGGGAAGACAAAGCTGACGCCGGGCCTCTCGTGGCCGACCGAAAAGGCATGGCCGCCGCAACTGACGACAGTAGCGAAGCCCGATTCGTCGGTTACATCATCGCCGATGAAAACCGGGACACGGCCGAGAAAAGGCTCGCGAGCGATGAAGCGCTTGATCGCCTTGCCCTTGTCAAAGCCGTGCGGCTTGATTTCGAAAACGCTGTGGCCATGGATCATGTCGAGTCGCAGATCGGCATGTGCGGCAATCAAGCGTTGCAGAGCCTCGCGCAGCCGCTGCTTCAGCATCGGCACCGTTCGGTAATGCACGGCGAAGCTGTAGCGCTTGTTCTCCGCGAAAGTGCCGGGAAAATCGAAGAGCACCTCCGTGAGGGCCATCCATAATTTGCGCGGCAGGCCTTCAGCCTCCTCATCCGCCTCTCTCCGGTCATTCGGGGAGAAGCGAGTCTGGGCGCCGTGCACGCCGCTTGCGCGCAGCTGAAGCGGAGAGAAAAGGCGGTCGAGATCGTCGATGGAGCGGCCGCTGACGAGCGCGAGAGCGCCCCCGAGCGCTTCGTCAGCCCTGGCGAGCGAATCGATGAGCGATGGAGGAACGAATACCGCGCCTGGTCTCGGCGCGAGATCGAGGAGGGTCCCGTCGACGTCAAGGAAGAGCGCGGTGCGCTCGATTTTCAGCCCGTCTTGGAATTCATCCGCGCTGGTGCTCGGCATCGACCCTCCATGCGCACAGCCCACCCTCCCTCTAACGCGCGGCGAACCTCAACGGTTCCGCCGGAGCGCTTGAAAAACAGCCTGCACGCAACCAAAAATGCCGTGCAAATGTGATTTTTGCAGGACCGTCAGCGCGGCTTGACGAGGGATGCCCGAGTTTCGATATGCGGGAGGAAAGCGGCCAAAAGCCCGATCAAGGGCAGATAGGCGCAGACTTGGTAGACAAAGCCGATGCTGGTGCGGTCCGCGACGGCGCCGAGAACGCCGGCTCCCAGGCCACCCAGGCCGAAGGCGACGCCGAAGAAAATGCCGGACACCGTGCCGATCCTGCCCGGGACAAGCTCTTGTGCATAGACCAGGATCGCCGAGAAAGCCGACGCCATGATCATGCCGATCGGCACCGTGAGCACGGCCGTCCAGAACAGATTGGCATAGGGCAGCGCTAAGGTGAAAGGAAAGACTCCGAGTATCGAAAACCAGATCACGAATTTGCGGCCGAAGCGGTCACCGACCGGCCCCCCGATCAAGGCGCCGGCCGCGACCGCAGCCGAAAACAAGAACAGATAGAGTTGGGATTCCCGGACGCTCACATGAAACTTGTCGATGAGATAAAAGGTGTAATAGCTCGTGAAGCTCGCCGTGTAGAAGGCTTTCGAGAACATCAGCGCCGTGAGAACGAGCGCCGACAGCATGAGCTTGCGTGAGGAGAGGAGTGGTGAAGGCAGGGGGAAACCGCTAGGTCCGGCTGTCGCCAGGCGCCGCGTCCGATACCAGACGCCGACGCGGTAAAGGACGACAATCCCGATCAGCGCCGCGACGGAGAACCAGGCGACGCTTCGCTGGCCGTGCGGCAGGATGATGAGGGCGGCGAGCGGAGGGCCGAGCGCCGCGCCGGTGTTGCCGCCGACTTGGAAGAGGGATTGCGCGAACCCATGCCGCCCGCCTGAGGCCATGCGGGCCACACGGGAAGATTCGGGGTGGAACACCGATGAGCCGCAGCCCACGAAGCCGACCGCGATCAGTAAAGTGGTGAAGCTCCAGGCAAAGGCCAGAAGAACGAGACCCAAAAGTGAAAATCCCATGCCGATCGCGAGCGAAAACGGCATCGGTCTGCGATCGGTGTAGAGCCCGACCACGGGCTGCAACAACGAGGCCGTGAGCTGGAAGACAAGCGTGATCAGGCCGACCTGTCCGAAATCGAGATCGAACGACGATTTCAGAATGGGGTAGATGGCGGGAATAAGCGACTGCACGAGGTCGTTCATCAGATGCGAGAAGCTCACCGCGAGGAGCACGCCAAGCGCGAGCCCTTTCGCAGCGGTTCGGGCACCGCTTTCGGCCATCACATTCGTTCGGATGCTCACCTCAGCCATCGAATTCATCTCTAAGCCCACGCCCGCGCGCGACGAATCGGACGAGCGCATGGCAGCACTGCTAACATGACGCGGCTCAGCCTCGGCGGCACCCCTTTGAGCGTGGTGAAAAGCGCGCATCGGGGGCGCTCAAGCGGCGCGCCGCGTTTGCGCCCAATTAGCTTGTCCGAGCACCGTGTCGACATGCGGCATGGGACGGCCATGGGGCCGCGCATGGATGAAGCGCTCGTTCACGACGCGAAAGCCGAGCTTGTGCTGAATGCGCAAGGAAGCCGCATTGCCCTCGAGAATTCCGGAAGCGATGAAGCTTTGCCCATTCCCAAACACATCCGCGAGGAGCGCGGCGGCCGCCTCGCTCATGAAGCCGCGACCCCAGAAAGGCCGCGCCAGCCAATAGCCGAGCACGGGACCGACCTTGAGCCCGGTAATGCCGATCACGCCGATGGGCATGCCGTCGACGGTGATCGCGTAATCGGCGTCGCGCCCAGCGGCACGCGCCGTGTTTGACCGCGCGATCCACTCGTGCATGTCGGCAAGCGAATAGGGCCAAGGCGGGGAAGCGAGCCAGCGCATCACTTCCCAGTCATTGATGTGCTCGAACAGGCCTTGCGCGAAATCGCTTCTTACGGGTTCGAGAAGGAGACGCGCTGTCGTTATCGGGCTCGATAATGTCTCCGGACGCATCGGCAGCTCCAAGCAAAAAAAGGGATCGATGGTTTCCCGTCGATCCCTCCTGGGCTTGGAGCTTGACTCCTTCGAGCCGTGCTCTTGTCCGCCAGGTCCCGGTTCGACGGGCCGGCGGACATGGTTTCCGCCGGTTATTCGGCCGCTCGCGAGGCGGCAATCACGGCGACCGTCGAGCGGCCTCGTTTCATGCCGAAGGTCACGCGGCCCGCGCTGAGGGCGAAGAGCGTATGATCCTTGGCGAGGCCAACATTGGCTCCGGGGTGCACCTTGGTCCCGCGCTGGCGCACGATGATATTGCCGGCGACCACTTCCTCGCCGCCGAATTTTTTCACGCCGAGGCGTTTCGATTCCGAATCGCGCCCGTTGCGCGACGAACCGCCTGCTTTCTTGTGAGCCATGCTGTGCTCCTACCTTCGAAATGGCCGGAGACCGGCCTCAATGCTTGCCGTCAGGACGGCGATTTCAAGATTTCGGTCGCGGCCCCTTGCCGGCCATCAGATCGGTCGCCTGTCCCGTCCAGTCGTCGCGATGCGGGCGACCCTTGACGCCGGCCTGCTGCTCGACCTGGGCGATATCCTCATCCGAAAGAGCCTTCACCTGCCAATAGTGCCAAATGCCGGCGGCGTTCAACTTCTTCTCGATCGCAGGGCCAACGCCCGAGATCAGCTTAAGATCATCGGCCTTCCCGATCGCCTGCTCGAGGGGCTGGAACTTCTTCGTGTCGATGCCCTTCGCCTTGGCGGCCGCGACGGCGGCGGCGGCATTAACCGCGATGCCGGCATGGTCGTGGTCGCCCGCGGGCGCCGCCGCTTGCGGCTTCGCCTCGGCTTGCGGCTCTTCATCGGCCTTCTTGACCTTCGGCTTCGAAGCCTTCTCGGCTTTTGCGGGCTCG
>DASZIL010000202.1:0-6751 GCA_035949255.1 Beijerinckiaceae bacterium | reverse complement strand
CACCTGCGCCCATTCGAGGAGCTCGCCGCGCTCGCGCAACGCCTCGAAACGGCGCTTGTCGATGAAGTGGTAATGCATGCCGTCCACCTCGCTCGGCCGGCGTGGCCGCGTGGTGACGGAGACCGAAAGCGTGAGCTTGTCATCCGCCTGCAACAAGAGGCGGCTCAGCGTCGATTTTCCCGCCCCTGAGGGCGAAGCGATGATGAGGATGAGCCCGCGACGGGAAGGCGGCTTCGTTTCGCTCGAAGGTCGCGGCGCGGAGTTCATTCGACGTTCTGCACCTGCTCGCGCCATTGCTCCACGACCGATTTCAGCTCAAGGCCGATGCGTGACAGCGCCACGTCATTTGCTTTCGCGGTGAGCGTATTCGTCTCGCGAGAGAACTCCTGTGCCAGGAAATCGAGCCGTCGCCCGATCGCGCCTCCCTTCGCCAGAAGCTCGCGCGCCGCCGCCACATGGGCGCGGAGACGATCGATCTCCTCGCGCACATCCGCGCGGCTTGCGATCAGGACGGCTTCCTGATGCAGGCGGTCGGGATCGAAGCTGCCGGAGACATCGAGAAGTTCACGCACTTGCTTCGCAAGACGTTCGCGCACGGCGGCCGGCTGACGGGCGGGGCAGGCGTCGGCGGCATCGGTGAGGCGCTCGATCGCCGCCAAATGCGCGGCGAGCACGGCTTCCAGCCTCGCGCCTTCCTCGGCGCGCGCGCGCACCACGGCCTCGAGCGCCACGGCGAAGACGGCCGTGAAGGCGGAAGAGCTCGCGTCGCGTGCTTCTTCGCTCTCACCCGTCTCATCACCTCCCGCGACGCCACGCAGTGCAAGAAGCGGGGCGATCTCCGGTGGCGGAAGGCCATGGCGCAGCGCGGCGCGCGCAGCAGCGCCGACAAGCGCATCAAGGAGCGCTTCGTTGACCGGCGAGGCGCCGGCTTGCATTTCTCGAGTAGCGCCGAGCGCGGCGAACACCGAGCCGCGCTGCAGCTTGCCCGCCACCGCGCGCCGCAGCGGCTCGGCGAGAGCCTCGAAACCTGTCGGTAGCTTGAATTTGACCTCGAGGCCGCGCCCGTTGACGCTGCGGATCTCCCAGGCGAACCGCCAGGGGCCGTGGCTGCCCGTCTCGCGGGCGAATCCGGTCATGCTTTGCAACGACATGGTTTGACCCGCAGAGATCGATTCGCAAGACGGCCCGCTCTCGCTGATAGCTTCGGGATCAAGATGTCGCAAGACAGGGCACGAGCGCGGAGGCGTCGGTGCCGATATTCGCAAGCAGCATGCGCAGAAGGGGAGGACGCGGCTCCTGAGAGCCTTCCCTGACCCGCGAGGAGCGCGCCGTTTTGGCTATTTCAGGTTGGGAACGGTCTTCGGAGAATTCAGATCGAAGGTCTTGTTGTTGAGCGGATCCTTCGCGGTGCCTGCAACCGCGTCGAAGGCGATTGGACGCCTGGGCGCGCCGCTGGGAGCGGCTGAACCCTGATCAGAAGAGGTGAGGGAGGCGCCCGTTCCGTCCGAATTCGTGCTCGGATCGACTGCGGCGCCCGCGGACGGGTCCGAGTTCGTCCGAAGCTTGAGGCCAGCGGCCGCGGCATCCCGCTCCAACTTGGCGCGCATGGCAGCGGTCAGCGGCATCGAAGCGAGAGTCCCGGCGGACGCCGAAGCATCCGGCGCGGTGAGTGCGTTTGCCGCCTGGGGCAAGGAGCGCCCGTTCGACGCCGGCGTGTTGGCGCCGCGCTTTTGTCCCTTGGCAGGAGCGGCCGGTGGGGAGGCCGTCGACGCGGGAACGCCGAGGCCGGGTGCGAGCGGGGCGGCGAAGCTCGGCACGGAAGGCGGGGGCAGCTGCGAGGCCGTGCCCGGCGGGTTTCCGCTTACCGCTGCTGCCGCGCTCGCGGCGGCGCGATCCGACTCGATTTGCCGCCAGCGCGCGACATTGTGCAGATGCTGGTCGAGCGTCTCGGCGAAGACATGGCCTCCCGCGCCGTCGGCCACGAAATAGAACTCCTTCGTTCGCGAGGGATTGGCGACCGCTTCCATCGCGGCGCGCCCCGGATTCGCGATCGGGCCCGGAGGAAGACCGTCGATCGTGTAAGTGTTGTAAGGGGTCGGCTTTGCGATTTCATCTTTTGTGAGGCCGTGGCCGAGCGGCCCCTTGCCGCCGGTCAACCCATAGACGATCGTTGGATCCGACTGCAGGCGAATATTTTTCTGCAGGCGGTTGAGGAGGACGCCCGCGATGCGCGGACGCTCATCGGCCTTGCTCGTCTCCTTCTCGACGATCGAGGCCAGGACGACGAGCTCTTGTGCCGAGTGAATGGGCAGATCGGCCGAGCGGCGCTTCCAGATATCGTTGAGGGCGGTGCGTTCGGCATCGGCCATCCAGGCCAGGATCTTCGCGCGCTGGTCGCCGCGCGTGATCTTATACGTATCGGGAAGCAAGGTCCCTTCGCGGGGGATCTCCTTGATGTCTCCGGAGAGGTCCTCATCGGCTCTCAAGATGGCGACGACTTCCTCGCTCGTCTTGCCTTCCGGGATGGTGACGAAGCGATCGATCGTCTTGCCTTCGACGAGGGTGTCGATCACGGTTTCGACGCTCGCCTTGGCCGGGAAGAGGAACTCCCCCTTGTGCAGATGCTGATCGACCCCGAGCATCCTCACCCCGATCGAGAAGACTAGGCCGTTGTCGATCACGCGTTCGTTCAACAAGGTATCGGCGATCTCCGAGGCGCTATTGCCCCGGATGACCACGGCCTTGTCCACGTCGAGGGGGCCTGGCGCATGGAGCCTCGTCGCCAGGAAATGAATGCCGGTGCCGGCGAGTCCCATGGCGAGCATCACCAAGGTGAAGAGGGCGCTGCCGATGACCACGAAGCGCCCGTGTTCGCGTTTCCTCTGCTCGGGCGGCGGTGGCGGCACGACAGGCTGCATCGCGTCATGCGCGCTTTTGGGCGCGCGTCGAAAGGCGCCCACGAGCCCGGAACGGGATTTCGAGGTGAGCGCCCCGGGTTCGGCGTCACTCGTCATCATGCATCCTCGTTACGCGAGCCCATCCGGCGGGCGCGAAGCAGCATTGGCATGCCCAGTTGATAGGCATTCAATGTGGCGAAACTCCGCCCCGAAGCGTCGCGGCTCGAAGCAGTTTTGCGCTCACGATGAATGTCGACGGAAGATGACCGACGCGTTGGTCCCTCCGAAGCCGAAGGAGTTCGACAAGGCAACATCGATCTTGCGCCGTTTCGCGACATGGGGGACGAGGTCGATCGCCGTCTCGACCGAAGGGTTGTCGAGATTGATCGTCGGGGGAGCAATCCCGTCGCGAATCGCGAGAATCGAGAAAATCGCCTCGATGGCTCCCGCCGCGCCGAGGAGGTGCCCCGTGGCCGATTTGGTGGACGACATGGCAACCGACGCGCCCGCGTTGCCGAGAAGCCGCTCGACCGCGTGCAATTCGATCTCGTCGCCGAGCGGCGTCGAGGTCCCATGCGCATTGATGTAGTCGAGATCGGCCGCGGCGATATCGGCCCGCTTGAGGGCAGCCGCCATCGAGCGATAGGCGCCATCGCCATCCGCGGCCGGCGAGGTGATGTGGAAAGCATCGCCCGAGAGCCCATAGCCGATGATCTCGGCGAGGATGGGTGCGCCGCGCGCCAGCGCATGCTCGCGCTCCTCGAGGATCACGGCGCCCGCGCCTTCGCCCATGACGAAGCCGTCGCGTTGCGCGTCATAGGGGCGCGATGCACGCTTGGGTTCATCGTTGAAGCTGGTGGACAAGGCACGGCAAGCCGCGAAGCCTGCGAGCGAAAGCCGGTTGATCGGCGATTCGGTTCCTCCCGCCACCATCACCTCGGCATCACCCAGCGCGATCAGGCGCGCCGCATCACCGATCGCATGCGCTCCCGTGGAGCAGGCCGTGACGACCGCATGATTAGGCCCCCTGAGGCCGAACTCGATCGACACATAGCCTGAAGCCAAATTGATGAGGCGCCCGGGAATGAAGAAAGGCGAGATGCGACGAGGGCCCTTCTCTTTCAGCGTGACCGCCGCTTCGCTGATGCCGGCGAGCCCGCCGATCCCCGAGCCGATCAGCACGCCCGTTCGCGTCTGATCCTCATGGGTAGATGGATGCCATTTCGCATGATCGAGCGCCTGGCGAGCCGCGGCCATGGCGTAGACGATGAAATCATCGACCTTGCGCCGTTCCTTGGCTTCCATCCAGTCGTCGGGATTGTAGCCTCCGCTCGCCGCCTCTCCGCGCGGAATGCAACAAGCGACCTTCGCCGGCAGGTCGGAGACATCGATCACATCGTCGAGGCGGATCGCGCCGCTCTCGCCCACGACGAGACGCGACCACGTAGGCTCCACGCCGCAACCGAGCGGCGTCACCATGCCGAGACCCGTGACCACGACACGCCGCAAGCCATTCCCGGCCGCGGCGCGCGAAGGCTGAAATTCGGCCATGGTCACATATGCGCGGACGGATGGCGCTGCGGCTCAGGAGGCCTTGCCTTTTTCCGCGGCGCCCTTCTCGAGAAAATGGATGGCATCGCCGACCGTCTGGATGGTTTCGGCGGCATCATCGGGAATCTCGACGCCGAACTCCTCCTCGAAGGCCATGACCAGCTCGACGGTATCCAAGCTGTCGGCGCCGAGATCGTCGATGAAATTGGCCTTCTCGGTGACCTTGTCAGGTTCAACGCCGAGATGCTCGACGACAATCTTCTTCACGCGCTCGGCGATATCGCTCATCGTTTGATCCTTTGCCACAGTATCAACGGGATCCGGGGCCGCCGAAATCCGTTCTACGCCTATATTCCCGCGGTTGTCGCCAATGCCGACGCAGTGCATTGCCGTCCGAATGGTTCAAGCGAAAGACTTGGGGTCTCAACCGAGTCGCGCCAAGCTTTCATATTGGCTTGGCTCCTAACATATCCCGTTGGCCCTGGCGAGGGGGAAGGCGGGGGCAGGCGGGAGCCGTGTCCACAGCATTCAAACCTATGAAATCATGGCCATTCCGCCATTGACGTGGATGGTTTGCCCGGTCACATAAGCAGCCTCCGTCGAGGCGAGATAAACAGCGGCCGCCGCAACGTCGTCGCTCGTCCCGAGCCGGCCGGCCGGGATGCGGGCGAGCAGATTCTCGCGCTGCTTTTCGTTGAGCACATCGGTCATCGCGGTCGCGATCATGCCGGGTGCGATGCAATTGACGGTGATCGAGCGGCTCGCGACCTCGGCGGCGAGCGATTTCGTCATGCCGGTGAGCGCGGCTTTCGAGGCCGCATAATTGCCTTGCCCCGGATTGCCTGTCGTTCCGACCACGGAAGTGATGGAGATGATTCGGCCGAAGCGTCGGCGCATCATCCCCTTGATCGCGGCGCGCGACAGCCGAAATGCGGCGGTGAGGTTGACGGCGATCACCTCGTCCCATTCGGCATCCTTCATTCGCAAGAAGAGATTGTCGCGCGTGACGCCGGCATTGTTCACAAGAATATCGAGCGAGCCAAGCGCGGTTTCCGCTGCCGGCACGAGGGCTTCGAGCGAAGCCGGATCCGCGAGATTGGCCGCGCAGACATGGGTGCGCGAGCCGAGCGCGCCTGCGAGCGCCTCGAGCGCTTCGCGCCGCGTGCCGGACAAGGCGACGGTTGCGCCTTGCGCGTGAAGCGCGCGGGCGATGGCGCTTCCGATGCCACCTGAAGCGCCGGTGACGAGCGCGGTCTTCCCGCTGAGATCAAACATGAGAAGAGTTCCCGATCGAAGCGCTGTTCAAGGCGAGTGACGTTGAGGAAAGTCGACGCGACGCATCATCTCACGGCACCAATGCCAGAAACGAGCCGCTTTCGTCATCCGAGCACGGCTCCGGTCGCTGTGGAAAAGGTCGCGACGTCGGCCGGGAGACCGACATTGACGACCGTGGCTCCATCGACGATCCGCTTCACGAGCCCCGAGAGCACCTTTCCGGCACCGATCTCGACGAAGCGCGTCACCCCTTGCGAGGCCATATGGGCGATGCTCTCGCGCCAACGCACGGTGCCCGTAACCTGGCGGACCAGGCTGTCGCGAATGGCGGCAGGATCGGTGAGCGCTTCGGCCTCCATATTGGAAACGAGCGGGACGAGGGGCGCGGCCGGAGGGCGCTCAGCGAGCGCCCTTGCCATCGCCTCGGCGGCGGGCTGCATCAAGGCGCAGTGGAACGGCGCGGATACGGGAAGCAGCATGGCTCGGCGCGCCCCCTTGGCCTTCGCGATCTCGGTGGCGCGCTCCACCGCGAGCTTGGCGCCGGAGATCACGACCTGGCCCGGCGCATTGTCATTTGCCACTTCGCAAACCTTTCCGGTCGCGGCTGCGGCTTCTGCCGCGGTGACGGCGGCGGCTTCGGCGTCAAGGCCGAGCAAAGCTGCCATCGCGCCTTCGCCCGGCGCGACCGCTTTTTGCATCGCCTCGCCGCGCAGCCGCAAAAGCCGCGCCGCATCCGCGATGCCGAAGGCGCCCGCGGCGCAAAGCGCCGAATATTCGCCAAGGGAATGGCCCGCCACGAAAGTGACGTCGCGGCGAAGATCGAGCCCGCATTCGCTTTGCAGCGCTTTGAGCGCCGCCATCGACACGGTCATCAAGGCGGGTTGAGCGTTCCGGGTGAGCGTGAGCTCAGCCTCCGGCCCGTCGAACATCAAGGCTGAAAGCTTCTCCGACAAAGCCTCGTCGCTCTCCTCGAAGACGGCGCGCGCCGCGGCGAAGTTCTCGAAAAGAGCCTTGCCCATGCCGACGCT